>DATHUR010000080.1:0-50883 GCA_035462025.1 Egicoccus sp. | reverse complement strand
GGGACGGCGAAGCTGCAGGCAACCCGCGCGACCTGTCGGACGTCCTAGCTGCCGACGCCTGGGCGCGCCGACATGCCACCGCTGCCCTCACGACCGGAGAGTTCGCATGACCGGTGCCACCGCGATCGTGGTGTTCCTCGTCAGTCTGCTGGCGGCGATCATGATCCACGAACTCGGTCACTTCCTGACCGCCCGTTGGTTCGGGATGCGGGCCGACCGCTACTTCCTCGGCTTCGGCCCCACCCTGTGGTCGACGCGCCGCGGCGAGACCGAGTACGGCGTCAAGGCCTTCCCGTTGGGCGGGTTCGTGACGATCAAGGGCATGTCGCCGCTCGACGAGCGGCTGCGGCCGGTCGGCGAGCAGGTCTTCGACGCCTACGCCGTCGACCGCGACCGCGAGCGCCAGGACGAGTTGGTCTCCGTCGGCGCCCCCACGGCGCGGACGGGCATGCCCGACGCGACCTGGGACCGGCTCGAGACCGAACTGCGCAGGCGGGGGACCAACCGTGAGTTGACCGACCGCATCGTGCAGCGCACCCGCACCAACGTCGGCGACAGCGACGACCTGCGCCACGCACGGACCGTCTTCAACGAGATCGTCGCCGGCGAGGTGAGCGACACGGGGCGGGTCGGCGATCTGCACCACCGCATCACCGAGGGCGACCGTGGCCGTTTCTTCCCGGATCGGCCGGCGTGGCAACGCGCGATCGTGCTGGTCGCCGGCTCGGTCATGCACTTCCTGATCGCCATCGCCGTGCTTCTCGGCATGTTCCTGTTCCTCGCCCAGCCGACCGGTGAGCCCAGCACCGTCGTGGGCTCGGTGATGTCGGGCGAACCGGCGCAGGAGGCGGGCCTGCGTCCCGGCGACCGCCTGCTCGCGGTCGACGGGGTGCGATCCCAGGACTACGACGATCTGCGCGAGGCCATCCGTCAGCGTCCCGGTCAGCCCGTGGATCTGGTCGTCGTCCGCGACGGCGAGGAACTGACGCTGACGGTCACCCCGGCGCCGGTGACCGACGAGGGTGAGACGGTCGGCCAGGTCGGTCTGATGCCGGAGTCGGTGTACGAGCGTTACACGGTCAGCGAGGCGATCGAGGCGGCCTTCGTCGGCCCGGTCGGGTTCTTCACCCTGTTCGTGGGCTCGTTGGTCGCCCTCGGCCGGGTGTTCTCGCCCAGCGGCATCATGCAGATGCTCTCGCAGGCGACCGGTGCCGAGGAACGCACGATGGACGGCGCGATCTCGCTGGTCGGCGCCGCCAACGTGGCCGGACAGGCCGGCGGCGGCAGCGGCGGACTGCTGACCCTGCTGCTGCTGATCGTCTCGATCAACATCTTCATCGGCATCTTCAACCTCGTGCCCCTGCCCCCGCTCGACGGCGGCCATCTCGCCGTGCTCGGCATCGAGCGTGCGGTGAACGCGGTGCGCAAGGTCCGCGGCAAGGCCCAGGACTTCACCGTCGACCCGCGGGCCATCGCCGCCGTGGCGGTCCCGGTGTTGGCGGTGCTCGGTGTGGTCCTCGTCGCGCTGCTCTGGCTCGACATCACCAACCCGCTGCAACTGCCCGGCTAGCGCCACGGACCATCTGGCACCACCCGTCGGTCCGAACCGTCGGTATGCCCCTGCCGGTACCGTTGGCGGCAGCCTCCACCACGATCCGCACCGAAAGACATCCGTGACCACCCAGCTGCCCATCGTGCCAGGCGACTCGGCACGCGCGGCCACCCCGTCCGGGCCGAAGCGGCGTGCCACGCGCAAGATCACCCTCGGTCCGATCGAGGTCGGCGGCGACGCCCCGATCAGCGTGCAGACGATGACGGTCACCCCGACCCACGACGCCGACCTGACGCTGCAGGCGATCGCCGCGGCGCAGGCCGCCGGCGCCGACGCGGTCCGGGTCGCGGTGCCGCGCAAGGAGGACGCCGAGGCGCTCGCGCGCATCGCCGAGCACGCCCGCATCCCCGTCATCGCCGACATCCACTTCCAGTGGAAGTACGCCGTCATGGCGATCGAGGCCGGCTGTGCCGGCGTGCGCATCAACCCGGGCAACATCAAGAAGCACGACAAGGTCGCGCTGCTCGGCAGGCTCGCCAACGAGGCCGGCGTCGCGATCCGCATCGGCGTCAACGGCGGTTCGCTCGAGGACGAGATCCTCGCCGAGTTCGGCGGCCCAACGCCCGAGGCGATGGTCGAGTCGGCGCTGCGCGAGGTGCGCCTGCTCGAGGACGTCGACTTCCACAACACCAAGATCTCGGTCAAGCACTCCGACCCCTGGACGATGATCCAGACCTACCGGTTGCTCTCGGAGCGCTGCGACTACCCGCTCCACCTCGGGGTCACCGAGGCCGGACCGCTGAAGTCGGGCTCGATCAAGTCGGCCGTCGGCATCGGCGCGCTGCTCGCCGAGGGCATCGGCGACACGATCCGCGTGTCGTTGTCGGCCGATCCGGTCGAGGAGGTCAAGGCCGGTATCGCCATCCTCGAGTCGCTGCACCTGCGTGAGCGGGGCCTCGACGTCGTCTCCTGCCCCTCGTGCGGTCGCGCCCAGGTCGACGTGTGGACCCTGGCCGAAGACGTCCAGAAGGGCCTCGAGGGCAAGATCGACGTCCCGCTGCGCGTCGCCGTCATGGGCTGCGTCGTCAACGGTCCCGGCGAGGCCCGCGAGGCCGACCTCGGTGTCGCCGCGGGCAACGGCAAGGGCGAGATCATCCAGAAGGGCGAGCGCATCGCGACCGTCCGCGAGGAGGACATCGTCGAGGCGATGATCCACTACGCGACCGAGATGGCCGAGGAGATCCGCGCCGAGCGCGGCTCGGGCACGCCCACCGTCGTCCGCTAGCGGCCCCACGACCCCGGCTCTGGCGGGTCCACAGCGGTCGTGGTACGTTCGACGACCAACCAACATGCGTCACACGCGCGGTCGGCCCTCTCGGGCCGGCCGTCTTCGTGAGACCCCCGAACGTGCCCGAGAGGCGGTGACATGGCCAGGACCGACGAGACGCAACTTCCCCAGCAGATCCAGGAACTGGCCGAGCCGCTGGCCGCCGAACTCGAGGTCGAACTCGTCGACGTCGAGGTCAAGGGGCAGGGCAACCGTCGCCTGGTCCGGCTCGTCGCCGACGCCGAGGGTGGCCTCGACGTCGACGTCATCGCCGCCCTGTCGCGCAAGGTCGGCGGCGCGCTCGACGAGCGTGACCTGGTCCCGTCGAGCTACACGCTCGAGGTGACCTCGCCCGGCGTCGACCGGCCGTTGCGCCGTCCGCGCGACTTCGTGCGCAACGTCGGCCGTGAGGTCCGCGTCGTGCGGGTCGAGGATGCCGCAGGCGACCACGAGGTCACCGGCACCGTCGTCGTCGCCGACGAGGGCAGCGTCACGCTGAACGTGGACGGAGCCGAGGTCGTGATCGCCCTGCGCGAGATCGACCACGGCAAGGTGGTACTGCCGTGGTGACGGGGACGAGCTGTGAGGAGGTAGGCCTGTGAAGATCGACATCGACGCCCTGCGCCAGATCGAGCGCGAGAAGGGCATCGACTTCCTCACGGTGGTCGAGGCGTTCGAGACCGCGATGGCCAGCGCCTACAAGCGTTCGCACAGCGTGAACGCCGACGAGGCGCGCGTCACGGTCGACCGCACGACCGGCGAGGTCACGCTGTACGCGCAGGAACTCGACGACGAGGGCAACATCGTCTCCGAGTGGCGCGAGGAGCCCAAGGACTTCGGCCGCATCGTCGCGCAGACCGCCAAGCAGGTGCTGCTGCAGCGCCTGCGCGAGGCCGAGCGCGAGGTCACCTACGGCGAGTTCGTCGGCCGCGAGGGCGACATCATCTCGGGCACCATCAGCCAGCAGGGCAACGTCACGCTGATCGAACTCGGTCGTACCGAGGCGCTGCTGCCCTACGCCGAGCAGATCCCCAACGAGCGACTCGAGCACGGCGCCCACACCCGCGCCGTCGTCATCGAGGTCCGCAAGCAGGCGCGCGGCGCCCAGATCGTGGCCTCGCGCACCCACCCGGCCCTCGTGGTCGGACTGTTCGCGCTCGAGGTCCCCGAGATCGAAGAGGGCATCGTCGAGATCAAGGGCATCGCCCGCGAGGCCGGCCACCGCACCAAGGTCGCGGTGATGAGCAACGACGCCAACGTCGACGCCGTCGGCGCCTGCGTCGGCCCGGGCGGCCAGCGTGCCCGCGCCGTCCAGAAGGAACTGCACTCCGAGGAACTCGAGCGCATCGACATCGTGCGTTGGGCCGACGAGCCCGAGGACGTGGTCGCCAACGCGCTGTCCCCGGCCAAGGTCAGCAACGTCTACCTGTATCCCGACGACGGCACGGCGCTGGTGATCGTCCCCGACTACCAGCTCTCGCTCGCCATCGGGCGCGAGGGCCAGAACGCACGGCTCGCCGCCCGCCTGACCGGCTGGCGGATCGACATCAAGTCCGAGACGCAGTTCAACGAGGAACAGCGCGCCTTCCAGGAAGCCTTCGACAAGGGCCTCATCGACGAGTACGGCAACCCGCTCTCGGCCGAAGGCGAAGCCGCGATCGAAGCCGCCGTCCAGACCGCCGAGCAGGCCCGCCAGAGCGCGCTCGACGAGGGCGACGAGTCCGGTGCCGCGGGCGACGCCGCGCCGGCAGACACCGAGGAGAGCGGCGCCTAGTGCCATGGCCCGAGCGCGGTGCCGCCGACGGCGGATCCGTGGTCCCGGGCAACCGGCGCCCGCCGGCCCTTCGTCGATCGGGCGGTCAGGACCAACCAGGAGCGTGTGAAGGAAGTACCCTTGGTGCGCGAAGCGCCCCGTCAGCCGGTCCGGACCTGCGTCGCCTGCCGCGTCGTACGCCCGCAGCGCGAACTGCTGCGGCTGGCCAGGACGCCTGACGGGATCCGTTTCGACACGAGTGGACGCCTGCCCGGCCGGGGCGCCTATCTCTGCCCCGAACCCCACTGCCTCGACACCGCCGCCCACCGCGGCGCCGCCGCACTCCGGCGTGCGCTCCGCGGCGGCACCGAGGCCGAGATGCTCGCGGCACTCGCGTCCATACGCGACCAAGACGACATGATCCGCGCCCAGGACGATGTCCCGACCACGGGCCACGACCAAGATGTGCAGCACCAGGTGCCAGACAGCACCGTGAGGAGCGAGAACGCGTGAGCAACAAGGTCCGCGTCTACGAATTGGCGAAGGAGACTGGCCTCCACAACAAGGAGGTCCTCCGCCGCCTGACCGACCTCGGGGTCGATGCGAAGAGCCATTCCTCGTCCATCTCGGACGCGGATGCCGCGAAGTTCCGCGATTCGCTCGGCAAGACCGAGGCAGAGCGCCGCGCCGAGGAAGACGCCAAGCGCAAGCGTGAGCAGGCGGAACTCGAGCGCTACCGCTCGATCCAGACCACCGCGCCGCCCGAGGGCAAGAAGGCCGCCAAGGTGCTGCCGCCCCACCTGCGCAAGCAGCAGGAGGAGCAGGAGGCCGCCAAGCGCGCCAAGGCCGCCGAGGCACCGACCTCGGAGGCTCCGGCCGCGCCTGCCGCCGAACAGCCGGCCACCTCCGAGACGCCGGCGGCCGAGGCCCCGGCGGCCGAGGCCCCGGCGGCCGAGGCTGCCGCGCCCGAGGCGCCGGCCACCGAGCCGACCTCGGCGTCGCCCGCCGCCGCTGGTGACACCGGCACCGACGGTGCTCGCCGTATGCCCGGTGCGCCGCCGCCGCGTCTCAAGCCCGGCGAGGCCCCGTTGCGGCCGCCGTCGCAGCGTGGTCCGACCCCGCCGCCCACCGTCACCGGCGGTGGCGTCGAACCGACCCGCCGTGCCGAAGGCAGCCTGCCGCAGGAGGGCTCGGGCCGTCGCTCGATCCCGCCGCCGCTTCGCAAGGCACCGGCGCGTCCGCAGCCCCAGCCCGGCGCTCCCGCAGGCCGCGGCGGCCCTGGCGGCCCCGGTGGTCCCGGCGCTGGACGTGGTGCCCCGGGCGCACCCAGCCGTGGCGCCCCCGGCGGCGCCGGCCGTGGTGCCCCCGGTGGGCCTCCTGGCTCGCCCTATCGCCAGCCGGTCGGCCGTGGTGGCCCCGGCGGTGGACCGGGTGGTCCCGGCGGTGGCCGTGGTGCCCCCGGTGGTACCGGCGGTCCGGGTTCGGGCAAGACCCGCCGCAAGAAGAAGGAGAAGCAGAGTCCTGCCGAGCAGGAGCTCGCGCGTGGGCCGCGGCGTCGCGATGTCCCGATCGAGGACATGATCCAGGTGCAGCGCGTCGAGGTGCTCTCGGGCATCACCGTGGGTGAACTCGCCGACAAGCTCGGCGTGCCCGGCGCAGCGCTGGTCAAGAAGCTGTTCGAGATGGGCGAGATGGCGACGGTGCAGCAGACCCTGCCCGACGACACCGTCGAGATCATCGGTGCCGACCTCGGCGTCGAGATCTACTTCATGTCCGAGGAGGAGCTCGAGTTCGGCGTCGAGACCGCCGACGACCCCGAGAAGCTGCAGCCCCGTCCCCCCGTCATCACGGTCATGGGTCACGTCGACCACGGCAAGACGCTGCTGCTGGACGCCATCCGCAAGACCGACGTCGTCGGCGGCGAGGCCGGCGGCATCACCCAGCACATCGGCGCCTACCAGATCAACCACGACGGACGTCTGATCACCTTCATCGACACCCCGGGCCACGAGGCGTTCACCGCCATGCGTGCCCGTGGTGCCCAGGTCACCGACGTCACGATCCTGGTCGTCGCGGCCAACGACGGCGTCATGCCCCAGACCCGCGAGGCCATCGCCCACGCGAAGGCCGCCGAGGTCCCGATGGTGGTCGCGATCAACAAGATCGACCTCGAGGGCGCCGATCCGATCCGCGTCAAGACCCAGCTGACCGAACACGACGTGGTCGCCGAGGACTTCGGCGGTGACGTGCCGATGGTCGAGATCTCGGCCAAGGAGCAGCTCAACCTCGAGGAACTGCTCGAGGTCGTGCTGCTGCAGGCCGACCTGCTCGAACTGTCGGCCAACCCGGACAAGGACGCCCGCGGCCGTGTGGTCGAGGCGCACCTGGACAAGGGCCGTGGCCCGGTCGCCACCGTGCTGGTGCAGAACGGCACCCTGCGCAGGGGCGACATCCTCGTGGCCGGTACGGCCGACGGCAAGATCCGCGCCATGTTCGACGAGAACGGCAACAACGTCGACGAGGCGTTGCCGGCCCGCCCCGTGCAGATCATCGGCCTCAACGACGTGCCCGAAGCCGGCGACGAGTTCCGTGTCGTCGACGCCGAGCGCTTCGCCCGTGACGTCGCCGAACGCCGTTCCGCCCGCGAACGCCGCAAGGAACTCGCCGAGCGGCGGCCCACCACCCTCGAGGAGTTCACCTCGGCGGTGCAGGCCGGCGACAAGGCGACCCTCAACGTCATCATCAAGGCCGACGTGTCGGGTTCCGCCGAGGCACTCGAGGACGCGCTGCTCAAGCTCGAACTCGACGAGGTCCAGGTCCGCGTCATCCAGAAGGGGGTCGGCGCGATCACCCAGGGTGACGTCCGGCTCGCCGAGGCGTCCGACGCGATCATCGTGGCGTTCAACGTCCGTCCGGGCCCCAATGCCCGCGACGAGATCGACCGCTCCGGCGTCGACGTGCGCACCTACCGCATCATCTACGAGGCGATCGAGGACATCGAACGCGCCGTCAAGGGGCTGCTCGCACCGGAGTTCCGCGAGCAGGTCATCGGCGAGGCCGAGGTCCGCGAGATCTTCAAGGTCCCGCGCGCCGGGTTCGTCTTCGGGTGCATGGTCACCCGCGGCGAGATCCAGCGCGACGCCGGCGTGCGCGTCATCCGCGACGGTGTCGTGATCGCCGAGGACACGATGACCTCGCTGCGCCGCTTCAAGGACGACGTCCGCGAGGTCCGCGAGGGCTTCGAGTGCGGTATCGGCCTCGAGAAGTTCCAGGACGTCAAGGAAGGCGACGTCTTCGAGGCCTACGTCACCGTCGAGGTCGCCCGCGACTGACCGTCTTACCGGTCCGGCCCGCCAGACGCGGGCCGGACCGCGACGGTGAGGTGCACATCAACGAGGAGACGCGCGTGAGCTCCGGGGACGGCCGTGTCCACTACGGGGTCGCGCGGGTCGAGATCCACCTGCCCGGCGTCGACAGCCTCAAGGGCAAGCGGGCGCTGCTCAACCGGGCCAAGGCCGCACTGACCAAGGAACTCGGGGTCTCGGTCGCCGAGGTCGGCGAGCAGGACCGCTGGCAGCGCACCGTGTTCGGGGTCGCGGTCGCGGCGTCGACCCACACGGGCGTCGACCGGGTCCTCGACCGTGTGACCGCGGTGCTCGAACGCGACCCCCGTATCGTCGTGCTCGGCTCGCACGACGTCGCCGACACGCTCGACGGCGACGGTCCCGGCCTGCCCCACCTGTCCTGACCATGCGCCCGTACCGGGTGCCCATGCCGCTGACCGCGGCGATCAAGGAGACCGCGATGGTCAAGAAACGCAACCCCCGGGTCGACCGGGCCGTGCGCCAGGCTGTCGCCGATCTGCTCGAGACCGAGATCGCCGACCCGCGCCTGCAGTTGATCACCATCACCGAGGCCGAGGTCACCCAGGACCACGAGGTCGCGACGATCTACTACTCGACGCTCGACCCGTCGCTGGTGTCGGGGGACCCGCGCCGGACCGGAGGCGATCGTCTGCCCGAGCCCCACGAGGTCGAGGCCGGGTTCGCCGCGGCCGCCCCCCGGTTGCGGGGCCTGGTCGGACGCCGAGCCAAGCTGCGCACATCGCCCGAGCTGCGCTTCAAGCCGGACCCGGTCGTCGAACAGGCCAACCGGGTCGAGCACCTGCTCCGCCGCCTCGGCGAGGACGCGCCGAGCGACGCCGACGGGGACGCCACCGGCGACGGGGGCGACGCGCGGTGAGCAGGCACCCGGCGCCGGCCTGGCTCGACGACCTCGACCCGGCCGTGCTCGACGAGGCGGTCCGCCGCATGGCGACCTGCGCCCACGACGGCGGGCGCGTCGTGCTCGCCGCCCATGTCGGTCCCGACGGCGACGCCCTGGGCGCTGCCCTGGCGCTGCACGTTGCGCTGTCGGGGCTCGGCGCCCGCACGGTCCCGACCGTCGGCGAGGAGCCGCTGAAGGTGCCCGCGTCGCTGGCCGACCTGCCCGGCGTACGCGACCTCGTCACGCCGTCGTCGCTGCCCGCCGCCGCCGACGTCGACCTGCTCGTCACGCTCGACGCGGCCACCCCGGAACGCCTCGGCAGCGTCAGCAAGTTGCTCGACGAAGGGGTGCCGACCATCGTGGTCGACCACCATGCATCCAGCACCGCCTTCGGTGATCTGCGCCTGGTCGCACCGAACGCCGCAGCGACGGTGCTGATCGTCGACGAACTGCTCCACCGTCTCGAGGTGCCGCTGACGGCGGAACTGGCGACCTGCCTCTATGTCGGGCTGGTGACCGACACCGGCCGCTTCGGGCACGCCTCGACCGACCGCGCGGCGATGGAGTTCGGTGGCCGACTGCTCGAGGTCGGCGTCGAGCACGCCGAACTGACCCGGCGCCTGTACGGCACCTCGTCGCTGGGCGAGTTGCGCCTGCTGGGGCGTGCGCTCGACCGGCTCACGTTCGTCCCGGACGTGTCGCTGGTGCACACCCACCTCACCGCCGACGAGCTGACCGTGACGGGCGCCAGCCTCGAGGCGACCGAGTCGGTGATCGACGTGGTCCGCACGGCGGACGTTGCCGAGGTCGCGCTGGTGTGCAAGCCGGCGCCGGATGGCACGTGGCGGGCGTCGCTGCGCTCGCACGGCCGGGTCGACGTCGGGGCGATCGCCGAGGCGCTCGGCGGTGGCGGCCATGCGTTCGCGTCCGGGTTCAGCGCAGCCGGCGCGGTCGATGACGTCGTCGCGTCCGTCGTCGACGCGTTGCGGTCAGGGTGGGCGCCGGGGGCGGAGAAGGGCGCGTGATGGGACGCAAGCGGCGCAGCCCCGACGACATCGACGGCGTCCTGGTCGTGGACAAGCCTGCCGGTCCGACCTCGCACGACGTCGTCCAGGTGGTCCGCCGCGCCGCCGGGCAGAAACGCGTCGGACACACGGGCACCCTCGACCCGGCGGCGACCGGCGTGCTGGTCGTGTGCCTCGGCCGGGCCACCAAGCTCGTGCAGTACCTGCAGGCGGGGCACAAGACGTATGCGGCCCAGATGGTGCTCGGCGTGGTCACGTCTTCGCAGGACGCCGACGGCGAGGTGCTGTCCCGGACGTCGGCCGCCGCGCTGGACGAGCAGCGGGTCTGCGAGGTCCTGACCCGGTTCCAGGGCGAGATCGACCAGGTGCCGCCGATGGTCTCGGCCGTCAAGGTCGGCGGCCGGCGGCTGCACGAACTGGCCCGCCGTGGTGAAGAGGTCGAGCGCGAGTCGCGACGGGTCATCATCCACGACCTGATGCTCGACGCCTACGACGACCGGACCGACCCGGACCACCCACGCGTGTCGTTCCTGGTGACCTGTTCCGCCGGGACCTACGTCCGCACCCTCGCCCACGACATCGGCGAAGCGCTGGGCGTCGGCGCGAGCCTGATGTCCCTGCGCCGCGTGGCGAACGGGCCCTTCGGCCTCGAGGACGCCCACGACCTCGACACGATCCGTGCCGCCGGCGAGACCGGCGACCTGCCCGGACTGCTGCTCGCGCCCGAGGCCGCCGTGGCACGGGCCCTGCCGATGGTCGACGTCGACGACGCCGACCTGGCGCTGGCGATGGCCCAGGGCAAGCCGGCGCTCGACGCCCAGGGCCGCGACGGGATCTACGCGGTGACCTTCGGGGAGCGCCTGCTCGGGATCTACCGCGACCGGGGCGACCGGGCCCGCTCGGAGTTGGTGTGGACGCGGCCGGAGGAACTGGCACTATCCGCACCCGCAACTCCGTCCGACAACGAAGGGACCGACAGGTGAACGCGGTGTTCCGCGGCGCCGTGGGTGACCTCGACGAGCTGACCCCCGTCGACTCGGTGGTCACGATCGGCAACTTCGACGGCGTCCACCGCGGCCACCAGGTCCTGTTGCGCCGCGCCGTCGATGCTGCGCGTGACCGCGACGCCCGCTCGGTCGCCATCACCTTCGATCCGCACCCCGCCGCCGTGCTGCGTCCGGGCAGCGAGCCGCTGACCCTGCAGCCGCTCGACGAGCGGGTGGCCGCACTGCTCGCCCTCGACGTCGACCTGGTGCTCGTACTGGCCTTCACCCCCGAGCTGTCGCGGTTGACCCCCGCCGAGTTCGTCGAGCAGGTCCTGGTCCGCCCGCTCGCGACACGCCGGCTCATCGTCGGCACGAACTTCCGCTTCGGGCACAAGGCCGCCGGTGACGTCATCACCCTCGTCGAGGAGGGTGAGCGTCACGGCTTCGAGGTCGAGGCCGTCGCGCTGTTCGAACTCGAGGGACGGCCGTTGTCGTCGACGGGCATCCGCGCCGCCCTCGCCGACGGACGGCTCGAGTGGGCGAACGCTGCGCTGGGCCGGCCCTACCGGCTGCACGGCGAGGTGGTCCCCGGCGACGGCCGCGGGCGCACCATCGGCATCCCGACCGCCAACGTCGCCGTCGGCGAGACGCGGGTCGTGCCGGGCAACGGCGTGTACGCGGGCACGGCGACGGTCGAGGGCACGACCTGGCGAGCCGTCACCAACGTCGGGCTGCGGCCGACCTTCGACGGCAAGGTCCGCACCGTCGAGGTGCATTTGCTCGACGCGGATCCAGAGACCGACCTGTACGGCCGCGAACTGGCCATCACGTTCGAACACCGGCTGCGCGACGAGCAGCGCTTCGACGGCATCGACGCGCTGGTGGCCCAGATCCACACCGACATCGACACCGCCCGCACCCTCCTCGCCTGACGCTGTTCGATCCGCGAAGATGCGCGTGGACGGGAGATGTGGGATGCGGGTGCGGGAGCCGGTCGTCGCGGACGCCGATCGGCTCGGGCAGATCCACGTCGCGGCGTGGCAGGCCGCCTATCGCGGGATCATGCCCGCCGACTACCTCGACGGACTGTCCGCGGGGGAGCGGGCCGACTACTGGCGCGCTGCCCTGTCGCGGCGCCCGCGGCCCGGCTCGGTGCGCCTCGTGGCCGTCGACGACGGCGACGTGCCGGTCGGGTTCCTGTTCGGCGGACCGGCCGGCGGCGACGCCGACGCACCCGAGGGCGAGGTGTACGCCGTCAACGTGCATCCGGAGCACTGGGGACACGGGGCGGGGACCGACTTGCTGCGCGCCGCGCAGCGGGCTCTGGCCGCGACCGCGTTCGAAACGGCCGTGTTGTGGGTGGCTCCCCGCAACCAGCGGGCACGCCGGTTCTACGAGCATCACGGCTGGCGCAACGACGGCGAGACGCGCACCGAGGAGGTCTTCGGCACGACGGTCGAGGAGGTCCGCTACCGGAGGGACTTGTAGGCTCCCGGCCGCCTGACCCGTCCACGAGCCGGAGCCGTCGATGACACCAACCATCGGGGTCGTCGGCGGCGGCCAACTGGCACGCATGATGCTGCCGGCGGCGGCACGGCTCGGCGTCCGGCTGGTCTTCCTGGCGCGGCGGGGAGACGCGGTCGCCGCCGTGTGGCCCGACGTGGTCGAGGGCGAGCCTGACGCCGAGGGACTGCGGCGCCTCGCCGAGCGTGTCGACGTCATCACGGTCGAGCACGAACTCGTCGACCTCGACACCCTGCGGGCACTGGCCGGGGAGGGGATCGCGATCCGGCCCTCGGCCGACACGCTCGAGGTGGCGGTCGACAAGGTCCGTCAGCGCGAGGTGCTGGGGGCGGCCGGGGTCCCACTGGCACCGTGGACGTTGACGGGCGACCTCGCGGTCGTCGAGGCCTTCGCCGCGGAACACGACTGGCCGCTGGTGCTCAAGCGGCCTCGCGGTGGGTACGACGGCCGGGGTGTCTGGATGGTCGACGACCTCGCCGCGGCCCGTGCCGTGCTCGACGAGGTCGAGGGTGCGGACCTGCTGGTGGAGCCACGGATCGCGCTCACCGGTGAACTGGCCGTGCTGGTCGCGCGCCGTCCGGGTGGCGAGATGGCCGTGTACGACCCGGTCGAGACCGTGCAGGTCGACGCCATGTGCCGTGAGGTCCTGCAGCCGCCGCGCGTCAGCGCCGTGGCCGCCGAGCGGGCGCACGCCATCGGCGTCCGTGTCGCCGAGGCGATCGACCTGGTCGGCATGCTCTCGGTCGAGTTGTTCGTCAGCGGCGACGAGGTGCTGCTCAACGAACTCGCCGCCCGGCCGCACAACGCCGGCCATCTCACCATCGAGGCGGCAGCGACCTCGCAATTCGAGAACCACCTGCGTGCGGTCGCCGACCTGCCGCTGGGGGACACCCGCGCCCGCGGTCCGGCCGCGATGGTCAACGTGGTCGGTGGCGCGATCGACCCGCTGGATCGCTTGCCCGCGGCGTTGCACGCCGAACCGTCCGCCGCCGTGCACCTGTACGGCAAGGACTACCGTCCGGGACGCAAACTCGGGCACGTCACGGTGACCGGCCCCGATCTCGACCGCGCCAGACACGTGGCTCTTCACGCCGTCGACGTCCTGACCACCCCAGCTGCCGAGCAGGAGTCACCCGTATGAGCGTCGCCGTCGTCATGGGCTCGGCCTCGGACCATCCGGTCATGGGCGACGCGTCCGAGATCGTGCGGCGGTTGGGCGTCGACTGCCACGAACAGGTCGTCTCGGCCCACCGGATGCCCGACGAGATGCTCGCCTTCGGCCACGCAGCCGCCGACCGCGGTTTCAAGGTCATCATCGCCGGTGCCGGCGGCGCCGCCCACCTGCCCGGGATGCTCGCGAGCGTCACGGACCTGCCCGTCATCGGCGTGCCCGTCCCGCTCAAGCACCTCGACGGCCTGGACTCGCTGCTGTCCATCGTGCAGATGCCCCGCGGCATCCCGGTTGCCACCGTGGCGATCGGCAACGCGACCAACGCGGGCCTGCTCGCGCTGCGCATCCTCGCGACCTCCGACCCGGATCTCGCCGCCAAACTCCACGACTACCGCGCCGAGATCGCCGCCGAGGCCCGGCAGCGCGGCGAAGCCCTCTTCGGCGCCTGACGCGGGCGAGGTGGCGAGGTCGAGCGATCACGGCCTACGCGCCGGGTCATCCTCCTCGAGCGTCGGGCGAGGTTCGAGGATCCGCGGGGCGACACCCTCGGCAGCGATCCAGGCGTCGGGCAGACGCAGTTGACGCCAGAAGCTCACGTGGTCGAACCGGGCGAGCGTCGCGGTGTACAGCGTCAGTGACAGGCCGTGGCCGACCAGGACCGCTCCCGCGGGGAGTTCGTCCGCGGCCTCGACCACCCGGTTGCGAACCACGTGCGCCGGCTCCCACCCGGGCTCGTGACCTCGTGTGAGGTAGCGGGCTGCTCGAACCTCGTAGTCGGTCGTCCAGACGTCGGGCCTCTTGGCCTCGCGCAGTCGGCCGTCGAGGCGGAGGTCGCCACCGACGACCCCGTGCACGATCTCGGCGGTCTGCACGGCCTTCGGCTCATCGCTCGATATGACGACCGGCGCGTTCGGGAGGGTTTCGGCGAGCCGGAGGACGTCTGCTCGTCCATCCTCGCGAAGCTGCCAGGTGGGCGCGGGTTGGTCCATCCGGATGTCGGGACGGCCGTGGCGCACCAGCACGATCGTCCGACCGTCGATCATCTCGCCGCCTCCCTCGTCAACCAAGGCTAGACCTGCGGCCCGTGAACGCGGGCGGCGCAAGGTTTGCCGCACGGGTGCGGCAAGTGTTGCCGGGGGCGGGGGCGACGGCAGACTGGCGTACGGGGGACCGCGCACGTCACCGCGGGTAGGGTCGCGCGTTGTCCTCGACCGGACGAGGACGACTGGGAGAGCCTGTGCGACCGGTACCGGTGACCGATGCGATCTTCCTGCTGGGCGAGGGTCGCGGCCGACCGCTGCACGTCGGCGGCCTGCAACTGTTCGAAACCCCCGAGGGCTGGGGGCCCGATTCCGTGCGCGAGCAGTACCGCGCCGCCCTCGAGTTCGAGCCGGCACCGCTGTTCCGACAGCGACCGACCCGCACGCTCGGGGGCCTCGGGCCGTGGGCCTGGACCGAGGACGACGACCTCGACATCGAGTACCACGTACGTCACTCGGCGCTGCCGCGCCCGGGCCAGATCCGCGAGTTGTTGACGGTCGTCTCGCGCCTGCACGGCACGATGCTGGACCGCAACCGCCCGCTGTGGGAGACCCACGTCATCGAGGGTCTCGCCGACGGACGGCTCGCGGTCTACAACAAGGTCCACCACGCGTTGCTCGACGGGACGGCGGCGATGCGGTGGCTGGTGCGCAGCCTCAGCACGGATCCCGACGAGCGCGGCATGCCTCCGAGTTGGGCGAACCCGGGCCGCAACGGGGGAGCGCACCACGACCCGGCCGCGGCTCTCGAACAGCCGTCCGGTCTGCTGACCTCGTTCACCGGCGGCGTGTTCGACGAGGTGATGGTCGCCGGACGCGCGCTGACCCAGGCCGGCGGCGCCGCCCTGCAGTCGGTCGCCAAGGCCCTCGACGACCACACCGCGACCCTGCCCTACCAGGCGCCGCGGTCGATGCTCAACCAACCGATCACCGCCGCCCGGCGGTTCGCCGCCCAGTCGTGGGACATGGATCGGATCAAGCAGGTCAGCGCGGCGACCGGCGGCACCGTCAACGACGTGGTGCTCGCCATGACCTCCGGGGCATTGCGCCGCTACCTGATCGACCACGATGCGCTGCCCGACCGCCCGCTGATCGCGGCGGTGCCGGTGTCGCTGCGTGACGAGTCCGACGAGCCGAGTCGCGGCAACGCGGTCGGGATCGTGCTGTGCAACCTCGGCACCCACCTCGGCGACCCGATGGACCGGTTCGAGATGATCCACCGCTCGATGCGCGACTCCAAGGCGCGGCTGTCGGGGCTGCACCCGGCCGCGGTGCTGCTGCTGAGCGTGCTCAGCTTCGGCCCGGTCGCCTTCGGACCGCTGTTCCGCTTCCGAGCCCTGCGCCGGCCCGCCTTCAACCTGATCGTGTCCAACGTCCCCGGACCGCGCGAGCCGCGCTACTTCAACGGTGCGCGCCTCGATGGCCTGTATCCGGCGTCGGTGCCCTACGACGGGCAGGGCCTCAACGTCACCGTCACCAGCCACGCCGGCCAACTCGACTTCGGCCTGACCGGCTGCCGTCGCCGTGTGCCGTCGCTGCAGCGCCTGCTCGACCACCTCGAGGACACCCTGACCGAGCTCGAGCGGGCCTGCGGCGCGGTCTGAGCCGGGCTACACTCCCTGGACGTGGCCCAGGAGGGTCACGTTCACCGTGCCCGTTCGGGTGTCGGGGTTCCCTGATCGACGTGTTCGCGCTTCGTGGCGCGCCCGCCTCGCAGATCCCCCACGGCGACACACGCCACCCGGCGACGCAGGGCCCGACCACGACAGGAGTACCCGTTGGCTGCCGTCCTTCCCGACGACAAGTCCGAGATCATCGCCAAGTTCGCCCAGGGCGAAGGCGACACCGGTTCCCCCGAGGTGCAGGTCGCGCTGCTGACCAAGCGCATCAGCCACCTGACCGAGCACCTCAAGGAACACAAGCACGACCACCACTCGCGCCGTGGGCTGCTGATGATGGTCGGTCAACGCCGTCGCCTGCTGAACTACCTGCGCGACAAGGACATCGAGCGCTACCGCGCGCTCATCGCGGAGCTCGAACTGCGCCGCTGATCTTCCCGCGAGCCGGGGTCGAACCCGACCCCGGCTCGTGTCGTACCACCGGTCACCGGCCCACGGCCGCTGCCGGGCACCATGACAACCACATACGCACGACGACGGCCCGGATCGGTCGAGGACGGTCGGTCGTCAGTGGAGACGCCTCGGGTCGAAGGCCCGAGCCGCCCCCACTGATGCACCGGCACCCGACACCCGGCCGTCCTCGCGCACCCGTACACGACGAGGAGGCCCACGTGGGCACGCTCGGAACACACGAACACTCCGTCGAGATCGACGGCAAGACCATCACCTTCGAAGCGGGCCTGCTGGCCCAGCAGGCCGGTGGCGCCGTCATGACCACCGTCGGCGACACGAAGGTCCTGACCACCACGACGGCGTCGAAGCAGCCCAAGGACTTCCTGCCGTTCTTCCCCCTCACCATCGAGGTGGAAGAGCGGATGTACGCCAACGGGCGCATCCCGGGCAGCTTCTTCAAGCGCGAGGGTCGGCCGTCCGAGAACGCCATCCTGGTGTGCCGCCTGACCGACCGTCCGCTGCGTCCGACCTTCGCCGAGGGTCTGCGCAACGAGGTCCAGGTCGTCAACACGATCATGCAGACGACCCAGTTCGACCCCTACGACGTCGTCGCCATGAACGGCTCGTCGCTGTCGACGATGCTGTCGGGCCTGCCGTTCTCCGGCCCGGTCGCCGCGGTCCGCTACGCCATGCTGCGTGACGGCTCGTGGATCGCCTTCCCCTCCTTCGAGGAGCTCGACGAGGAGGCCGTGTTCAACATGGTCATCTCCGGGCGCGTCGAGGACGACGGTGAGGTCGCGATCCTGATGATCGAGGCCGAGGCCACCCCCGACTCGTGGATCAAGATCGAGATGGGCGCCCCGGCCCCGACCGAGCAGGTCGTCGGCCAGGCCATCGAGGACGTCAAGCCGATCATCAAGCAGCTGTGCGAGGCGCAGCAGGCGTTCGTCGACCAGGTCGGTCGCCGCGACGCCGGCGAGTTCCCGCTCTTCCTCGACTACAGCGACGAGGTCTTCGAGCAGGTCTACGCCTTCGCCTCCGACAAGGTCGAAGCGGTCTACCGCCAGTCCGACCTGACCAAGGCCGAGCGCGACGACAAGCTCGGCGAGGTCCGCAAGGACGCCGTCGCGCACGTGGTCGACAACGGCCCCGCCGACCTCGACGAGGACGCCCGCTCCAAGCAGGCCTCCGAGGCGTTCCGCTCGACCGAGAAGAAGGTCGTGCGCCGCCTGATCGTCGACGAGGGCTTCCGCGTCGACGGCCGTGGCGTCGCCGACCTCCGCGAGGTCACCGCCGCCGTCGGTGTGCTGCCCAAGACCCACGGCTCGGCGCTGTTCCAGCGTGGCGAGACCCAGGTCCTGTCGGTGCTCGCCCTCGGTACGACCCGCGAGGGCCAGCGGCTCGACACCCTCGACCCCGAGGCCGAGAAGCTGTTCCTGCACCACTACAACATGCCGCCCTACTCGACCGGCGAAGCCGGCCGCGTCGGCAGCCCGAAGCGCCGCGAGATCGGCCACGGTGCCCTCGCCGAGCGTGCGCTCATCCCGGTCCTGCCCGAGCAGGAGACCTGGCCGTACGCGATGCGCATCGTCTCCGACGTGCTCGCCTCGAACGGCTCCACCTCGATGGGTTCGGTCTGTGCCGCGTCGATGGCGCTGATGGACGGCGGTGTGCCGACCCAGGCGCAGGTCGCCGGCATCGCGATGGGCCTGGTGTACGAGAACGGCAAGTACACCACCCTGACCGACATCCAGGGCGTCGAGGACTTCTTCGGCGACATGGACTTCAAGGTCGCCGGTCCCGAGAACTTCATCACCGCGCTGCAGCTCGACACCAAGCTGGCCGGCATCCCGGCCAACGTCCTGCAGGACGCGCTGCTGCAGGCCCGCGACGCACGCCTCGAGATCCTCGGCATCATGAACGCCGCGATCGCCGAGCCGCGTGACGAGGTCGCCGAGACCGCTCCGCGGGTCGAGATCGTCAACATCCCGCAGGACAAGATCGGCGCCGTCATCGGCCCGCGTGGCGCGATCATCAAGGAACTGGTCGAGGTGACCGGGGCCCAGATCGACGTCGACGAGGTCGACGGCCACGGCGTGGTCAAGATCTACGCGAACTCGCGCGAGGTGGCCCAGGACGCCCTGGACCGCGTCAACGCGATCGCCAACCCGCAGCTGCCCGAGGTCGGCGAGCGCTACAGCGCCACCGTCGTCAAGACGGTCGACTTCGGTGCCTTCGTCAACCTCACGCCGGGCACGGACGGCCTGCTGCACATCTCCGAGCTGTCGAAGATGGCGGGCAAGCGTCTCAACCACGCCGAGGACGCGGTCGAGGTCGGCCAGCAGGTCCTCGTCGAGGTCAAGGACGTGCTCGACGGCGGCCGCAAGTTCAAGCTCGAGTACGTCGGTGAGCGCGCCGGCGGTGGCGACGATGCCGCCGGTGGCGACGACGAGCCGCGCGGCGGGCGTGAGCGTGGCCGCGGCGGACGCGACGGCGGTGACCGTGAGCGTGGCGGCGACCGTGAGCGTGGCGGTGACCGTGAGCGTGGCGGTGACCGCGACGGTGGTCGTGAGCGTGGTGGCCGTGACGGTGGCGACCGCGAACGCGGTGAGGGCGGCCGTGACCGCGGCGGCGACCGTGAGCGTGGCGGAGACCGCGAGCGCGGCGGTGACCGCGACCGTGGTAGCGACCGCGACCGTGGTAGCGACCGCGAGCGTGGCGGCGACGGCGACGGTGGCGGTGACCGCGAGCGCGGCACCCGCACCCGCACGCGCAGCCGTAGCCGTGAGCGCGACTGAGTGATCCAATGAGCAGCGGCCCCTCGGGACTCTCCGGGGGGCCGCCTGCATGAAGGGCGTTGTGTGCATCAGCAGACGGAACTGAGCTCCGGCATCACGGTCGTGACCGAGCACATGCCGGCCGTCCGCTCCGCCACCCTGGGCCTGTGGGTCGGGGTCGGCTCGCGCGACGAGACCGACGACGAAGCCGGGTGCTCGCACTTCCTCGAACACCTGCTGTTCAAGGGCACCTCCCGACGCAGCGCGCGCGACATCGCCGAGGCACTCGACGCCGTCGGTGGCGAGATGAACGCCTTCACGTCGAAGGAGTTGACCTGCTTCTACGCGCGGGTCCTCGACGACGACCTGCCGTTGGCGTTCGACGTGCTCGCCGACATGATCGTCGACGCCAAGAACACCGAGGCCGACGTCGAGGCCGAGCGCCAGGTCGTGCTCAGCGAGATCGACATCCACTTCGACACGCCCGACGACCTCGTCCACAGCGACTTCTCCGAGGTCGTACTGCGCAACCACCCGCTGGCGCTCGAGACGCTGGGCAGCGCGGACTCGATCACGCGCATGACGCGCGACACCGTCGACGGCTACTACCGCCGCACCTACCGGCCCGAGAACCTCACGGTCGCGGCCGCCGGCAACGTCGACCACGACGCCGTCGTGGCCCTGGCCGAGGAGCTCCTGGGCGACCTCGGCCGCCCCGGTGGCACACGCCCCCAGCGCGTCGGCCCCGACGCGTTCGGCGAGGGCGACGTGCACGTCCGCAACCGCCCCACCGAGCAGGCCCACGTGGTCCTGGGCGCGCCCGGCTTGCCCCACCGTGACGCCGACCGGTGGGCGCTGCGCGTGCTCAACACCCTGCTGGGCGGCGGGATGTCCTCGCGGCTGTTCCAGGAGATCCGCGAGACCCGCGGTCTGGCCTACTCGACCTACAGCTACACGTCGTCGTACACCGACGGCGGCCTGTTCGGCGCCTACGTGGGCACGGCCCCCGGCAAGGTCGACGAGGCGTTGCAGGTGCTGCGCGAACAACTCGACATCGTCGCCGACGAGGTCACCGCGGCCGAGGTCGAGCGCGCCAAGGGTGCGCTGACGGGCGGCACCGTCCTCTCGCTGGAGGACAGCGGCTCGCGCATGTCTCGCCTCGGCAAGCAGATCGCGACCGGGGCCGACTTCGTCACCGTCGACGAGGCCCTCGGGTTCATCGACGCGGTCACACTCGACGACGTCCGGCGGGTCGCGGCGCGGGTCCTGCGTCGCCCGCACAACCTCGCCGTCGTCGGTCCGTTCGCCCCCGAGGAGCGGGACCGCTTCACCGCCGCACTCGCCTGACCCGTAGGCTCGGTGGAGGCCTCCCGGGTCGGCGAGGCAACGAGCGCGCGAAGCAAGCGAGACGATTGGGGTGGCGGGTGGGATCGATACGGGTTGGTGTGGTCGGCGCTGCCGGCCGGATGGGGTCCGAGGTGTGCCGCGCGGTCGAAGGCGCCGATGACCTCGAACTCGCCGCGGTCGTCGACGCGCACGGCGCCGGCCGACCGATTCGCGAGGTCGCCGGGATCGACAGCGACCTGGTCCTCGCCGACGACCTCGAGGCGCTGGTCGCCGCCGATTGCGACGTCGCGGTCGAGTTCACCGGTCCGGGCGCGGTCGGGGCGAACCTGCAGTGGCTGCTCGCCCACGGCATCCACGCGGTGGTCGGCGCGACGGGGATCTCCGAGGAAGATCTCGAGGCCGCCCGCCGGCAGGCCGACGGTGGCGACGCCAACGCACTCATCGCGCCCAACTTCGCGATCGGGGCGGTGCTGCTGATGCAGTTCGCCGCCGAGGCGGCCAAGCATCTACCGCACGTCGAGATCATCGAGCTGCACCACGACCGCAAGGTCGACGCGCCCTCGGGCACGGCGCTGCGGACGGCCGAGTTGATCGCGCAGGCCCGCTCAGAGGTCCCGGACGCGCCGCTGGGCGACGATCGTCACCCCGGTGCCCGCGGCGCCGCGCACGCCGACGTGCGGGTCCACAGCGTCCGCCTGCCCGGCATCGTCGCCAACCAGGAGGTCATCTTCGGCGGGACCGGTCAGACGCTGACGATCCGGCACGACTCGATCGACCGCACCTCGTTCATGCCCGGCGTGCTGCTCGCCTGCCGGGAGGTCGCCGACCTCGACGGCCTCGTCATCGGCCTCGAACACCTCCTGTAACGGCGGCCGCGGGAACCGGCTCAGACATGCCAGGCGCGCCAGTGGGCGAGTAGCCCCGCGTCCCCGTCCACGTCGATGTCATCCACGCCACCCCGGTTCCACAGCAGGCGGTAGAGCGATGCGGCCGGACCTGACAGGCGAAGGTCGGCGTCCTCGCCCGTACGCCGGACGCAGTAGTGATCGGCGTCGCCGACGTCGACCGTCCACCGGTCCTCGACCTCGAACGGCGCGACGAGCGTCGTGAAAGGAGCAGGGGACGTCGGGCAGTGGCCGGGCCGGGCGATGCCGGTGAGGACCTCGTCGATGCCGTCGGCGGCAAACGCGACCTCGACGCGCCGCGCACGCCCCGCCGCGCTGGCGAGGTCGATGCCGTGGATGGCCGTTTCGTGGGCCATGCGACGGGACCACATCTGACGAGGCGGTGCCCCGGTGAACAGGACGTAGCAGTCGAGATCGGCAGGGGCCGCGCGGAGGGAGGCGACGAGGTGGTCGGCGCCCGTGCGCAGCCATGTGGCCAGTTCGGCGGGATCCACCGCTGCGGGATTCCCAGCGGGCCCGGCGGGAAGTCGCTCGCGGCGCTGCTCGAGCACATAGCGCGTGATACGCCGATGGACGTTGCCCAGGTGCGCCGCGAGGTCGCGGACGAGCCAGCCCGGGCACGTCGGCACCGGCGCGTCCGCAGCGACCTGTCCGAGATTGTCGGCGAACGCATGTGCCTCCGCCTGCACCACGTCGAGGTAGGCCGTCGTGTCCACTGATACCCCCCGGGGAAGGTGCCTCGACGCTAGTGCGCCGTAGGCCGGAATCGGTGGGGTCAGGGGGTGCGACCCCGGATGCGACGCAGCAACTCGGAGGTAGAGATGTCGGGACGCTGGGGGACCAGTCTGAGGATGCCGGCCGCTGCCACCTCGGCGTACACGGCGGCGATCGCGTCGTCGTCGAGGTCGTCGCCGTGCACCACGACCGCGAGGTCGTGCTCGCGCAGGAACGCCAGCGTCACCACGTCCGGCGCGGCGGGGATCACCTCGTCGACGTAGCGGCACGCCTCGATGACCGCGACCCGCTCGTCGAGGTTCATGACGGGCGGACGCTTGTAGGCCGCGACCACCTCGTCGGCCAGCACGCCGACCACGAGATGGTCGCCAAAGGTGCGAGCCTGCCGGAGCAGTTCGACGTGCCCGGCGTGGAACAGGTCGCCGACCATGTCCACGTACACGCGCGTGCCACCGGCCATCCGCCCCTCCTCACGGTCAACGTACGCGTAGCGTGTCCCGGGAAGCGACGAGGGGCAGCCAGATGGGCTGGGTGGGCGACGTCGGCAATGCGACGGATCAGGCGTCCTGGGTGCCTCTTACGGAGGATCTCCGACGCGGTGCGGCGTCGGTCGGATCCGTCATGTTCACCGGCGACGCGCCCCGCGACCCGAACGGTCATCCGTATCAGGTCATCGTCTTGGCCGACGACGAGGAAAGGCTGCTCGGTCTGCTGACGGACGACGACGGGAGACCACTGACCTGGATACTGACCGCCGACGGCACGGATGACGTCCGCGACGAGCACGGCCGCGCGGCGCTGCGGCCTGCCCCGCCCGAAATCGCGGCGGCCGGCTGGGACTGGCTGGCGAGCGAGCGCGACGATCCGGCCGGCTGACGGCTGCAAGTGGGGCGGTCGGGTCAGCGGCGGGGTGGGAGGGGGATGCGGGCGAGGTCGGTGGCGATCACGATGTCGAGGTCGGGCGCGGCGGCCGTGGCTTCCTCGAGGTGGCCATCCAGGTCGGGGTAGCGCTGTGAAAAGTGGGTCAGCACGACCCGGCGCGCGCCCGATTCGGCGCCGATGCGGGCGGCCTGCGCCGCGGTGAGGTGGCCGACCTCCTCGGCCATCGAGCGTTGGTCGGCGAGGAAGGTGGCCTCGATCACCAGCAGGTCGACACCCTCCGCCAACGCACGCGCACCAGCACAGTCGCGGGTGTCCATCACGAACGCCATCGACTGCCCCGGCCGGGGTTCGGCCACCTCGTCGCGATGGAACATGCGGCCGCCGACGCGCACCTCACCCTCGCGGACCAGTTCGCTGCGCGCATCGCGTGGGATGCCAACGGCCTCCAGGCGCTCGGGCAGCAGCCGCCAGCCGTCGGCTTCCTGGACCCGCCACCCGATGGCCGGCTCGCTGTGTTCGAGCGGCGCGGCGGACAGCGTCAGGCTCCGGCCGATCACCACCGGCTCCGGCGCGGACACGGCGACCGACCGGAGTTCGACCGGCGCCGTGTCCTCGTAGGGAGTGGCGTGCCGCAGCCGCGTGACCGTGTCGGCGGCAGCGTCCGGGAAGTGCACGGCGACCCGGGTGGTCAGGCCATCCAGGGCGCGGCGTTGCAGGACGCCGGGCAGCCCGAGGCAGTGGTCGCCGTGCGCATGGGTGATGCAGACGTGCGCGATCCGCGAGACGGCGAGGCCGGCGTGCGTGAGCTGGCGCTGGGTGCCCTCGCCGGGGTCGAACAGGATGCCGACGTCGTCCCACAGCAACACGTACCCGTTGTGGTTGCGGGTCCGGGTCGGCACCTGACTTGCCGTTCCGAGGACCACCAGCTGTCGGGACGACACGGCTTCTCCAGTGGTGCTGGGGCGCCCGCCGGCGCGGGTTCGCCAGCCGACCGTAGCCCTGCCCGGGGCTGACGACGCGGCCGGTGACGCGCTACCGTCCGTGGTCCGGCCGATGGTCGGTTGGCCACAGCGCACGTGGGTGGGTGCGCGGCCCTGTCGGGGCTCACGCAGGTCGTGTGGACGCTGCCGCACGATCCCGCGTCCCGGGTGGGCACCAGGGAGGTCGTGCAGCATGTCCGAGCAGCAGGACAAGTACCTCGACGCGATGCGCCGGTTCACCGGCGATCTGCGCATGATGCGGCAGGTCTTCGAGACCATGCAGCAGCGCGACGTGGCGCCGGGCGAGGAGCACTACCAGCTCCTGCTCAAGACCCACCTCGACGCGCGCGACCTCGGCGGTGCCCGCAAGATCCTCGACGCGATGCGCGCAGCCGGTATCGAGGCATCGGCCGGCACGCGATGGGACGTCGCGATCGCCACGGGTCGTGCCGGGCGCACCGACGAGGCGCTCACGATGCTCGACGACCTCCACCAGGAGGGCGCCGAGCCCGACACCGGCCACGCGCCGGCGGTGCTGCAGATCTACCTCGCCGCGGGTCGCTTCCCCGCCGCCCGTGCGGTGGTCCGCCAGATGTCCCAGCGGGGCCAGGCCGCGGCCGACGCCGACTACGAGCGGCTCCTGCGCGACTGCCTCGAGCGACGCGCCATCAAGGACACCCGCACCCTGGTCGACCTGATGCTGCAGGTCGGACGCGCCCCGTCACCGCGCCTGTCGACCGAACTGATCGCGATGATCGCGCGCGCCGGCCACACCGAGCGGGCGCTCGAGTTGCTCGACCGCCTCCGCGAAGGCGGCGTCGAACTGCGTGGCGACGTCCACAACGAACTGTTGCTCGCGCATGCCAAGGCCGGCGACGCCGAGGCAGCCGACCGCGCCCTCTCGGCGATGGCCGAGGCCGGCACCCGTCCGTCGAGCTTCCACCGCAACGCGGTGCTGAGGGCCCGCATCGCCGCCGGTGACGCCGACGGTGCCTGGGCGGTCGCGCTTGGCCTGGCCGAGGATGGTCGTATCCCGTCGGGCGAGAACCTCGAAGGCCTCATCGACGTCAGCCTGGGCGCCAACCAGGTGGCGGCCGCCAGTGGCGTGATCGACTGGATGCTGATCCTCGGCGTTCCCGTCCCGCCGCAGAAGGCGTCCGACGTGGTCGGCCGGCACCTGCAGGCCGGCGAACTCGACACGGCGATCGGCCTGTTCGAGTTGGTGACCTCGCGCGGCGTCCCCGCCGACCGCAAGGTGGCCCGCGACCTCGTCGAACGGCTCGTGCGGGCAAAGCGCCTGGACGAGGCGCGCAACCTGCTCGAGCGGTTGCGCGTGTCCGGCACGCTGACCCACGGCCGCCACTACGGCTCGCTGCTCAATGCGCTGGTGGCTGCCAAGCGCGCCGAGGACGCCATCGCCCTGCTCCAGCACATGCTGTCGAAGAAGGTCGTGCCCGCCAGCGCCGACGCCTCGAAGCTGCTCAACACCATGATCCGCAGCGGCGACCTCGCCGCGGCCGACGAACTGCTCGCGCAACTCGGCGACGCGAAGGTCCAGGTCGACGAGCCGACCTACCGCGAGCTGATGTGGTCGCACGCCCGCAAGGGGCAGGCCGAGCCGGCCCGCGAGGTGTATGCCCGGATGGTCGCCGCCGGGATCACGCCAGACGACCGCCACCAGAAGGCGCTGGAGTGGGCGTCGGGCGAGACGAAGCGACGCCTGCCCGACGACGCGACCGGCGACGGCGCGACGGCGGCCGACGGCAGCGAGGTGCTCGTCGTCACCAACCCGGCCGACCGCCTCGAGAAGCCCGAACCGGCTCCGCATGCCGTCGCGGCCGACGAGGGCACGGCCCAGCCGGACGCGGACGTGCCAGCCCCCGAGGCTGCACCCGAGCCCGAGCCCGAGCCTGACCCGGCCCCCGAGGCTGCCGCACCCGAGCCTGAGTCTGCGCCGGAACCGGCCTCTGAGCCCGAACCCGCCGCGGAGGCCGCGCCAGCCGAGTCCACTCCGGCGCCAGCAGCCGACGAGGACGACGGTTCGTCAGGGGCGATGGCCGATAGCGAGCAGGTGCGGGCTGGCGGCGAGTAGAGCCGGCTCGGATTCGGTCAGCGACACCACCTCAACGGCCCGGGCGATGGCCTCGCCCGGGTCGGGGGCGAGGTCGACGGCGTGGCCCATCGGACCCTCGATCGCCAGCACCTCGACGTCGACGAACCCGGCTGCCTCGACCTCGGTGCGCAGTTCCTCGGGCCGGTGGAAGTAGGCCTGGGTGAACCCCAGGCTCGCGTCGTGGTCACCACTGGCGATCTCGGCCTCGAACCTGGTGGCGGTGTCGTCGTCCCACGGGCCGTTGAGGCCGAGGTCGAGCAATCCGGCGAAGCGGCTGATGGCCGCGATCACCACCGGCCCGCCCGGGCGGACCACCCGGAACCCCTCGCTCAGCGCCCTGGCACGGTCGACCGCCCGCGGCATGTGGTAGAGCGGGCCGAGCATCAGTACCGCGTCGAACGACTGGTCCGCGTCGTCGAGTTCGACGGCATCGCCGAGTTCGGCGTCGAGGCCGCTGTCGCGCGCCTCCTCGATATGGCGCTCGATGACGTCGACCAGTTTGACGGTGTAGCCCTGCTCGACCAGCCACCGCGCATGCACGCCAGGGCCGCCACCGACGTCGAGGATGCGGCTCGGCGGCGGCGGCAGCTTGCGACGCAGCAACTGCCGCACCCGCAGGAGTTCGAGCCGGCCGTGCGGCGTCAGGACCAGCCGCTGGGCCTCGTCGTACTCGGTGGTGTAGTACCGCACGAGCGGGTCGTTGACCTCGTCCATCGATGACGTCCTTCGCTCCGGGTCGCTCCCGGCACCCGGCGCAGCATGCCCGCTGGAGACCCCGGATGCCGCCACCGTCACCCGCGACGGACCTCGAAGTGGCGGTGTCCCGCCGGCTCGACGTCCTCGACCTCCACCGCGTCGACCGCGGCGCGGGGCGGCCCGCCGTCGCGGATCCATCGCTCGAGCGCATCGACGGCGTCGGCCGGACCTTCGATCCAGGCCTCGACGGCGCCGTCGGCGCGGTTGGCCACCCAGCCGGCGACGCCGTGCTGCTGGGCCCGCTCGCGGGTCGACGCGCGGAAGAACACGCCCTGGACACGGCCACGGACCGTCAGCCGCCGCGCCCGGATCTCAGCCATCGTCACGCCGAGCCGTGACGGGACGGGCGAGGGCGGCTTCGACCGCGGCGATGGTGGTGGCGTTGTCGCGGTGCAGGACGCCGGTCATCCCGATGGCCTCGGCGCCCCGGATGCAGACGTCGAGGTCGTCGACGAACACCGTCTCCTCCGGCCCGACGCCGAGCCGTTCGCAGACGACGGCGTAGAACGCCGGGTCGGGCTTCATCAGCCCCTCCTCGTGCGAGTACACCACGACGTCGCACCGGTCGCCGAAGCCGTAGCGTTCCTGCTCGCGTTCGCGGGCGCCGACGAAGCTGTTGCTCAGGATCCCTGTGCGTACCCGCCCGCGCAGTCCGGTGAAGTAGTCGATCAGGACCGTGTTGGGCGTGCCGAGGTACTCCGCCCACAACTCGTCCATGAACGCGTCGGCCGCCGTGGCGTCCAGCCCGAGCCGGGTCCGGACCTGTTCGACGTAGTACTCGTAGCTGATCTCGCCGACGGATCCGGGACGGGCCAGGTCACGGAGCCGCCCGTCGAACTGTTCCTCCGGGATGCCTCGTTGCTCGCGCCACCGGTCCCGCCAGCCGGTCGGCGGGGTGATCTCGAGCACGCCGCCGATGTCGAACACGACCGCCTGCACCAACGCACGACCTCCCGTCGGCGACACCGTAGATCGGGCGGCTGTCGCACCGGACGCCTACGGTTGGCCGATGGCCGAACCCAAGACGCAGCAGAACGACGGCGACGTCGACGCGTTCCTCGCCGCGGTCGAACACGACCAGCGGCGCGAGGATGCGATCGCCGTACGCCGACTCATGGCCGAGGTGACCGGTGAACCCGGCGCGATGTGGGGCGACGCGATCGTCGGGTTCCGCCCCTACCACTACCGCTACGACAGCGGACGCGAGGGCGACTGGCCCGCCGTCGGGTTCTCGCCCCGCAAGCAGCAGTTGGTCGTCTACCTCATGACCGGGTTCGAGCCGCATCCCGAGCTG
Source organism: Egicoccus sp. (assembly GCA_035462025.1). Classification (GTDB taxonomy): domain Bacteria; phylum Actinomycetota; class Nitriliruptoria; order Nitriliruptorales; family Nitriliruptoraceae; genus Egicoccus. The sequence goes on along the minus strand of DATHUR010000080.1, from coordinate 22,378 downwards.
ATGGCACGGCTCGGCAAGCACTCCACCGGCAAGTCGTGTCTGTACATCAAGCGCCTCTCGGACATCGACCTCGACGTGCTGCGTGACCTCGTGGCCGCGTCGGTCGAGGAGTCGCGGCGTCAGCACGTCGACGACTGATCCCCGACGGTCGGTCGGAACCAGCGGCTGATCCGGGCCGTCCCACTCTCCACGCCAACGAGGGGAGCGGGCGATGCGACGCATACGCCGATGGGCACTGAGCACCACGACCATGACCGTCGCGGCACTGGCGCTGACCGCCGGACCGGCACTCGCATGTGGGGGCCTGGTCGGCGCGAACGGCACGATCGAGTTGGGGAGGACCACGACACTGGCCGCCTACACCGACGGGGTCCAGCGCTATGTCACCGCCTTCGAGTTCAGCGGCGAGGGCGAGGAGGTCGGCTCGATCATCCCGCTGCCCGACGTCCCGACCGACGTCACGCGCGCGGGCGACTGGACCCTGCAACGACTCGTGCTCGAGGTGGACCCGCCCGAGGTGGTCGCGTTCGAAGCCACCGCCGAGGCGGGCGCTGCCGACGCCGACGTCGAGGTGCTGCTCGAGACCGAGGTCGACGCACTCGACCTCACCGTGCTGCGCGGCGGTGCCGACGAGGTCGGACGCTGGGCCGTCGACAACGGCTTCTTCCTCACCCCGGACGCGCCGGAGGTGCTGGACTTCTACGCCGAACGCAGCGAGATCTTCCTCGCCGCCAAGTTCGACGCCTCGCGCGCGGCCGACCTCCTCCAGGGCTCGGGAGACAGCACGCCGATCATGCTGACCATCCCGACCGACCAACCGTGGGTGCCGCTGCGGATCCTGTCGCTGGGTCTGGACGACAGCACGGTCGTCGAGGCGGACGTGTTCCTGCTGACCGACGACAAGCCGCAACTGCTCGCCGGAGGCAACGGCCTCGCGCTCGAACGCAGCGCGTGGGCGCCCGACGGCCTGCTCGACGACCTGCGCTCGGACATCGGCATGGCTTGGCTGCCACAGCGCATGTGGCTGACCTACCTGCCGCTGTCGGTGCCGGCCGACGAGTTGACCTACGACCTCGCAATCTCGACCGATCCCGGGGCGCACCCGAGCCTGGACGACGTCGGCATCGAGTTGGCCTCCGCCGCCGTCACGCCGCAGGCGCCGTTGACGCTGCGCGACTGGTGGCCGGCTGCGGTCGCGCTGGGCGTCGGCGCCGTCGTGTGGCTGCTGGCCGGCGCGATCCGCCGGCTGCCGGAGGGTCCGGCATGATCGCCCGCCTCCGCCGTCGGACACCGCTCGTCGCCGCCATCGTGGCGATGGTGGTGACGTACGCGCTCACCAGTGCGGTCCAGGCGTCGGCCGCCGACCGCGAGGCGGCCACGCTCGGGCCGGGCCACGTGACCGTCACCGTCGACATGGAACACAGCCGGTTCGTCCCCGACCGGCTCCGCGTCCGCGAGGGCACGGTCGTCACCTTCGAGGTGGTCAACCACGACCCGATCCACCACGAGTTCGTGCTGGGCGACAACGACGTCCACCGGGCCCACGAGCGGGGCAGCGAACTGTTGCACCCGCCCGTTCCCGGGGAGGTGTCGACCGGTCCGAACGGCGCCGGCATGACCTTTTACGCGTTCGACGAGCCCGGCACGGTCGCGTTCGCCTGTCATCTGCCCGGCCACGCCGAGTACGGCATGCGAGGCGACGTCGAGGTCGTGCCGTTGCCCTGAGGGCTACGAGGCCTCGGAGGTGACCAGCTGGGTGCGGGCGAGTTCGGCGTACAGGCCGCCCTGGCGGATCAGCTCGGCGTGGGGGCCGCGTTCGACGATGCGGCCCTCGTCGAGCACCACGATCTCGTCCGCGTCGACGACCGTCGACAACCGGTGGGCGATCACCAGTGCGGTACGCCCGACCAGGGTGTCGCGCAGCGCGGCCTGCACCAGCCGTTCGGACTCGGTGTCGAGGTGGGCGGTCGCCTCGTCGAGCACGACGATCGCGGGGTCCTTCAGCAGCACCCGGGCCAACGAGACCCGCTGCTTCTCGCCGCCGGACAGGCGGTAGCCGCGTTCGCCGACCACGGTGTCGTAGCCGTCGGGCAGCCGTGCGATGACGTGATGGATGCGCGCCGCCTTGCACGCCTCCTCGAGCTGTTGCTGGGTCGCGTCGGGCCGCGCGTAGCGCAGGTTGTCCGCGATCGTCTCGTGGAACAGGTGGGCATCCTGGCTGACCACGCCGATGGCCGCGGCCAGCGATTCGAGCGTGAGGTCGCGCACGTCTCGGCCGTCGACGGTTACCCGGCCCTCGGTGACGTCGTAGAGGCGGGGGACCAGCGACGACAGCGTCGACTTGCCGGCGCCCGACGGTCCGACCAGCGCCGTGACGGTGCCCGGCCGCAGGTCGAGGTCGATGTCGCGCAGGATCCAGTCGGAGGCGTCGCCGCCGTGCTCCGACGCGGGCCCTTCGAGCGACTCGAGTGATGAGCCACCCGCGGCGGGATAGCGGAAGTCGACCCCCTCGAAACGCACGTGCCCCCGCGGGTCGGACAGCTCGATCGCGTCGGGCCGGTTTGCGATGTCGCGGGGGAGGTCCATGACCTCGAAGACCCGCTCGAAGCTGACCATGGCTGTCATCAGGTCGACGGGCGCGTTGGACAGTTGCGCCAACGGGCCGTACAGCCGCGTGACGTACATCCCCAGTGCGACCACGGTGCCGATCTCGAGGGCGCTGTCGGGCGAGATCACCAGCAGTCCACCGACGAGGTAGACCAGGGCGGTGGCGGCCGCACCGACCAGGCCCAGTGCGGCGAACAGGGTCCGTCCGTGGATGGCGGTGCGGATGCCGATCTGTGACACCCGTTCGGCCTTCTCCGAGAAGGCCTCCGTCTCGCGGTCGACGCGTCCGAACAGCTTGACCAGCAGCGCCCCGGCGACGTGGAAGCGCTCGGTCATGGTGGTGTTCATCTCGGCGTTGAGTTCCATCGCCCGGCGGGCCAGCCCCTGCAGGCGCCGGCCGACGATGCGGGCGGGGATGATGAACAGCGGCAGCAGCGTCAGCGCCAGCAGGGTCACCTGCCAGCTCAGGGAGAACATCGCGATCAGGGTCACCGTGACGCCGATGAAGTTGGCGACCACGGTGCCCATCGTGCCGGTCAGTGCCCGCTGCGCCCCGATCACGTCGTTGTTCAGGCGTGTGATGAGCGAACCGGTCTGGGTGCGGGTGAAGAACGCCAACGGCATCGACTGCACGTGCCGGTAGAGCATGCGGCGCAGGTCCGAGATGAACCCCTCGCCGACGGTGGACGACAGCCAACGCTCGACCAGCGACAGGCCCGCCTCGACCACCGCGACCGCGAGCATGGCGGCGAACAGCCAGAACAGCATCCCGCGGTCGTTGTCCGGAATGGCATCGTCGAGCGCGAGCCGGACGAGCTGGGCCGGGATGACCGCCATCGTCGAGGTGACCACCAGGACGACGAGGTAGCCGAGCAGGCGGTTGCGGTAGGGACGGGCCAACCCCCAGGCCCGCTTGACCACGGCCATGTCGACGCCGCGCCCCTTGACGGCGTTCGGGTCGCCGACCGGGCGCAGGCGGACGTGGCCGTAGCTGCTGGGTCCCAAGAGATGTCCTGAATGGTGCGGCAAGGCCCGAAACGGCCGGTGCGGGAGGTTCGGACAGTCACAACGTCGCAGATGACCCGGCGCTTCCCGGTCCGCAACCCCGGTCGGAGGTCCCGCCGGGCGGCGGACGGGGCGAGGCGCCGGGTTCAGCCGCCGACGGGCGTGCTGCGCGCTGCCTCGATGACGTGGCGGAGCTGGCGCCAGCCGCGGAAATTGCCGGGGACGGACGGGTCGTCCGAGGGGGTGGCGACGTGCTCGAGCGGTGACCAGTGGGGTGGCTCGGCGGTCACGAGCCGGTCGTAGAGTTCCTCGTCCGCGGACAGGTCGCGGCGGCCGTCGTGGGTGAGGTAGCTCACCCGGGCGCACCGGGCCGCCGAGATCCGCTTCCTCGTCTCGACGTCGAGGTCGGTCTCGTCGTCGCGGACGTAGGGGGTGTGCCAGTCGTCGCCGGCCACCTCGATCGGGGTGCTGGTGTCGTAGGCGGTGCGCATCGCGTCGGCGGCGGCCCGGATCTCAGGCTGCGCGAGCGGGCTGCACCGCTGCTGCCAGAACCCGTCCCACTCGGTCGCCGTGACGATCACGGTATGCCAGATGAACGGCTCGAGGATGCGGTTGGCAACCTGCTTGTGGACGCCGAGGTCGAGCAGGTTGCGGGCGGCGGCGACGGCGGCGTCGCGGGCCTCGAGCCAGGCGGCCAACGCCTGCTCCTGGTCCGAACCCGTCAACGGCGGGCCGGCCTGCATGCCGCGCTGGTTCGAGCCGAACTCCAGCGGAACGGCCGGGTCGTCGAGCACGGCGGCGAGCTGGCGCTGGACCGGGATGGCCCGCGAACTGGCCGAGTTGCGCGAGAAGACGCGGTGGGTGTTGAGCTCGGCGAGCACGAAGCGGTGCAGCGTCACCTCGATGGTGGTCAGGCGCACGCCGGCGGGGGAGACGCTATCGCGGACCACCTCGGCCCGGGGGCCACGCGACGTGGCCTCGCTGGCCGTCGTCGAGGACGCTGGGGCGGACACGGGGACCACGGCGACACCTTCCGCTTGCGCCCGCGCCGGTCGGTCACGGGCTCGGGCGATCCTACAGAGCGGGCTCGACGGCCCCGGGTAGTCTCGGCCCGCCCCGAGCCACCGACCGCAGGACGGACACCGCATGAGCGAGCGCGCCCGTTCGGCGGTCATCGGCGTCTTCGTCGGCCTGGCGCCGCTGCTGCTGCTCGACCTCGCCCGCGTGCTGCAGGACGCCATCGCCTCCGACCCAGGCAGCACCAGCGTGTGGTGGCCGGTCGCCTGCTACGTCGGCGTCGGCGCGGTCGCCGCGTTCGGCGTGGCGGCCTCGCGCGGCGACCGACTCGTGCCGGCGGTGGCGATCGTCATCCTGCTGCTCGCGGCCCTGCCGACCGTCGCCGCCTCGCCGGGTTGGCTGCCGGGTGTGCCGCTGTTGACGACCAGCCTCGCCGCCCAGGCGGTCGCCTTCACCCTGGTCGGCGCCTACCTGTACGCACTTGTCCGCGGCCCGCGCAGCTAGCTGGCCTCGAAGGTGGCGCGGGCCGTCACCTGCGGGGCCAGCGGCAGCCCGTCGCCCCGGGTGAACTCCACGTGCAGGTCGTGGGAGCCCGCGTCGACCTCGATCGGGAACGTCACCGTCTGGCAGGGCTTGGCGATCGAGCAGTCCTCGAGGTAGCTCGTGACGATCCGCTCGCCGTCGAGGCTGACGGCCAGGCCGCCGGCCTCCTCGGGGTCGGCCGGCAGGTCGTCGAGCGCCGCGTTGCCCGGACCGATGCTGCCCCCCGTCACCGCGACCGACACCTCGAACGTCCCGGCCTCGATCTCGTCGCCGTCCTCGGGGACCAGGATCTCGACCTGCGCGTCGTCGGCCAGCGGCAGGTAGTCGATCGGCGGGTGCCAGGCCCGCGTGATCGGGCCGTAGAGGACCACCGCGCCGACGACCGCGGCCGCGGCGACCACCCAGGTCAGCGGTGACCGCAGCGTCAGTTGCCGGGAGGTGAACGCCGCGACGAGCAACCCGACGAGCATGGCCATGCCGGCCGGGAACGCCCAGCCCACCCAGTCCGAGAGCCAGTAGTCCGCCAGCGGTGCCAGCGACGACACGACCGCGATCGCGGCCACCGGCAGCACGAGGTCGTCCGGGGAGGTCACCCGGATCCGTCCGGACACGGCCAGCAGGACGATGACCACGAGGCCGAGCGCGAACGCGCTCACCAGCGCCTGCCAGGTCGACCCCGGGCCGCCGTGCGCGACGAACAGTGGCAGCACGGCGAGGGCGTCGAAGGCGGGCGTCACGGCAGCCGCGACGGGTCGTCGTCGGTCTCGATGTCGAAACGCGTGGCCGTCACGCCGAGCCGCTTCAGACGGGCCAGGCTGGGCTGGTGGTCGGGGTGTAGGCGATATGCCTCGAGCGCCGCAGCGTCCTCGTGGACGGTCAACAGGCCCGTGATGTGCGGTTCGACGATGTCGCGTCCGACCCGCAACCAGGCCACCACGTCGATGTCGGCCAGCGCCGCGAGCCCTTCCTCGAGTTCTCGCCGGTCGTCCTCGGCCACGCCGGAACAGTCGATGCGGACCGAGTGCAGGATCATGATGGCTCCGTCTGGCCGGGCGGATGCACGGATGCGCGCGGTTAGGATAGGTCGTCAGCCGCGGTCCCCTTCGAGCCGCGCTGGCGCAACCCGACGACGCGAGGCAGACATGAGCACCCACGACGGGGGCACGCACGCGATCGGCGCCGTCGTCACGGCGATGGTGACACCGTTCACCGCCGACGGCGACCTCGACCTCGACGGGGCGAGGCGCCTCGCGCGCCACCTCGTCGACACCGGCACCGACACCGTCCTGGTCAACGGCACGACCGGCGAGTCGCCCACCCTGCACGGCGAGGCGCAGTGGGAACTGCTCGCCGCGGTCAAGCAGGAGGTTGGCACCGACGGCACGGTGATGGTCGGGACCGGCTCCAACGACACCGCTCGAACGGTGGCCAACACCGCCCGTGCGGCGGACGCCGGCGCGGACGCCGTCCTCCTCGTCACGCCCTACTACAACAAGCCGCAGCAGAACGGCCTGGTGGCCCACTTCCGTGCCGCCGCCGAGGCCACCCACCTGCCGGTACTGCTCTACGACGTCCCCGGCCGCACCGTCGCCTCACCGTCGGTGGCGACGCTGGCCGACCTGGCCGGTGTGGCCAACGTCATCGGGGTCAAGGACGCGACCGGCGACCTCGGCAAGGCCGCCGACGTCCGCGTCGCGACGCAGGGCGCTCCGGGCGGGTTCGACGTGTGGTCGGGTTCCGACGACGTGAACCTGCCCCTGCTCGCACTCGGCGCCGTCGGGGTCGTGTCCGTGACGGCCCACCTGGCCGGCCCCGAGATCGCCGAGATGGTGCGTGTCTTCCCGACTGACCCCGCTCGCGCGCTCGAGTTGCACCTACGCTGCCAGCCCCTGCACCGCGCCCTGTTCATCGAGGCGTCCCCCGCGCCGCTCAAGGGCGCCCTCAACGCGCTCGGCCTGCCCGCCGGTCCTGTCCACGGACCGCTGGCCGACGCCTCCGCCGAGACGGTCAAGGCCGTGCTCGGCGCCTACGAAGCCATCGAGGCCCTGCGATGACCGACTCCCCTCCTGTCCGCGTCGCCTTCCTCGGCGGTCTCGGCGAGATCGGCCGCAACATGGCCACCATCGAGGTGGACGGTCGCATCGCCGTGGTCGATGTCGGGGTGCTCTTCCCCGACGCCGAACACCTCGGCGTCGACCTGATCCTGCCCGACTGGACCTCGGTCCGCGAACGGATCGACGACGTCGAGGCGATCTTCCTCACCCACGGCCACCTCGACCACATCGGTGCGTTGCCCTACCTGCTGCGCGACCTCGACCGTGACGACGTGCCGGTCTACGGCACCCAGCTCACGATCGCGTTCTGCCAGGCGATCCTCGAGGAGTGGCCCGACCTGCCCGAGCCACGCTTCGAGGTCATCGAGCCGGCCGAGACCATCGAGCAGGGCCCGTTCCGCGTCGAGGCGGTGCAGGTCAGCCACTCGATCCCCGACGGCGTCGCCTACGCCTTCCGGACCCCGCACGGCATGATCGTGCACACCGGCGACTTCAAGCTCGACCAGACGCCGATCGACGGCCGGCCCACCGACATCGCCCACTTCGCCCGGCTCGGCGACGAGGGTGTCGACCTGCTGCTCGCCGACTCGACCGGGGCGGACGTCCCCGGCCACGTCGCCACCGAACGCAGCGTCGGTCGCAACGTGCGCGAACACATCGCGGCCCAGAAGGAGGGCCTGATCGTGGTCGCCTCCTTCGCCTCGCACGTGCACCGCATCCAGCAGGTGCTCGACGCGGCGGCCGAGGTCGGTCGCCGACCGGTCTTCGTCGGCCGGTCGATGGTGCGCAACATGGGCATCGCCCACGACCTCGACTACCTCGACTTCGACGAGGACTCGGTGGTCGAACTCAGCGAGGTCGACCGTTACGACCGCAGCGAGCTGATCGTCATCTCGACCGGCTCGCAGGGCGAGCCGTTCAGCGCGCTGTCGCTGATGGGCGCCGGCGACCACAAGCACCTCGCGGTCGGCGACGGCGACCTGGTGATCCTGGCCAGCAGCCTGATCCCGGGCAACGAGCAGGCGGTCTACCGCTCGATCAACAACCTCGCCCGCCGCGGCTGCAAGGTCGTGCACAAGGGGGTCGCGCCGGTTCACGTGTCGGGTCACGCCAGCCGCGAGGAGTTGGTGCTGTTCCACAACGTGGTGGAACCCGAGTACTTCGTGCCCGTCCACGGCGAGTTCCGACACCTGCAGGCCCACGCCGACATCGCGTTGACGACCGGCGCCCTGCCCGAGCACGTGCTGATCTGCGAGGACGGCGACACGCTCGTGCTCGAGGACGGCGTGGTCACCAGAGGTGAGCCGGTCCAGACCAGCCACGTCTACATCGACGGCATCCTCGACGACGTCGGCCCCGCCCTGCTGCGCGACCGTCGCCGCATCGGCGAGGACGGCATCTGCGTGTGCATCGTCACGGTCGACACCCACGAGGGTGGCGTCGTCGGCGACGTGATCGTCACGCAGAAGGGCGTGGTGTTCCACGGCACCGAGGAGGACATCCTCGAGCAGGCGAAGAAGGCCGTCGACCGCGAACTCGACGGCATGACCCGGGTCAAGTTCGAGGACCCCCAGGTCGTGCAGCGCCATGTCGTGCAGGCGCTGGGCACCTTCTGGCGCGCCGAGACGGGCCGACGCCCGTTCATCCTGCCCGTGGTCCGCGAGGCATAACCACTCCGTTGGACGGCACCGGCGATAGCGTGGCCCGGGTCGGAGAGCGGGCGGCCGCCGTGCGGCCGGGGACATCGGTCGTGTCGTGAGGGCAGTTCGCAGCGCCGCGTGGCTGTTCGCCGCCGCGCTGCTGCTCGGCATCGCCGGCGTGTCGGCCCCCGTGTTCCTGTCCCTGACCGGCGACGACGTGCTGCGCGAAGGGCTTGCCAGATACGGCGAACGTCCAGCGGCGCTGCGGATCGCCGTGACGGGCACGGCGCCGCCGGTCGCTGCCAGCGGCGCCGACCGCCTGCTCCGAGAGCACCTCAACGCGCGCGGCCTGCCCGAGCCGCAGCGCACCGTCGTCGTCCACGGCGCGTCGGTGACGGTCGACGACCACCCGGTTCGGGTCAACCTCGTCGCCCGCGACGGCCTGGTCGAACACCTCCCGGACGCTGTCGCCGCCGGCGACGGACCGGTCGCGGTCACGGCCGGGACCGCCGCGAGGCTGCGGCTCCAACCGGGTGAACAGGTGACGCTGATCGGCGGTATCGCCGACCTCGACGTGGACCTCGGCCCGATCGTCGCGGACTTCGACCACTACGACATGCCTGAGTTCTGGGCACCGCTGACGTTCCTGATCAGCGCGGACGACGACCTGACCACCCCCGCCCCGCTACCGGCGCTGCTGATGGACGTCGACACGATGTTCGCGCTGGTGGCTGCACTCGACCACGGTGACGCTGCTCCGCCGGGTGCACGGGCACGCGTTCCCGGCTCGGCCCACGACCGGCTCGCGATCTCCTCGACCTGGGAACTACCCCTCGGCGACGTCGCCTCGCTCGAAGCGGCGAGACGCCTGGCCGACCCGGTGCGCGAACTGCAGCGGGAGGCGCTCGACCGAAGCACCGAGATCGGGGGTGCGCTCGACGCCGCGTCGGCATACGGCTTCCGGCGGTCCGCCCCTCAGGTCGGCGGGCAGCTGGTGCCGGCGATCGAGCGGGCGGAGGCGGAGCTCGACGTGCTCGGACGCCCGGTCCGCGGGCTCGGTCGGGCCGGTGAGGTCATCGCGCTGCTGGTCGTGGCGGTCGCCGCGGTCCGGGCGCAGCGCGGCCGGCTCACGCGGGCGCGCCTCTTCGCCGTGCGCGGCGTGTCACCGGCCGCGCTGGCGGTCCGTGCTGCCGCTGCCGCGGTGCTGCCGATCGCGCTCGGCGTGGGAGCCGCATGGGCCGTCGGCCTGCTCCTCCCGCGCGTTCTCGGCCTCGCCGACGGGGTCGGCGACGACCTGCTGCGGGCACTGGGCCGCGACGCACCCGTCGCGGTCGGGGTGGCGCTTCTGGTCGTGGCCGTCGTCGTCGGTGTGACCGCAGCCGTCCGTGCCCGGCCGACAGCCGGCGAACGGCGCCTGTCTCCCGTCATCGAGGTCGCGGCCGTGGCCCTGGCCCTGGCCGCCTGGTGGGGGCGGGAGCAGGGCGGTGGGCGACCCGTCCTCGAGCGTGCCGACGGCACCGCCGCGGTCGACGTGGTCGCCTTCGCACTGCCGTTGCTGCTGGTCGTGGCGGCCGCTGCCGTCGGCGCGCGGCTGTTGCGGTGGTCGCTGGCGGTCGCCACCGGACTGGCCGACCGCACGGACACGGCGTGGCGGTGGCGGGGTGGCGCCTACCTCGCCTTCCGTCGGCTGCGCCGGTTGACCGCCGTCTCGACCCTGCTCGTGTTCGTCACCGCCTCCGGGGTCGGTCTGCTCGTCGTCGGTGGGGTGCTCGCGGCCTCGTCGGACGCGACGATCCGTGAGAAGGCCGGCATCACGACCGGAGGCGACGCCCGCCTTCAGGTGCACCGGGGCGAACTCAACGACGCCGAGGCGATGGCGTTCTACACCTCGCTCCCGGTGCCCAGCACCCTGGTGCGCCGCATCGGTGACGGCCTCCTCGACGACCGTCGCGAGGTCGAAGTGCTCGCCGTCGACCCGCGGGAGTTCCCGACCGTCGCCCACCGGCCGCGAAGCCTCGAGAGGAGCCTCGACGACCTGCTCGACGACCTCGCGCCGCCGGTTGCCGGCGGCACGGCCGAGGTCATCGCGGTCGGCGACACGATCCGCGACGGCATGGTCCTGCACCTGCCCGGCCTCGAACTTCCCGTGCGCGTCGTCCATCGCGTCCCCGCTTTCCCGGGCGTGCCGGGGGAACGACCCGCCGTCGTGCTCGCCAACGGTGGGGTCCTCGACCCCGAGGATGTGGTGATGCGTGCCCGCCTGCTGCCGGTCACCCGCACCGAGTTGTGGATCGGGCGAGGCGACGGCACGGTCGGTGATCTGCGTGAACGGATGGCCGATTTCGGCCTGCTCGAGCACCTTGAGTGGGCCGACGACCTGCACGACTCGCCCGCGGTCGCCCCCGTCCGCGCCACGTTCGCGTTCGTGCGGGGTCAGGCGGCCGTGATCGCCGCGCTCGGCCTCGCCGCACTGCTCGCCCACCACCTCGGGCTCGCACGCGAGCGGGCGTTGTCCGCGGCCCTGGCCGGTCGCATGGGCATGGCGCGGCGGTCCCTGGCGGCCGCCGACGCGGTCGAGCTCGGGGCCATGGTGGCGGGTGCAATCGTGCTCGGCCTCGGCTCGGGGTTGCTCGCCGCCCGCACGGTGGTCGCCGACTACGACCCGCTCCCGGCGGTGCCGTTGCCGATGGTGTTCGAGGTCCCGTTGGCGGAGCTTGCACCCGTTGTGTCCATCGGCGCCCTCGCCCTGACGGCGACGGTGTGGCTGGCCCGGCGGTCGGCGCGGCGCGCCGACATCGCCGCCATGCTGCGGGAGGCCGCCTGATGGCGGGCCGCCGGCGATCGCCGGTCGTGGTGGCCACGGCCGCGGCCGCAGGGGTGCTCGCGCTCGCTGCCGCCGTCGTCGATCCCTACCTCGCCGCTGCGGGCGACGCCGCGACGGCGACCGAGTTGGCGCGGCTGACCCCCGAGCAGGCCGGGCTGGCGGTGACGGCGACCGGCCGCTTCTCGGCCGAGACGGCCGCCGACGTGCGTGCGCAGATCGCCGCCGCCGGCGACGGCACGGTCTCGACGACGGTGCGGGCCGACCCGGCCACGCTGGTCGTCGACGGTGCCGAGCAGCGCATGCGGTTGGTCGCCCGGGCGGGTGCCGAGGAGCACCTCGAGGTGGTGGAGGGGGATCCCAGCGGCGGTTTGGCGGTGCCCGAACTGCTCGCCGACGAACTCGGGCTCGCCCCGGGCGACAGGGTCGTGCTGCAACGGGGCTCGCGCGCGGTCGAGGAACGCGTAGGGGCGGTCTACGTCGCGCTCGACCCCGAGACCGCCGCACCGGAACTGGCCGAACTGGCGGCCCTGATGGCGCCGTCGGGCCGGTCGCAGCGCCCGTACGACCTCGTGTTCGCCCCACCGGGCACCGTGCTCGACCACATGGTGGAACTCCGGGGCGGCGCCGAGGTGACCTGGCAGGTCCCGGTCGCGGACGACCTCACCGGACGCGTCCGCGCGGCCGACGTGCGGGCGCGGTTCGCGGACGTGGTGACAGCGGCGGCCGACCGCCGCACCGGTCTCGGCGCGACGCTGGCCGACACGGCCGGCACCCACGTCACCGCAAAGGTCGGGCTGACCGACGTCCTCGAGGAGGCCGAACGGGCGGTCGCGGCCGTCAGCGCACCTGCCCGTATCTCGGGGTTCGCCGGGCAGGCCGTCGCGCTCGTCGTCGTCGGCATGACCGCGCTGTTCGGTGCCCGGCAGCGGGCCACGGAACTGCGGCTGGAGAACGTGCGTGGCCGTGCCCTGCCGCTGCAGGGTCTGCGCGCCGCCGCGCGCGCCCTCCCGGCCGTGCTGGTGGGCGCGGTCGCGGGCTGGGCGGCCGCGGTCGGCGTCGTGGCCGTGGCCAACGCGCCGCGCGGCGTACCGGCCGCCGTCGCCGGCGATGCCGCCGCGGCGGCGCTGCTCACCGTGGTGCCCGCGTTGCTCGTCGTCGGCGTCACCACGGCCGTCGTCGCCGGGCTCACCGTGCGCGTCGGTCGGGTCGTGCGGGTCCGCCGGCTGCGCCGGTTCCCGTGGGAGTTGGCCGTGCTGGCCCTCGCGGCGGTGGCGTTCGTGCAGTTGCGCGGCGCCGGCGGGCTCCGGTCCGTGGGCGGCGTGTCGGGCCTGAGCCCGCTGGTGCTCGCCTTCCCGCTGCTGCTGCTCGCCGGCACGGTCGGGCTGGCCGTACGCGGACTCGGCCGGGCCCTCCCGCGGCTGCGCCGGTTGGGCCACCACGCGGGCGCGGCCCCCTTTCTCGCGATCCGCCGACTCGCCGCGGCCCGCGGCGCCGGTCTGCTGCTGACCGGTGCGGCAGCGACGGCCCTGGGCCTGGTCGTCTACACCGCGGCGCTGTCGAGTTCGCTGCAGACCGCGGTCGAGGAGAAGGCGGTCGTCCAGCTCGGCGCCGCCGCGGTCGCGCCCGCCGGCGACACCGGCCCGGCCGACGACACGACCGTGGTGTTGCGCAACCGCGGCCGGCTCGGGCCGGGGGAGCAGGGTGTCGACGTGCTGTTCGTCGACGCCGCCACGTTCGCCGACGTCGCCTTCTGGCGGACCGAACTGGTCGGCGCCCCGCTGCCGGGTCTGCTGGAACAACTCACCGGTGCGCACGGCGGCCGGCTCCCGGTGCTCCTCGCGGGTCAGGTCGAGGGCGCCCCGACGGTCGTCGACGTCCCCGGATTCCTCGCGCCGATCGACGTCGTCGCACGGCCGACGGCGCTGCCGGGGCAGTCGACGGGGCGGCCGCTGCTCGTCGCCTCGCTCGACGGGGCGGAAGCGATCGCCGCCGAGGGCGGCTCGGGCGGCGAGTGGCGCCAACGGTGGCGTGTCGAGCGCTGGGCCTCCGGCGACGACGCCGTGGCCACGCTGGTCGCCGCCGGGGTCGACCCCGACGAGGTCCGCAGCGCCGCCGAGGTGGCCGGACGCTCCCGCCTGGTCGCGGTCGACTGGGCCCTGGGCGCCCTCCAGGCCCTGGCGATCCTGGCCACGGTGCTGGCGTTGCTCGGTGTCCTGCTGTTCGTCGCGGTCCGTCAACGCGACCTGCAGGTGTCGTACGCGCTGTCGCGCCGCATGGGGCTGACGTCCGCGGCCCATGCCGCCGCCCTGCTGTACGAGGTGCTGGCCCTGCTCGGCATCGCCCTGGTGCTGGCGACCGGCCTCGGTCTGCTGGCCGCGACCGCCGTCACCGGCGGGATCGACCCCCTGCCCGACCTGCTGCCCGCACCGCGGGTGGTCGTCCCGTTCGCAGCGCTCGGTGGCTTGTCGGTGGCGCTGGCCCTGGCCGGGGGACTCGGAGCCGCCACACTGCAGCGGGCGGCGGACCGTGCCGACGTCGCGGAGGTGTTGCGAAGTGCATGAGACGATGGCTGCCGAGTGCGCCGGTGTCGTACGGATCTACTCGATCGCGAGCGGCGAGGTCCACGCGCTGCGCGGCGTCGACGCCCACTTCCCGCAGCGCACCATCTCGGCCGTGGTCGGCCCGTCCGGCAGCGGCAAGTCGTCGCTGCTGCGGATCCTGGCCGCGCTCGACCGGCCCAGCGCCGGCACCGTTCGCCTCGGCGGCGAACCGATCGACCAACTCTCGGGCCGTGCCCTGCGTCGGCTGCGACGCCGGAAGGTCGGCTACATGTTCCAGCGCCCCTCGGACAACCTGCTGCCCGGCGTCCCCGCCGTCGAGCAGGTCGCGCAGGCCGGTCGCCTGCGCGGGCTGGCACGCATGGACGCCCGCTCGCAGGCGGGCGAGTTGCTCGGCGACCTCGGGCTGGCCGACCGGCGTGACCATCGCCCCGACGAGTTGTCCGGCGGTCAGCAGCAGCGCGTCGCCTTGGCGCAGGCCGTGATCGGCGAACCCGCCCTGGTCATCGCCGACGAACCCACCGCCGAACTCGACACCGGTTCGGCGGAACTGTTGCTCGGGCAGATGCGGCTGCTCGCCGACCGTGGCGTCGCGATCGTGCTGTCCACCCACGATCCTCGCGTCGTGACCGTGGCCGAGCGGACCCTGTCGTTGCACCGTGGCGCGGTCGCTTCCGAGACCACCGACGCGGGCGTGCTCGCGGTCATCGACGAGTCCGGGCGGGTGCAGATCCCACCCGGCGAACTCGTCCACTTCCCCGACCGGCGCGCCGTCCTCACCGTCGAACCCGACGGCATCCGGATCCGCCCACCCGGAGAGGGGCCCGGTTGGGGGGCAACGAGGGAGCGAAGCGAGCGAGACGGGGGACCCACCGGAGGTCTGTCATGAGCCTGCTGCTGACGGCCTCGGGGCTCGGCAGGACCTATCGGCGCGGGGCCGAGGAGGTCGTCGCGCTCGCCGACGTGTCGTTCACGCTCGAGGCCGGCGAACTGGCCGTGATCACCGGGCCGTCCGGGTCGGGCAAGACGACCCTGCTCAACATCCTGGCCGGGTGGGAGACGCCTGACACGGGCACACTCGAATGGGCCGATCACGACCAGACGCGCACGCCCGCCTGGGACCGTCTGGCGATCGCGCCGCAGCGTCTGGGCCTGCTGCCCGAACTGACCATCGGCGAGAACGTCGACCTGCCCCTGCGGCTGGGCGGCGGTGACGACCGTGACGTGCAGGCGCAGCGCCTCGAGGTGGCGCTCGAGGCGTTCGGCATCGATCACCTCGCCCACCGGATGCCGCCCGAGGTGTCGCTGGGCGAACAGCAGCGCACCGCCCTGGCGCGTGCACTGGTCGTCGTGCCACGGCTGCTGCTGGCCGACGAGCCCACCGGACACCAGGATGCCGCCTGGGCGTCCGGCGTCATGGACGGGCTGCGCAAGGCGGCCGCGGCGGGAAGCGCCGTGCTGATCGCAACGCACGACGAGGAGATCATCGCGCAGGCGCCGCGCCGGTTGCAGCTACGCGACGGGCGCTTGCTCTGACCCCTGGGCCGGCGCATCGCGGTCGCGGAGGTGCCGCTCGACGGCGTGGCGCAGATCCAGCGACCGCTCGGCATCGGCGGCCGAGGGTGGCTGCTTCGCGAACCGGGCGGTCGAGGTGAGTGCGGCCAACTCGTCGTACGCCTCGCCCAGCGTGACGCGGTCGGCGTGCTCGAGGGGTGTCTCCCACAACGCCCTGGCCCGCGGGTGGTCGTCGCCCTCGCCGGCCAGTGCGCGTTCGACCCGCAGGTAGTCGAACACGATCGCCTGCCGGGGATCGCGCGGGCGTGGCAGGACCCGCTGCAGCGCGTCGCGCAGACGGCCGCCCGCCCTGCGGTCGTGGTGCGTTTCGCCGCTCCACGACGCGACGTCCCCTTCGGCCGCACCGGCCAGGCCGAACAGCCCACGTACGAGGGCCCACACGCGGCCCAGCAGTGTGCGCCAGTAGCGTGGCTTGAACACCACCCAGGCGAGCAGCGCGACGCCGGCCGCCACCAGCCACCACGGGGGGTTGGGCACGTTGCTGAACAGCGGCGTCGTGCGGTCGTCGAATGGCCGCTCGACCTCGCCGGGTTCGCGGTCGCGGTGCTCGCCCCCGCCGCCGACCACGCCGTCGCGCCCGCCGGTCCGTTGCCGGAAGTCCCAGTCGAAGGCGTTGCCGATCCATTCGCTCGGCCGGCCGAGGCCATCCATCGCACGTTCGGGGAGCACCGCGACGCCGGCGACGCCACCGAGCATCACGGCGGCGAGGGCGACGAGGGCGGTCGTGCCGATCGTGCGACGTGGTCCGGCCCGCACGATCGGCCGGTCGCTGTCGGGGCCGCGCAGCCGCGTCCGCAGGTCGGCGAGGGTGGCGAGCGCCACCAGCGGACCGAGGACCAGCAGCGTCTGCACCCACGCGACGCGACCGACGTCCGAGGCGGCCAGCAGCAGCATCGCGATCGTCGCGCCGAACCACACCTGCAGCGCCGTCGACTCGCGGGCACGGTCGGCGTTGGCCGCACGGGTGCCCACGATCACGCCGGTCACCTTCGTGGCGATCACCTGGCCCGCGCCCAGCGCGAGCAGCATGGCCAGCAGGGGCACGATCAGGCGCGACGACGCCAGGGTCTCGTCACCGCCGCGGTAGGCCGTCCAGGCCGTGACCGGGTTCGGGTGTGCGAACCGGATCGCGAGCGCGAGCATCACGACGCCGAGGACGCGGGCGCCCACCTGTCGCAGGGTCATCTTCAGACTGTCGGGTACGAGGACGACGGCGACCAGGGCGGTGATCGCCGTGGCGACCAGCGTCAGCACGCGTGGGAAGTCCTCGGTGGTGGTCGCGGCGCGCTCGACCAGCCAGGCGACCAGCGGCAGGGTCAGCGCGAGGGCGAGCACCAGTGCGTGACGCTGTCCCTCGCCGCTCTGGGCGACGGGGGTCTCGGGGACGGCCGGCGTGCTCACAGGGTCAACCTCGACAGGGGCACGTCGCTGGGGACGGTGATGCGCGGTGCGCCGCCGGTCGGCGGGACCGCAGCCTCCAGCAGGTCGCCCCGGCCGACCTGGATGACGACGGGGGACAGGCCCTGGCGGCGCAACTGGCGCAACGCGCCGGCCAACTCGTTGCCCGGTCGGCCGGTGATGACCGCGACGGTCGTGCCGGGCTGGTGCCGTCGGACGTCGCGGCCGACGAGGTCGGCCAGCGGCAGCCCCGGGTGCAACCGGCTGACCGCGAGGTGGGTCAGCATCGCGTCGAGGTGGGGGCGGGCGCCGGTGATCCGGAAGCCGGCTGGTCGCGGTTCCTCGCCCGGCGCGTCCGCCCACGACGTCAGCAGGCCGGCGGGCTGGCGCAGCCGCAGGATCGCGTCGGCGAGCAGCGAGGCGGCCACGATGATGCCGACCTCGGGGGCCTGGTCGTGCCGTTCCCAGCCGTCGTGGTCGAGGTCGACGACGACCAGCAGGTCGCGGGCCCAGGCCCGCTCGGTCTCGCGCCGCACCAGCGTGCCGGTGGCGGCGGTCGCCGGCCAGTGGATGGCGCGCAGGGGGTCACCGGGCTCGTACGGACGGATGCCGACGATGGCGGTCGGGTCGGTCAGCAGCGACCGCTGGTCGGGGACCTCGGCCAGCGGTGACGCGGCCGGCAGGTGGATACGGCGGACCGGCAGGACGACCGGCAGGACGATGACGGGAGCGGCGACCGGCGGGTGACGGGTCTCGACCTCGTGGATCCCGAACGGGTCACCGACCCGCACGGGCAGCGGCAGCGGCTGCCAGCGGCCACGGTTGAACGCGGTGATCGGGGTGCTGCGGCGCACCACGCTGCGGCCCGGGACGGTCAGTTCGACGAAGACCTCCGACGGGGTCAGGCCACCCTTGGGGAGTTGGACCTCGACGCGGACGCGCGTGGCCGGCAGGCGGCTGCGGTTGGTCGCCACCACCGTCAGTTCGTCGTCCTCGCCGCGGATCAGGCGGGCGGGCAGCACGATCTCGACGCCGATCTGCCGGCGCAACACGGCCGCCCACACGCTCGAGCCGACGCTGAGCAGCGTCAGACCGATCGCCAGGCCCCACCCGAGCGGCGAGGGCAGGACCAGCGCGAGGAACAGCGCGGTCGCCGTCGCCGGCCAGATCCAGCGGGCCACGGGTCAGCGGTCCAGTTGCACCGGCACGCGCGTGCTGCCGAGCACGTCCGCGACCAACGTCTGCGGGTCGCGGCCGTGCACCCCGGCGTCCTCGTGCAGGACGAGGCGGTGGGCGAGCAGCGGCTCGGCGAGGCGTTTGACGTCGTCGGGCAGCACGTGGTCGCGACCAGCGACCGCGGCGGTGGCCCGCGCGGCCTGCTCGAGCATCAGCACCGCACGCACCGAGGGGCCGACCGCGACCTCCTCGTGGTCACGCAGACCCTCGACGAGGTCGAGCACGTAGTCCTCGATGCTCGCGTCGACGTGGACCCGGCCCACCTCGTCCCACAGCCCGGGCAGGGCGTCCATCGCCTGCACCACCGGGGCGAGGTGGTCGAGCGGCTCGGTCCCGCGGCGGCCACGCAGGATGTCGCGGTGCGCATCACGCGACGGGTAGCCGAACGAGACCCGCAGCAGGAAGCGGTCCATCTGCGCCTCCGGCAACGGGAACGTGCCGGCCTGCTCGACCGGGTTCTGGGTCGCGATGACCGTGAACTCGTCGCCGAGGGGATGCGAGTGCCCGTCGACGGTGACCTGGCGTTCGGCCATGGCCTCGAGCAGCGCCGCCTGGGTGCGTGGCGTGGCCCGGTTGATCTCGTCGACGAGCAGCAGCGAGCGGAACACCGGACCGGGCCGGAACCGGAATTCGCCCGACGCCTGGTCGTAGACGTTGACGCCGGTCACCTCGGTCGGCAGCAGGTCCGGGGTGCACTGCAGGCGCCCGAACGGCAGGCCGGTGACCGCAGCGATGGCGCGCACCGCCGAGGTCTTGCCGGTGCCCGGCACGTCCTCGACCAGCACGTGCCCACGGGCGAGCAGGCCGATCAGGACCAACTCGAGTTGGTCGTCGAGACCGACGACGGCGCGACCGGCGGCATCGAGCACGGACCGGGCGAACGCGGAGGCAGATGTGTTCATGGGCGCGGACTGTACGTGGGCGCCGAGCGCCACGCGACCAGATCCCGTCGAACGTGTAGTTCCACGCGTGTGTTCGGCCGTTATCCTCTGACGGCTGCCGATTGCATGCCCGTTGCAGCACCGGTACCGGTGTGCGCGACGGGCGAGGGGAACGAGTCGTTCGTGGCGTCGTCCACCAAGAACCCGCCGAAGAAGAAGACCAGCCGGGGCAAACCGGCCAGCCGCCGCGCGCCCGCTCGCGCGTCGTCGCGCGGCCGTTCCACCCGCAGCACCTCGACGACCCGCAAGCAGGGCTCGGTGTCGAAGGCGGGCAGCGCCTTCGGCGAGCACCTGTCGGCCCAGAAGCAGGACGCGGTCGGGATCCTGCTCATCCTGCTCGGCGTCCTGACCGGTCTCGGCATCTACGCCGACGCGGCCGGCCCGGTCGGCAACTTCCTCGAAGCGGTCGCGCTCGGCCTGCTCGGCCTGCTCGGCTACGTGGTGCCGGTGCTGCTCGCCTGGTTCGGGCTGCTGGTGGTCATCGGCCGCCCGAGCCCCGAGATCGGTCGCATCGGGGTCGGCTCGTTCATGCTCGGCATCGGCGTGCTGGGCGGGCTGCACCTGATCGCCGGCGGTCCGGCGCCGGCCGACGGCATCCGTGGACTGTGGCTGGCCGGTGGCTTGCTCGGCTGGGCGATCGGGACGCCGCTGACGGCCGCCCTGTCGGTGTGGGGGGCGGGTGCCGTGGTCGTGGCCCTGGTCGCACTCGGCCTGCTGGTGGTGACCAAGACGCCGTTCTCGGCGGTCGTCGCGGCCATCAAGGGCGTCTTCGTCCGCGAACGGCCCGACCTCGACGAACCGCGGACGGCCGACGCCACCCAGCAGGTTGCACGCGAACCCCGCAGCAAGGACGACGCGGCCGAGGACGCCGCCGACGTGCCGACGACCCGGGTCCGGGCCACCCTCGCCAACAAGGCGTTCGAACAGCCCGAACTGTCCGAGGGCGCTCGCGCCGCCGCCGCGGGATCCGAGCCCGACGCCGAGGACGGGGCCACCGCCGCCGACCGCCTCGCCGGACGCGTCCCCGACCCGCCGGTCGAGGCCGCCCGCGCAGGCATCGTCGCGTCCTCGGCCGCTAAGAAGGCCAAGAAGGTCGCGCCGGTCACGTCCTGGGACGACTACCAACTGCCCACGATCGAACTGCTCGCGATGGGCAAGAAGATGGGCAAGGAGTCGACCCGCACCATCGAGGCCCAGACCGCCGCGCTGCAGGAGACCTTCGACCAGTTCGGCATCGACGCGACCGTCGCCCGCTGGTCGCGTGGTCCGACCGTCACCCGGTTCGAGATCGAGCTCGGCCCCGGCGTGCAGGTCAAGAAGGTCGCCAACATGGGCGACGACATCGCCTACGCGCTGGCGGCCCCCGACGTGCGCATCGTCGCGCCCATCCCCGGCAAGTCGGCCATCGGCGTCGAGGTCCCCAACCGCCAGCGCGACCTGATCACGCTGGGCGACATCCTGCGCTCGCCCGAGGCACAACGCGACCCGCACCCGCTGACCGTGGCGCTCGGCGTCGACATCGCCGGCAACCCGGCGCTGGTCAACCTCGCCACCATGCCCCACCTGCTGGTGTCCGGCGCGACCGGGTCCGGCAAGTCCGTGACCCTCAACGGCATGATCACCTCGATCATCATGCGTGCCAGGCCCGACCAGGTCCGCATGATCCTGATCGACCCCAAGCGGGTCGAGCTCAACGGCTACGAGGGCACCCCGCACCTGCTCTCGCCGGTCGTCACCGACCCCCGTCGCGCGGCCGACGCCGTGCAGTGGTGCGTCAAGGAGATGGAGCAGCGCTACGAACTGCTCGCCCACCTCGGCTACCGCAACATCGACGGCTACAACGACGCGATCCGTGCCGACGAGGTCGCGCCGCGGCCCGGTCCCGACGGTGAACAGATCGAGCCGCGCGAGCTGCCCTACATCCTGCTCGTGATCGACGAGCTGGCCGACCTGATGCTGGTCGCGCCGCGCGACGTCGAGGACGCGATCTGCCGCATCGCGCAGATGGCACGAGCGGTCGGCATCCACATGGTGATCGCCACCCAGCGCCCGTCGGTCGACGTCATCACCGGCCTGATCAAGGCCAACATCCCGTCGCGCCTCGCGCTGGCCGTCGCCTCGCAGACCGACTCGCGCACCATCCTCGACATGGGCGGCGCCGAGAAGCTGGTCGGCAAGGGCGACATGCTGTTCCTGCCGGCCAGCCAGGGCAAGCCCTCCCGCCTGCAGGGCTGCTGGGTCACCGAACGCGAGGTCAGCTCGGCGGTCGCATACTGCAAGCAGCAGCGCGAGGCCGAGTACCGCGAGGAGGTCGTCAAGACCGGCGACGCGGCCGAGAAGGCGGACTCGGCCCGTTCGGGTGACGACGACTCCGACGAGGCGCTGCTGCGCCGCGCCGCCGAGCAGGTCGTGGTGTCGGGCCTGGGATCGACTTCGATGCTGCAGCGCAAGCTCCGGATCGGGTTCGCCCGCGCCGGCCGCCTGATGGACGAACTCGAGGAACTCGGCGTGGTCGGACCCAACGAGGGCTCCAAGGCCCGCGACGTGCTGTGGACACCCGAGGAACTCGACCACGCCCGCGAACACAACGTCCTGTAAGCCCCGGTACCCGCTCTGGCTCTTGCGGGCGACCGCTCCGGACGCCTGGGCGCCTGCGCAGGGGGCGTTTTCGCCCCTGGCACTCGGCTCCACTCGCCAGCTTCGCTTCGCTCGCTGTCAGCCCCTGCTTTCGGCGGCCCAGTCGTCCTCCGCTGCCTTTGGAGCGCCCAGGCTTCGTGCCCGGGAGCTATGCGGCCGGGACTAGCGCCAGCGGAACTCGCCGGTGGCCTGGGGGCGCTCGCCCTTGAGTTGGCGGCGGGCGTTGCCGAATGCCAGCGCGCCGCCGACGCCGAGGGCGCCGAGGAAGACCAGGCCGAGTTGCTGGCGCGGGGTGTCGGCGAGCTTGAGCTTGCCGCCACCTTCCTCCTCGGCGGGGGCCTCA
>DATHUR010000079.1:0-16951 GCA_035462025.1 Egicoccus sp. | reverse complement strand
CCGGCATGACCATCCCCTGGCCGATCCGGACGCTGGTGTGGGGCGCCGGCGAGCTGCGCACGACCACCCCGGCGGACGTGGGACGCGGGGACCCGTCGTGACAGGCGAGCGGAACGATCGGTAGGTTTCCGTTCCGTTGTGCCGCAGGCGGACGCCACGCGGGCGGTCAGGAGTCGACGTGGGCATGCAGGGCGAGGTGCTCGGCTCGCGCGTCGATCGGGACTCGGCGACGTTCGGCCGCAACCGCGACGCGAACCTCGCCGGCCTGGCCGAGATCCGCTCGCTGCTCGAGCAGGCGGCGGCAGGCGGTGGGCCCGAGAAGCTCGAACGGCACCGCGGTCGCGGCAAGCTGACGATCCGCGAGCGCATCGCCCTGCTGCTCGACCCGGGCAGCCCGTTCCTGGAACTGCAGCCGCTGATCGGCTGGGGCAGCGACTTCCACGTCGGCGGCTCGGTCGTGCAGGGCATCGGGGTCGTCAGCGGCGTCGAGTGCCTCGTCACCGGCTCCGATCCGACCGTCAAGGGTGGCGCCTCGAACCCGTGGTCGGTCACCAAGGCCCTGCGTGGCCTGCAGGTCGCGGCCGAGAACCGCCTGCCGGTGATCAACCTGACCGAGTCGGCCGGCGCCGACCTGCGTACGCAGAAGGACATCTTCGTCCGCGGCGGACGGACCTTCCACGATCTGACCGCCCTGTCGAAGGCCGGCATCCCGACCATCTCGGTCGTGTTCGGTTCGTCGACCGCGGGCGGGGCGTACGTGCCGGGCATGAGCGACTACACGGTGCTGATCCGCGAGCGCTCGAAGGTGTTCCTGGGCGGGCCGCCGCTGGTGAAGATGGCCACGGGCGAGGACGCCGACGAGGAGGAACTCGGCGGGGCGGAGATGCACGCCCGCACCTCGGGCCTCGGCGACTACCTCGCCGACGACGAGCACGACGCGATCCTGACCGCCCGCCGGATCGTGGCGCACCTGCAGTGGCGCAAGGCCGGACCGGGGCCGACCGAACCCGCCGACGAACCCGTGCACCCCGCCGAGGACCTGCTCGGCATCGCCTCGGCCGACCTGCGCGAGCCGTTCGACAGCCGCGAGGTGCTCGCCCGCGTCCTCGACGGGTCGCGCTTCGAGGAGTTCAAGGCCGCCTACGGCCCCAACCTGGTCACCGGGTGGGGCTCGATCCACGGGTATCCCGTCGGCGTGCTGGCCAACAACGGTGTGCTGTTCAACGCCGAGTCCGAGAAGGGCGCGCAGTTCATCCAACTGTGCAACCGGCTGCCCGTGCCGCTGGTGTTCCTGCAGAACATCACCGGGTTCATGGTCGGCACGCGCTACGAGCAGGCCGGGATAATCAAGGACGGAGCGAAGCTGATCAACGCGGTCACCAACTCCGAGGTGCCGCACCTGACGGTGATGACCGGCGCGTCGTACGGGGCCGGCAACTACGGCATGTGCGGCCGGGCCTACGACCCGCGGCTGCTGTTCACCTGGCCCAACCACCACATCGCCGTGATGGGCCCGCAGCAGTTTGCCGGTGTGCTCTCGATCGTGGCGAGGTCGGCGGCCGAGAACCGCGGCGAGCCGTGGGACGACGAGCACGATGCCGCCGTCCGTCAGATGGTCGAGGCCCAGATCGAGACCGAGTCCAACGCGCTGTTCGCGACCGGCCAGGGCTGGGACGACGGCGTGATCGACCCGCGCGACACCCGCCACGTGCTCGGGCTCGCCCTGTCCGCCGTCCACTCCGCCGAGGTCCGTGGTGCCACGGGCTACGGCGTGTTCCGGATGTGACCGCCGTGGAGGACATCCGCCTGCCCCGCAAGGTGCTGATCGCCAACCGCGGCGAGATCGCCGTGCGCGTCGCACGGACGTGCCGCGCCATGGGCATCGCCACGGTCGCGGTCCACTCGGACGCCGACACGCTCGCCCTGCACGTCGAGGTCTGCGACGAGGCGGTGCGCATCGGCGGCACGCGGCCCGCCGACAGCTACCTGCGCAGCGACCTGATCCTCGACGCGGCGGCACGCACCGGCGCCGACGCCATCCACCCCGGCTACGGGTTCCTGTCCGAGAACGCCGACTTCGCCCGCACCGTCCTCGACGCCGGCATCACCTGGATCGGCCCGTCGCCGGACGTGATCGCCGCGATGGGCGACAAGATCGAGGCCAAGCGACGCATGGCCGCTGCCGGCGTTCCTCTCGTCCCCGGCGCCGACCTGCCGGCCGACGTCGGCGCAGACGAGGTGGCCGCACGGGCCGCCGAGGTCGGGTTCCCGGTCATGGTCAAGGCAGCCGCCGGCGGTGGCGGCAAGGGCATGCGGGTCGTCCACGACCCGGCCGACCTCGCGGATGCGGTCGCGGCAGCACGGCGCGAGGCCGCGTCCGCGTTCGGCGACGACCGCATCTTCCTCGAACGGTTCGTGACCCGGCCACGCCACCTCGAGGTCCAGGTGCTCGGGGACGGTCACGGCAACGTCGTGCACCTGTTCGAGCGCGAGTGCTCGATCCAGCGCCGCCACCAGAAGGTTATCGAGGAGGCGCCGTCGGTCGCGATCGATGCCGAGGTCCGCGCCGCGCTGACCGGGGCTGCCGTCGCCGCCGCGAGGGCGATCGGCTACGTCAACGCCGGCACGATCGAGTTCGTCGCCGACGAGAGGATCCTGGCGCGCCGCCGGGCGGGGGAGGACGTCGACCCCCGCGAGGCGTTCGCCTTCCTCGAGGTGAACACCCGTCTGCAGGTCGAACACCCCGTCACGGAGCAGACGGTCCGGGTCCGCGGCACCGGGGTCGGCACGGCGATCGACCTCGTGCGACTGCAGATCCTGGTGGCCGCCGGGGCACCGCTGCCGTTCGCGCAGGACGACCTCGTGCAGGTCGGCCACGCCATCGAAGGGCGCCTCTACGCCGAGAACCCGGCCGCTCACTACCGGCCGTCGCCGGGGACGCTGCACCTGTTCGAGCCGGCCGGCGGCGACGGCATCCGATGGGACAACGGAGCCCGCGCGGGTGACCACGTCTCGCCCGACTACGACCCGATGCTGGCCAAGGCGATCGGCACGGCCGCGACCCGCCCGGAGGCGGCGGCACGGCTCGCCGCTGCCCTGGAGGCGACGCTGACCTCGGGCGCGACCAACAAAGACCTGCTGGTCGCGGTCCTGCGCGACGAGGCGTTCCTGGCCGGCGACACGACCACCGCCTACCTCGACGAGCGGTTCGCGACCCCGGCCAGCCGCACGTTCGACCCCGACGACGCGACGACGCGGGCCGCCATGATGGCAGCCGCCCTGCATGCCACGCTCGGCACGCGGGTGGGTGCGGTCCCGGCCGGGATCCCGCAGGGATTCACCAATGGCCTCGGGCTGGCCCTGCCGGTGCGGCTCGGCCACCGCAGCGACGACGACGGCGACCGTGCCGTCCGGGTGGAGCGCTCCTCGCGTGGCCTCGGCTGGTGGTCGGTGGTCGTCGGACCCGATCTGCCGCCCGGCCACCTGCCGACCGGCGGCGGGATCGCCGACGACGGTCTCGAGGTGCTCGTCCACGGGCACGGTCCGACGCACGTCGACATCGAGGTGATCGACGGCGTCCGTCAGCGGATCGAGATCCGCCGGCCGACCGCCCCCGACCAGGATCCGGCCCGGCACGAGCAGGTCCTGCAGGTGCGCGTGGGCGGGAGGTGGGTCGCGCTGCGGTCGCTGCCGCGCTTTCCCCACCGCGCCGTCGCGGACGCGCCCGGCACGACGACCGCGCCGATGCCGGGCACGGTCACGACGGTTGCGGTCGCGGCCGGCGACACGGTGGCTCGCGGCGACCTGCTGGTCACGATCGAGGCGATGAAGATGGAACACCGCGTGACCGCCGATGTCGACGGCACCGTGACCACGGTCGCCGTACTCGCCGGTCAACAGGTCGACGCTGACGCGATCCTCGTCGTGGTCGAGATCGCGGACTGACCCGCCGGCGCAACCAGATCTTCAGGTAATCGTCAGCGAAACGCGGGGCGGCGCACGGACCCGGCTGCGAGCGTCTGTGCCCGGACCGGGGGCGCTCATGAGGAGACGGTAGAGCCGTGGCTGAACAGCGCAGCAAGCAACGCGTGACGCGTCGGTCACCGGACCAGGTGGCGTCGCAACCGCGACCACCATCGCTGCAGGCGACGGCCGGCAACCGGGCCGTCACGGACATGGTCCAACGGCTGCGCGCCACGGAGGACGCGCAGGACACGGGCCCGGTGCCGTGGGAGCACCCGACCTTCGAACGGCAGGCCGACGACGTCGCCGCGAAGGCGAAGGGGATGGCGGGGGAGCGGGATCCCCGCGGCCGTCTCGGCGGTGCGCCGCTCGCGACGGGTGACGCCGCCAAGCTCGCGTCGTTGACCGGCCGTGACGTGAGCGGGGTCCGGCTCCACACCGGCGGCGACTCGGCCGGCAAAGCCGCAGCCATGGGCGCACACGCCTTCACCTCCGGCACGGACATCCACTTCGGTCCGGGCGAGTACGACCCGTCGAGTCCGGCCGGGTTCGAACTGCTGGCCCATGAGGTGACGCACGCCGTCCAACACCCGGCCGCGCACGACGACGCGGGCCACGAACTCGTCCACGCCAAGCTCAAGGGAACGAAGCGGGCGCTCGAGGACCTCGGCGGCAAGGCGAAGAAGAGCCTGTTGAAGTCGATCAAGGGCTCGCGCTGGAACGAACTGCTCGCGCAACTGGCCAGCTACGAGAAGTACGAGGACCAGTACGCGGCCCTGCTGGCCAACCCGACCGCGAAGGGCTACGACAAGGCCGAGGCGAAGCTGCGCGCCAAGTTGCTGAAGGCCCTGCTCTCGCTCGAGAAGGTCGCCCTGCAGTGGCAGGCCGCCAACGACCAGGAGGGCGCCGACGCCATCAAGGCCAACTCCGACGCGAACTGGGACGACCACGAGGACGACGTGCGAACGAAGGCGCAGCGTCGGCAGGCCGTGACGCTGTTCCTGACCCGTGTGCGCGTGGAGAAGACCGACATCGAGCGGGGCCAGTTCGGCTCGGGAGGCCTCGACGACACCCAGCTCGACTGGGGCAAGGACGACGCGGTCGGCGGCGGCATGAACCGCCTCGACCAGGTCGCCTACGCCTCCTCGGAAGGCCCCATCCTCGAGGGCTACTTCAAGGAGGACCGCGGCTTCGCCAAGATGACCGCCGGCCACGACAAGAAAGCCGGGATCGGCCAGTACGACGCGAACTTCGCCGGCCGCTCGATCGCGATGTACCGGCTCGACAAGCTGCTCGAAGGCGGGGTCATCGCCCGCACCGAGTTCGCGGTCCACACCAGCCGCAGCCGCAAGGAGGCCAAGCGCAAGCCGGGCGAGTCCAACCTCAGCGAGTCGACCACCAAGTTCGGTTTCGTCACCGAGAAGGCCCAGGGTGACGAGATGAGCAGCTTCATCAAGAACAACCAGGTCGTGCGCGATTCTGACAACGCCGGCCCGGACACCGTCGCGATGGAGGACCCGGTCCTGCAGCGCTGCATGAACAAGCTGCAGATCCTCGACGCCATCGCCGGTCAGCTCGACCGGCACGCCGGCAACTACTTCGTCCAGCGCGACCCCGAGACCGGCAAGGTCCTCGGCGTGACCGGCATCGACAACGACATGTCGTTCGGGGCGAACATGGCCACGCCCGACAACGAGGTCGGCGCCCACAACTACCTCGCGCTGCCCGAACTCGTCGACGAGGAGTTCGGCCGCCGCCTGCTGCAGGTCAGCGACAAGGACATCCGCGACACGCTGGCGGGTCTGCTCTCCGAGGCCGAGATCGAGGCGACCGTGTCGCGCTTCAACGTCGTGCGCGACGTGGTGCGAAACCTCGAGGAGCAGGGCGAGCTGACCGCCGAGTGGGGCAAGGAGACCCTCGACCGCCAGCTCGAGTCCGAGCGCTACACGACCGGAGGCCGCCACGCCAAGGAGCAGTCGATGGTCGGGCGCGAGCTCGGCGACGCGGTGTTCGCCGTGCTCTACGACGCCCGAGCGCTGCTCGATGCCGCCAAGATCTACCCCGTCGACGGCCGACTGATCTGCGACAGGATCCGCGAGCTGCTCGTGGCCCAGGAGATCGACACCAGCGACGTGCTCGAGCTGACCCAGCGCGTCATCGACGACATCACCAAGTACGTCGACAAGCGCGGCGAGGACAAGTTCCCCGAGCTCGGCAAGGAGTGGGTCGACACCTACGTCGAGGGGGCCCACCGCAAGCTGTGAGGCCGGATCAGCTCGTCGGTCCGTGTCCGCCCGAGTCGAGTTGCTGGGCTCGGGGGTCGAGTTCGTCGACGACGGTGCCCTCCCACAGCGGGGTGCCCGCCCGGTAGGCGGCGCGTGCGATGACGTGTCCGGCAACGGGGACGGTCAGGAACTGCAACACGATCGCCAGGCTCATCTTCACCGCCGCCTCGGTGGTACCGACCACGAACGCGGTCCCGGCGAAGATCAGGGCGAGGCCGAGGCCGGCGGCCTTCGTGGACGCGCTCGATCGGGTGAACACGTCGGGGAAGCGCAGCAGGCCGAGCCCGGCCAGCAGCACGAGCGCGACGCCCAGGCCGATCAGGACGCCACCGATGATGTCGAGGATCATGTGTCGAACCTCCCGACCAGTGCGGCCAGCGCGACGGCGGCCAGGAACGCCAGGATGGTGGCGACGAGGATGATGTCGAGGAAGCCGGTGAAGTGGGTTCGCACCGCCAGCACGGCGATCGTGCCGAGGATGCTGAACAGCCCGACGTCGGCGGCCATGGCCCGGTCGGCGACGCTGGGGCCGCGGATGGCCCGCACGAGCGCCAGCACGAAGGCCAGCACGAGCACGGCCACGGCGAGGTCGGCGAGGATCATCGGGTGGCCTTGAGCAGCGTGCGTTCGAGCTTGGCGATGTCGGCCAGGAACGACTCGTGATCGGTGTAGTACAGCGTGTGGACGTACAGGTCGCGGGTGCGGCGGTCGACCTCGAGGGTCAACGTGCCCGGCGTCATCGTGATCATGTTGGCGAGCAGCATGGTCTCGAGGTCGGTGCGCGTGTTGTTCGGTACGCGGATGATGGCCGGCGAGATGTGCAGGCCCGGCGTGGCCACCTCCCACGCGACCTGGACGTTGGACTGGACCAGCGCCCACAGGTACTCGAGGATCGCCTGCAGGATCCGTGGGATGCGCAGGACGAAGCGGAAGAAGCTGTTCACAGCGAACCCACCGTCTCGACGTAGACCGTCGGGTCGAGCAGCCCTTCGGCCGCCGGCGTGACCAGTTCGATCAGGGGCTGGGCGCCGATGCCGAGCACCAGGACGGCGACCGCCACCAGCAGGGCGGGGGCGACCATGCCCGCGACCCGGCCATTGCTGGCGGCACGGCGCACCGGCGGCTCCTCGTCACCGGCACCACCGGCGGGGACCGGGCGCAGTCCCACCCGGGCGGCCGCGGGCTCGTTGCGCGACCACTCGGTCAACTCGCCCCAGAACGCGCCGTTCCAGATCTTGACCATGGACAGCAGCGTGAACAGGCTCACGAACACGGCCACGCCACCGGCGACCCAGTGGGCGTCGACGAACGCGGCCCGGATCAGCAGGTACTTGCCCACGAACCCGGAGGTCGGCGGGATGCCGGCCAGCGCCAGGGCCGGGAACAGGAAGGCCATGGCCAGCCACGGGCGCGTGCGGACCATGCCGCCGAGTTGCTTGAGCTTGCCCGTACCGGTCAGGGTCTCGACCGTGCCAACGGCGACGAACAGGGCGCCCTTCACCAGCACGTACTGCATCAGGTAGACGATGCCGGCGGTCAGCCCCGCGACCGTCCACAGCCCGAGCGGCAGGATCAGGTAGCCCACCTGGCTGACCATGTGGTAGGCGAGGATGCCGCGCATGTCGCCGCGGCCGACGGCGCCGAACACGCCGATCAGCATGGTCGCACCGGCAACCGCCAGCCAGATCGTGTGCGACCCGGTGTCGCCGCCGGCGAACAGGATCGACCAGAGGCGGAACAGGACGTAGACGCCGGCCTTGGTGAGCAGGCCCGAGAACAGCGCGGTCACACCGGGCGACGCCTCGACGTAGGTGCGCGGCAGGTAGGTGTGCATCGGGACGAGGCTGGCCTTGACCGCGATGGCCGCGAGCACGATCCAGGCGCCGACCGCCGACTCGGGGACGCGTTCGACGATGCCGTGAAGCTGCCCGAACGCGACCGTGCCGGCCGTGCCGTACACCAGGCCGATGCCGACCAGGAAGGCGGTCGAGGCCAGCAGGCTGACGGTGACGTAGATCGTGCCGGCCCGGACCTGGCGGCGGCCGCCGCGCAGCGTGAGCAGGACGTACGAGCCGATCAGCATCACCTCGAAGGTGACGAACAGGTTGAACAGGTCGGCGGTGCTCATCGCGCCGAGCACGCCGCCGATCAGCACGGCGACCATCGGATGGAACGTGGCGTGACGGTCCTCGCCGCGCGAGATCGCGAACACCAGGGCGAGGGTCGCCGAGACGGTGACGGTCAGCATCATCAGCGCGGCGAAGCCGTCGACCGCGAACGGGATGCCGAGTTGGACCGGCCACGCACCGATGACGACGGCGAAGACCTCGCCGTCGCTGGTCGCGGCGACGAAGGTGATCGAGATCGCGAGCAGGACCGCGAACAGCGTGGCGGTCAGGACGCGTTGGACACCGCGGTGGCGGCGCACCAGCAGGCCGACCGCGCCGACGATGAGCGGCAGCGCGAAGGGCAGTGGGAGGAGCGTGGTCATGCGCGGCCCTCGAAGTGGTCACGGAAGGGCACGGGCAACTCGTCGACGTCGTCGGCGTCGCTCAGGTAGGGGTCCTCGACGTCGTCGTGGCCGAGCACGTCCCGGCCCCGGAAGGCCAGCGTCAGCAGGAACGCGGTGATGCCGAACGAGATCACGATGGCGGTGAGTGCGAACGCCTGGGGCAGCGGGTCGGCGGGAACCTCGGAGGCGCCGACGAACGGCACGCCGCGCCGGTTGACCCCGCCCGAGGTGACGAGCAGGGTGGTCGCGACGTGGCCGAGCAGCGTGAAGCCGAGCGCGATGCGGACGATGCCTCGCTGGAGCACGAGGTAGGTGCCCCCAGCGGCGAGCATGCCGACGATGATGGCGGCGGTCACGAGCGGTACTCCGTGTCGTGGCTGGCGGGGGCAGGTTCGGTTTCGCCACCGTGGTCGGGCTCGGACTCCCCGGTCGGCGTGAACGGCCAGCGGGGCCGCACGCCGCCGCGGTCCGATGCCCAGTTGGGCAGGTTGGCGCGGCGGGGATCAGGCGAGGGCTCGGAGATGTACTGGCCGAGGTGGCGCACGATCGCGACGACGAGGCCGACAACGACGAAGTACACGCCGATGTCGAACACCAGCGACGCGGCGGTGTGGATCCCGAACGGCAGATGCCACTTCGCGCCGTCGAGGAACGCGCCGGTGATCGCCAGACCCCCGAGGCCGTGCCCGATGGCGATGATCAGGCCGGTCGCCACCAGCGTGATCGTGCGCAGCAGCGAGGAGTTCCAGATGCGCTGGTGGCCGCGGGCGAAGTACAGCAGGACGGCCGCCGCGCCCGCCGCCAACCCGCCGATGAAGCCACCGCCGACGGCGTTGTGACCACGCCACAGCAGCCACAGCGATGCGACGACCATGGCCGGCGCGATGGCGAGCGTCGCCGTGTGCAGGATCGGGCTGTCGATCATGCCCTGGTCCCGTGAGCCGTTGTCGAGGGCCACCGGGTCCGGCAGCGGCTGACGCGGCGACTGCCGCACCAGCGAGAAGATCGCGGTGCCGGCGACCGCTAGGACGGTGATCTCGCCCATGGTGTCCAGCGCCCGGAAGTCGACCAGGATCGTGTTGACGACGTTGGCGCCACCGGTCAGGTCGTAGCCGTCGGCCATGAACCGCGCGCCGACGTCCGAGAGGCCGCGACGGCCCGTGAACAGATAGGTCGCGGTCCCGACCGTGACACCGACCAGCGCCGCGATGACTGCGGCCGAACGGCGCCGGACGAGGCCACCTCGATGGAACGTCGAGGGCAGGCGGCGGAACACGACCACGAACAGTGCGACCGACAGGGTCTCGACCAGCAACTGGGTCAGCGCGAGGTCGGGGGCGCCGAGCAGCACGAACCAAAGGGCGACGGTGAAGCCGGCCAGGCCGAGCATGGCGATGGCGGCGAGCCGGCTGCGCGCGGTGATGGTGCCGCCGATGGACATGCCGAGCAGGACGATGACCGCCCAGTCCGGCAGGTGCGAGTCGGCGGGCGCGCCGAGGCCGCCGATGCCGACCGACGCGGTGGCGACGACGCCGACCAGCACCAGCGTGGCGAACACGGGGAGCATGTACGCCGAGGGTGCGTGCGGCACCGACGGTCGGCCGACCCAAGCGCCGAACCGGAGGATCCCGTCGTAGGCACGGTCGAAGTTGCCGGCGCCCGTGGGCAGCGTGAAGCGGGCCTGGAAGCGCTCGACGTGCGTGGCGTAGACGACCGCCGTGATGCCGAGGCCGATGATGACGGTCGAGAGCACGAGCGGCGCGCCGATGCCGTGCCACAACGCCAGGTGCAGGTGCGGGTCCTCGCCGGTGGTGGCGAGCGCGACGCCGTTGACGAGCGGGTCGAACAGCTTGACGATCAGTCCGAGCAGCAGTCCGGCCACGCCCGCGATCGCCGCCGGCGCGGCGAAGGCGAACGGCGCCTTGTGGCTGTGGGAGCGTTCGGGTCCCTCGAAGGTCCGCAGGTAGTAGCGGGCCGAGTAGGCGACGGTGCCGATGCTGGCCAGGACCGCCAGGGTGACGCCGGCCAGGCCGAGCCAGGCCGGGTCGTGGACCTCGACGAAGCCGGCGAGGATCTCCTCCTTGGACACGAAGCCGAGCAGCGGTGGCAGGCCGGCCATGGACGCCGCCGCCAGGCCGCCCGCCAGCGCGGTGACGGGAAGGGTGCGGCGCAACCCGCCGAGTTGGCGGATGTCACGGGTGCCGGCTTCGTGGTCGATGATGCCGACCGTCATGAACAGGGTGGCCTTGTACAGCGCGTGCGCCACCGTGTGCAGCGCCGCCGCCGCCAGCGCCTCGGGCGAACCGATGCCGATGATGGCGGTCAGCAGGCCGAGTTGGCTGACGGTGGAGTACGCGAGCAGGGCCTTGAGGTCGTTCTGCTTGGTGGCGACGAGGGCGGCGAACAGGGCTGTGCCGCCACCGACCAGGACCAGCGTGACCTGCCAGAGCGCGACGTCGCCGAACAGCGGCGTGAACCGGAACATCAGGTAGATGCCGGCCTTGACCATGGTGGCGGCGTGGAGGTAGGTCGAGACCGGCGTCGGGGCGACCATCGCGCCGGGCAACCAGAAGTGGAACGGGAACTGCGCGGATTTCGTGAACGCGGCCAGCAGCAGCAGCACGATCGCCGGTTCGGCGATGCCGGACGCGAGCACGGTGTCGCCGGCGGCGAGGATGTCGCTCAGCGACCCGCTGCCGGCCGTGACACCCAGCAGCACCAGGCCCGCGAGCAGCGCCAGCCCGCCGATCGCCGTGGTCAGGAAGGCGCGCGTGGCGCCCTGTTTGCCCTCGCCGAGGCCGCCGATGAGGAAGAAGCTCGAGACGCTGGTGAACTCCCAGAACACGAACAGCAGCAGGGCGTCGTCGGCCAGGACCAGGCCCAGCATCGAGCCGGCGAAGAAGGTCAGCAGCGCGAGGTACCGCGCTGTCTGCACGCTGCCCTTGCCGAAGTAGCGCGCGGCGTAGGCCAGCACCAGTGCGCCGATGACGAGCACGATCAACGAGAACATCAGCGCCAGGGCGTCGAGGCGCAGGGAGAAGCTGATGCCGGCGTCGGGCAGCCAGGTGAACGACTGGGTGATGGGACGGTCGTCGAGCACGGCCGGGGCCTGGATCCCGATCCAGACGGCGACGGCCGCGAGGGCGCCGGCGCCGACGTACCCGGCGTTGCGGTCGAGCGCGCGGGTGAGCAGCGGCAGGAGCGCCGCGAGAAGGAACACCGCGCCGACGGCGATCGTGAGAGTCACTACGAGATTCCGTTGGCCTGCCGGCGGTCAGGGAACCGGCGTCGGGAGAGCCGTGCGGCCCGCAGGAACACATCGGTCCCGCACACGCGAACTACAGCGACCCCATCAGGATTCGTCGCCGCAAGGTAGTCGTCCGGGGTCGGACGGGCAGGAGGTGTCCGACCGGCCGACGTGGGACGTCCCTGGTGGCGCGGCGCCGTGGAGGATGCGGGCCGATGGTGCGCGACCGATGGGGCCGCATCCGTGACGGTTCGAGGAGTGAGCAGTGGCTGAGGAATACGGCGGCGCGAGCACGGCCGACACCGAGGACGTGGTCGAACTGATCCTGGCCGACCATCGCGAGTTCGAGCGCCTGTTCCGGCTCCTGCGCAACCGCGAGGAGGACCGCGCCTCGGTGCTGGCGACCCTGGCCGATCTCCTCGTGGCGCA
Source organism: Egicoccus sp. (assembly GCA_035462025.1). GTDB lineage: Bacteria > Actinomycetota > Nitriliruptoria > Nitriliruptorales > Nitriliruptoraceae > Egicoccus. Next base: position 4,515 of record DATHUR010000079.1, on the reverse strand, counting down.
CGCCGAGGCCGAGGAGGCCGAGGTGTATCCCGCGCTCAAGCGCAAGGCCCCGGCCGAGGCCGAAGAGATCGAGCACGGTTCCGAGGAGCACAGCGAGGGCCACGAGGCCCTGCTCGAGGTGCTCCAGGCCGACGCGGACGACGACGACGAGTTCGAGGAGAAGCTCGAGGAACTCGTCGAGGCGCTCAACCATCACATGGACGAGGAGGAGCGCGAGATCCTCAACGCCGCCCGCGAGAACGTCCCCGATGACGAGCGTGCCAAGCTCGGGCGTGCCTTCCTCGACGAGCGCAACCGTCTGCTCGAGGGGACACCCGGCGACGTTCGCAATGTCGGCCGCCTGGTCGCCGAGGCCCGGGAACGGGGCGAGATCTGAGACCCCGGCCGACCTGACCAGTCCGGATGACCCGGCCGGATCGGCCGATGGCCGTTCGGTGGCCGCGAATCGGTCATTCGACCTAGGCTCGGTTGTCGCAGCACCGACCCGCGTTGTTCTCCTTGGTCAGGCGCGACATTGGGGCCGGCTGGTGCAGATTGACGAGGCCCCTCGAAGCGAGGGGTCTCGTCATGTGCGCTCGCGCGCCACGTCCGCGGCCGCGTCGCCGAGTTCGACACCATCGAGCAGGGCCGCATCGAGCGGCCCCGACGAGGTGATCACGCTGATGTCGCCCGTGGTCTCGAGCACCACCAGTCGGACGGCGGCGACACGGGTCACGTCGGCCGCACGCAGCTTGCCCATCAGGTCGCCGCGCGTGAGCCGGGCCTTGGCGAGATGGTCGTCGAGGATGCGCCCCTCGTAAAGCAGCAGCAGCGGTCGGTTGTCGATGACGCCGTCGAGGCCGGTGCCGCGCCGCAGCCGGGCGACCGCGAACTGGGCGACGAACAGCACCGCGATCGCCGTCATCCCGCTGGTCAGGGGCACGCTGCCGAGCGCCACCGTGGCGATCACCGACCCGGTCGCGATGGTCATCGCGAAGTCGAACGCGCTCATCTTTGCGAAGCTGCGCAGCCCGAGTAGCCGGGTCGCGAGGATGACCCACAGGTAGATCGCGACCGCCGCGACGACCACGACCAGCAGGTCGGTGGCGGGCGCGACGAGCCGCTGCACGAAGGCGCTCCAGTCCATCGTCGTGATCAGCCGGCCGCGTCGAGCAGCTCGCGGCAGGCCGCCTCGCAGCGACGGCACGCCTCGGCGCAGGCGCGGCAGTGGTCGTGCATGTCCGCGTGCTGCTCACACTCCTCGGCGCAGCTCGCACAGGCCTGCATGCAGACCTTCACCAGTTCCAGCCAGGGCTGACCCGACGCACCGGCGCGGGCGACGACCTTGGCGGTCGCGGTGCAGATGTCGGCGCAGTCGAGGTCCGAACGGATGCAGCGGACGAGGTCGGGGTTTCCCTCCTCGAGGCAGGCGTCGGCGCACGCGTCACAGTGGGCGGCGCAGTCGGCTGCGGCCTCGATCACCTTGCTGAGCAGGTCGGTCCGCAGTTGGTCGCCGTGGTCGCGCAGGACGTCCTTGACCGCCATCGGGCTCTCCTTGTTGGTCGGGTGTCCTGCGACCCAAGTCCGCGCGGCGGCGGTCCGGGCGTGCTCGGCCCCGCCGAACGGGGCCGACCGGGCGTCCGTGCCCGCGCGTCGAGCGGGCGGCGTCGCCCTGGGCTCAGCGCGATCGCCTCCCCTCGCGGAGGTCACTGACGGGTCCAGGACCCGCATCCGGACGTCTCGAATCCGGCGTCACCGGCCGCGATCTCGATCGTGGTCGGGCTGTTGCCGTTCGTGATGATGCCGCTCAACTCGTGGCTGAAGTCCGAGAGGCGAGCCCAGTAGCACATCGTGTCGGACGCGGCGTCAGCCCGATAGCGGCCGGGAGCGATGTGTGAGTCCACGGCGTAGGTGCCGTCCTCGAACTCGGTTGTGGGGGTGGCTGGGAAGGTCTCCTCGACGGCGACCCAGTCACCACAGCCGGAGGTCTCGAACCCGACATCGCCTTCGGCGATGGTGAGGATGGTGGAGGCGTTGCCGTTGGTGATGATGTCGCCGAGTTCGCCGGAGAAGCCGGCCAGACGTGCCCAGTAGCACATCGACGACCCCTCGGACCGGTACGTGCCCGGCGCGAGATCCTCCCCGACGGTGTAGGTCCCGTCGCCGATGCCCACCGGTTCGGGCTCCGGCTCCGGCTCGGGGTCGGGCGCGGGCTCGCCGGCCGCGTCCTCGTCCGATGGCGCCGGGTCCGGCTCCTCGGCACCCGCCGGTTCCGGCTCTTCTGATTCGGCCGGATCGGCGGACGTGGTATCGGTGTCCTCGGTCGCTGCCGGCTGCGGCTCCTCGCTCGGCGCGTCGTCGTCCCCAGCGAGATTTCCGAGGACGCCGAGGACGACGATGGCGATGAGTGTGATGCCCCACCAGCGCTTCCACCACGGCTTCCCGGTCGTGGGTGCGGCAGCGGGCGGCGGGTTGGTCGGTTCCTGCGTCAAGTTGGCTCCCTTGTGTGGTGCCCCGGTCTCGATGTCTGACGTGGGGCCCGTCGGCCACCACCCGGGTCACTCCAGGTGCCGTACTCACAGGGCACGCAACAACGCCCGCGGGACGCCGCGCGGCTCGCGGCGTCACGCGGACACCCTCGTGAGCGAGGCCCGCCGGGCTACGCGTCCCGGGGCGCCTCGAGATAGCGGTTCTTGATCGTGTCGACCACCGATGCGTCGGCGAGCGTGGTGGTGTCGCCGAGTTGCTTGTCCTCGGCGATGTCCTTGAGCAGGCGGCGCATGATCTTGCCGGACCGGGTCTTGGGCAGGTCGCCCGTGAACAGCAACGACGCTGGCTTGGCGATCGGCGAGATCATCTTGGCCACGTGGTCGCGCAGCTCCTTGGCGAGCGCCTCGTTCTCCTCGACGCCGCCGCGGGTGGTGACGAACGCGGCGATGGCCTGGCCGGTCTGCGCGTCGGCACGGCCGACCACGGCCGCCTCGGCCACCGCCGGGTGGCTGACCAGCGCGGACTCGACCTCGGTGGTCGAGATGCGGTGGCCCGAGACGTTCATCACGTCGTCGACGCGGCCGAGCAGCCAGAAGTAGCCGTCGGCGTCGCGCTTGGCGCCGTCCCCGGCGAAGTAGACCCCGCCGAACCGCGACCAGTAGGTGTCCTTGAAGCGCTGCTCGTCGCCCCAGATGCCGCGCAGCATCGCCGGCCAGGGGCGGTCGAGGACGAGGTAGCCGCCGCCGGGCACGCCGACCTCGTTGCCCCGGTCGTCGTAGATCGTGGCCGAGATGCCCGGTAGCGGGAACGTCGCCGAACCCGGCTTGGTGGTGGTCGCGCCGGGTAGCGGCGCGATCATCATGCCGCCGGTCTCGGTCTGCCACCAGGTGTCGACGACCGGGCAGCGGCCGCCACCGATCGTCTCGCGGTACCAGATCCAGGCCTCGGGGTTGATCGGCTCGCCGACCGTGCCGAGCAGCCGCAGGCTGGACAGGTCGTGCTTGGCCGGGTGCTCGTCGCCCCACTTCATGAAGGCGCGGATCGCGGTCGGGGCGGTGTAGAGCTGTGTGACGCCGTACTTCTCGACGATCGACCAGAACCGGTCCTCGGCGGGGAAGTTGGGCGTGCCCTCGTACATCACCGAGGTGGCCCGGTTGGTCAGCGGCCCGTAGACGATGTAGCTGTGGCCCGTGACCCAGCCGATGTCGGCGGCGCACCAGAACACGTCGCTGTCGGGCTTGAGGTCGAAGACGTACTTGTGGGTGAACGCGACCTGGGTGAGGTAGCCGCCGGTCGTGTGCATGATGCCCTTGGGCTTGCCCGTGGTGCCCGAGGTGTAGAGCAGGTAGAGCAGGTCCTCGCTGTCCATGTGCTCGGGCGGGCAGTCGGCGTCCTGGCCCGGCACGACCTCGTGCCACCACAGGTCGCGGCCCTCGGTCATCGTCACGTCGTTCTCGGTGCGCTTGACGACCAGGACGTGCTCGATCGAGGGCGTGTCGGCCAGCGCCTCGTCCGCATTGTCCTTGAGGCTGAACACACTGCCGCGCCGCCAGGCACCGTCGGCGGTGACCAGCACCTTGCACTCGGAGTCGTTGATGCGGTCGCGCAGTGCGGCGGCCGAGAACCCACCGAACACCACCGAGTGGATCGCGCCGAGACGTGCACAGGCCAACATGATCGTGGGCAGCTCGGGGACCATGCCGAGGTACACCGCCACCCGGTCACCCTTGCCGACGCCGAGTTCCTTCAACGCATTCGCGGTCCGCTGCACGTCGTCGAGCAACTGCGCGTAGGTGATCGTGCGCGTGTCGCCGGGCTCGCCCTCCCAGTGGTAGGCGACCTGGTCGCCGTGGCCGGCCTCGACGTGACGGTCGAGGCAGTTGAACGAGACGTTGAGCTTGCCGCCCACGAACCACTTCGCGTACGGCGGTTGCCAGTCGAGGATCGTGTCCCACTCCTCGAACCAGTCGAGTTCGGCCGCCTCACGGGCCCAGAAGCCCTCGAAGTCGGCCTCCGCCTCGTCGTAGATCTCGGCGCTGGTCTGCA
>DATHUR010000078.1:0-14445 GCA_035462025.1 Egicoccus sp. | reverse complement strand
CCTCGTCCAGCGCGGCGGGCAGGTCCGCCGCGTCGTCGACGAAGGTGACGAGGTCGCCGACGAGGTCCTGCAGCGCCGGGTTGGGACCGCTGACGACCTGTGCGCCGGCGAGCAGCGCCGCCAGCGACGGGCCGACCGCGTCCGTGCCGTCGGGCGCGACCGTGAACGGCGAGGCGAGCACCACCTTGGCATCGCGGTAGGCGCACCACGGGTCGTGCGGGTCGGCCACCACCAGCTGCGCGCCCGTGTCCACCGCGACGTCGGCCAGTCGCGGGTGATCGAGGACGTCGACCACCACGCTGGTCGGTGCCCGGTCGGCGGCGGCGCGCAGCGCCTCACGCAGCAGGCCAACCGGTGCCCGCGGGCCGCCGGTATGGACGTGGACGATGCCCTCGCCGCCCCGGGCGTGGACGTCGACGTGGTGCAGGTGCGCGCCCGGCGTCCAGGCGGGGCCGAGGCGTCCGTCGGCGGACAGCGTCAGGTCACAGGTGGCGGCGACCGAGCGCAGCAGTGGTAGTGACGCGGCCGGCGCGTCCCACCACCACACGGTGGGGATGCCGTCCGACGAGGCCGTGAGCAGCAGTTCGGCGAGGTCGCGGTCGCGTTCGACCGAGACGCTGGTGCCCGCGCCGGTCCAGGGCGAGCCGCGCAGCACCGCGCTGGCCTGCACGATCACCGCGCCGGGGCGCAACCGCTCGAGCAGGAGCGAGGCGTCGTGGGGCAGCAGGCTGGTCACCGACGCGTGGCGCGAAAGCACGTCGGACAACTCGGGCGTTCCGACCACGGCCAGCACCGGGGCGACGTCGGCGCGAAACGACGCCGTGAGGCCGTTGACCAGCCGCCACCGCTCGGCGGGGACGCCCTGGCCGTCCGCCTCGGACCCACCCCCGGCGTGCTCCTCGGCGATCGTCGGCTCGGCCGGGGTCGACGCCGTCCCGGTGTCGCGTAGCGCCTTGGCCAGCTCCTTCGGCAGCCGCTTGGCCGCGCCCGGCGAACGGGTCGAGCGCACCAGTGCGTGCCCGACCCGGTAGCTGGTCGAACCCTCCATCTGCGACAGCTTGCGGTTGGCGGTCCGCAGGTCGCGCTTGAGCACCCGCTCGCGTTCGCGGTGCTCGGACGCGTCGTCGCGCAGTCGTTCGAGTTGCCGTTCGAGGTGGGCGAGACGGTCGCGCAGGTGCTCGGCGTCGTCGATCTCGCCGTCCTGCCCGGCGTCGAGTCGCGACAGCAGCAGCGGGACCAGCGCCCGTTCCAGCCGGGCCCGGTTGGTCTCGACCAGGTCGTCGTCGTCGGTGCGGACGGCCACGACGGCGCTGGGTGCCGACGGGTAGAGCAACTCGCCGAAGTCGAGCACCCGCCAGCCGGCGTCGGCGAGCGCCGCGCCGAGGGCCAGCACCGGCGCGGACTCGAGCGGTGCCAGCAGCAGCACGAGCGCGCGGGCGCCGGGCTCGCCGTCGGCCAGGTCGGCGGCCGCATCGGTCGCCGTGTCGCCCGGTCGGAGGCGGGTGACCAGCAGGCTGTGCTCGTCGCGGGACACGTCGAGGCGGGCCGAGACGGGCACGTGGGCGACGTCGGGCGGAAGGCCGAGCACGCCGCGGACGTCCGGGTCGCCGGGGTGCAGGTCGAGGGCGTGGCTGACCCCGTCGAGGTGGGGGCGCAGCAGGTCGACCGTGCGCTGCGGCCGCGCGGGCGAATGGCGCATGTGCAGGCGTTCCTCGCGACGAAAAGGTCGTCGCCACCTTCGACGGCGGCGACGACCCTCGACGATAGCAGCGGCCCCCTGGCGCGGACCCGGCGGCCCCGGCCCACGGACAGGCCTTCGTGCGGGCGGGCAGTAGGATGGCGCGCCGCCTGCCGCCGTCTGCTCGGGACCCTTGCCTCGTGGCCGTACCGACCTCGCCTCCCCGGGGGCTGATCCCGCTCGGCGGCAAACCGCGCGCGCGTGACTACCTGCGGGGCCTGTGGGCCCGCCGGCAGTTCGCCTACAGCCTCGCGACCGGGCAGTTGCGCGGCGAGCACATGGACACCGTGCTCGGCAGCATGTGGAAGCTGATCAACCCGATCCTGCTGATCGCGATCTACTACCTCATCTTCGGGGTGATCTTCAATGTCGGTGAGGTCTCCGACGCCGACGCGGCGGCCGACGTGCGCGGGCCCAACTACATCGCCTTCCTGACCGTGGGCGTCATGTACTACGGCTACATGCAGCGCACGATCAGCAGCGGCGCGTCCTCGATCGTCAACAACGTGGGCCTGCTGCGCTCGCTGCAGTTCCCCCGCGCCGTGCTGCCGCTGTCGGTCACCATCAAGGAGGCGGTCGGGTTCTGGCCCTCGTTCCTGGTGATCATCGCGACCATGGTGCTGACCGGCGAGCGGCTGTTCTGGGGCATGCTGCTGTTCCCGGTCGTGTTCGCCATGACCACGCTGTTCAACCTCGGCGGGGCGATGGTCACCGCGCGCCTGACCGACACCGTCCGCGACATGCGCAACGTGCTGCCGTTCATCTTCCGGCTCGGGTTCTACCTGTCCGGCGTGCTGTACGACATCACCCGGTTCACCAAGGGGCGGCCGAACTGGCAGTGGCTCGAACCGGTGTTCCTGCTCAACCCGTTCTACGTGTTCATCTCGCTGGCCCGCGAGTACCTGATGCACTCGCACGGCCACTTCGACCTGCGGCTGCTGTGGCTGTCCGGCATCGCCTGGACCACGGTCGCGTTGGTCGGCGGCTTCTTCTTCTTCACCGGCGCCGAGAAGCGGTACGGCCGTGGCTGAGCCCAACACCGCCGCCGGCAAGCGCAGCGCCGAGTCGGTCCTCGGCGACGACGACGTCAACGTCTGGCTCGACGGCGTGCACGTCACCTACCGCATCTACGAGGACCGGCCGCTGCGCCTGCAGGACCTCGCCCGCGGCAAGAAGCGCCAGTACCGCGAGATCAAGGCCGTCCGGGGCGTCGACCTGGTCGCCCGCCGCGGCGAGACCATCGGCATCATCGGCCGCAACGGCTCGGGCAAGTCGACCCTGCTGCAGGCGCTGTCGGGCCTGCTGCCCGTCGACGCCGGCGAGGTCTACGCGCGCAGCCAGCCGACCCTGCTCGGCGTCGGCACCGCCCTGCAGCCCAACCTGTCGGGCCGCCGCAACGTCGAACTCGGATGCCTCGCCCTGGGCATGAAGGGCAAGGAGGTCGAGGAGGCGATGCCGCGCGTGCTCGAGTACGCCGGCGTCGAGGACTTCGCCGACCTGCCGTTGCGTGCCTACTCGTCGGGTATGCGCGCCCGGCTGCTGTTCTCGATCGCCACGACGGTGATCCCCGACATCCTCGTGATCGACGAGGCGCTCGCCGTCGGCGACGAGGAGTTCCGCGACAAGAGCCGGTCGCGGATCAACGAACTGCGCGAGAACGCCGGCACGGTGTTCCTCGTCAGCCACGCACTGGACACGATCCTCGACACCTGCAACCGCGTCATCTGGCTGCACGAGGGCAGGATCCGCGCCGACGGCGACCCGCAGGAGGTCGTCGACGAGTACAAGAGCGACGTCGAACGCCGCCGCAAGGCGGGCTGAGGCCCCGACGAGACAGCAGGGAGCGCCGTGACCGAGGTCGACCAGCAGCCGTCCGCCGCGTCCGCCCGCGACACCTGGATCGCGTCGCACGGCGGATCCGGCGCCCTCGTGATCGACGACCCGGCGTCGGCGGCGGCCACCCTCGCGGACCTGCCGGACGGCGGCACCGACGTGGTCGTGCTGGCCGACGTGCTCGACCACCTCGACGACCCTGCCGCCGTGCTGGCCGAGGTCGCCCGGGTGCTGGCCGCGGACGGCCGGATGCTGGTCGCGCACCGGGTCGCGGGTGCCGGCGAGCGCGAACCGCGGGCGCTGACCACGCCCGGCTCGCTGGTGCCGGCCGTCGCCGAACATCTCGCGCCCACCTCGCTCGACCTCGACGGCGACGACCTGTTGCTGGTCGCCACCCCCGGTGACGCGGACGAGGTCGCGGTCGCCCGCCTGCAGGCCGAGGTCCACGCCGCGGCGGAGGCGGCCTGGCAGCGCACCGCCGAACTCGCCCACCGCAACCGCGAGGAGTTGCGCGGCGCCGAGGAACGGCTCGAGGGGCTGCAGCCGGCCGTGCGCGGCCGCGCCGTCCACGCCAAGGAACGTCGCCGTCTCGAACTCGCCCTCAAGCACACCGTCTCGGCCGCCGAACGGCAGTTGACCGAGGTCGCCTACCAGCGCGACGACGCGCGCTGGAAGCTCGCCTCCATGCGTGTCCGGCGCTGGAACCGGCTGGGCACCGCGCTCAACGCGGCGCGCCGCAGCCGGCGGGCGCTGGTGCTGTTGCCGCTGACGGTGTGGCAGGTGCTGTTCGGGCCGGGCGAGAAGCCGGCGCTGCCGCGTCCCACCCGCAAGCGCGCGAAACTCGAGGTCCCCGCCGACGTGCCGGTGGTGACGGGCATGGCGCCACGCGCCCTGGCGCCCGCCACGCCGGCCGCGGTCGCCGACCTGCGCGTGGCCGGGATCATGGACACCTTCACGCGGGCCTGCTTCGAGCCCGAGGTCGACCTGGTCACGTTCACGCCCGAGAACTGGCGCGAGACCCTCGAGAAGCGGCCGCCGAACCTGCTGTTCGTCGAGTCGGCGTGGCAGGGCAACGACGGCAGCTGGCAGTACCGGATCGGGCAGTACGACGACGTGCTCTCGATCGGCCTGCCCGACCTCGCGTCGCTGACGACCTGGTGCCGCAAGCAGGGCATCCCGACGGTCTTCTGGAACAAGGAGGACCCGATCCACTTCGCCCGGTTCCGCCGGGCATCGACGCTGTTCGACGTGGTGCTGACCACCGACGCCGACTGCGTCGACGAGTACGCCAAGCTGTTCGTGCAGGGCGCCGACGTCATCGAGGCGCTGCCGTTCGCGGCGCAGCCGGCCCTGCACAACCCCACCGGCAACATGGGCCCGCGCGACCCCCGCCCGGTCTTCGCCGGCACCTACTACAAGAGCCGCCACGAGGAACGGAAGCGCTCGCTCGAGCAGTTGCTCGATGCCGCCCGCCCCTTCGACCTCGTCATCTACGACCGCACCCACGGCGACGGGGACCCCTCGACCGGCTTTCCCGAGCGGTTCGAGTCCCACATCGCCGGCGGCCTGCCCTACGACGAGATGGTGCGCGTCTACGGCCGCCACAAGGTGTTCCTCAACACCAACTCCGTGGTCTCCTCGCCCACGATGTTCTCGCGGCGGGTGTTCGAACTGCTGGCCTGCGGCACGCCGGTCGTGTCCACCCCGGGCCTCGGGCTCGAGAAGATGCTCGGTGAGGTGGTCGACATCGTCGACGACGAGGCGTCGGCCCGCGAGGCGATCGCGCGTCTGATCGAGGACGAGGACTGGTGGTGGCAGCGCAGCCGCGCCGGCCTGCAACTGGTCATGTCGCAGCACACCTACGCCGACCGGCTGGCCCAGGTCGCCCGCTGGTGCGGCTACGACGTCGCGGCCGACCGCGATGCCGGGATCGCCCGGCTGCGCCCGGCTGACGGTTCGGTGGCCGGGGACGACGGCGTCGTCCGGCAGGTCAGCCTCGACAGCGACGACGAGGTGGCGCGCTACCGCGAACTGGCCGACCTCGCGCCGACCGCCTGGGTGCTGGTCGGCGACGGCGAGGTCGACGCCGACCACCAGGCGGCGCTCGCGACCGCCCGCCGCTACACGCGCGCCGACGTGATCGGGACGGCCGCGGACGCCGGCCCGAGCCATCGCTACGTCGACGAGGTGGCCGCCGGCCCGGCGCTGGTCCGACGCGAACTGGTCACACGCTTCGGCTGGTCGTCGGACCCCGCGGTGCTGTCGCGGCTGCTCGTGGACCTGCGCACGAACGGTTCGCTGTTCTACGCCGTCGCCGCGTCGGGCTCATGAAGGTCCACCTGCTCGACACCACGGCCGACGTCGAGGCGTCGGTCGCCTGGGCGCGGGACGCCAGCGCCGCGCTGCGCGAGGCCGGCGCCGGCGTCCGGATCGTGGCCAGGAGCGGCCGGCTGCGGTCGCTGTTGACGGCCGCGGCGGCCGGCGGCCGGGACGACGACGTCGAGGTCACCTCCGACGGCGGCACCTCGCCGGCACCGGCGGAACGGCTGCTCGCGGTCACCGCCGGGGTCGCCACCTCGGGCGACGCGATCCTGGTCCGCGGCCTGGCCGGCGTGCGCGAACTGGTGGCGCGCACGCCCGCCGCCCAGCGCTGGATCGCGCCAGACGCCGAACTGCTGGCGGACGACGACGCGACCTGGGAGACGATCGCCGAGGCCACCGAACTGATCGTCTGCCGCGACGAGGTCGAACGCGCGCAGGTGGTCGCGCGGTGGCCCGCCGCGTCGTGGCGGACCCAGGTGCTCGGCTCGCCGGCGTTGGCCCGGCGCTGCCAGGTCGCCGCACCGAGGGGCCGCCCGCCGCTGCGCGGCCGCAAGATCGCGGTCACCGGACACGACCTGAAGTTCTTCGATGCGCTGATCCCGGTGCTCGAGCGGGCCGGGGCGCAGGTGCGCGTCGACCCGTGGCGCAGCCACGTCCGCCACGACGAGCGCCGGTCCAAGCGCCACCTCGACTGGGCCGACACGGTCGTGTGCGAGTGGGCGCTGGGCAACGCGGTCTGGTACAGCCGCCACCGCCGCGCGAACCAGCGGCTGGTCGTGCGCCTGCACCTGCAGGAACTGGTGACGCCGTTCCCCGACCGCATCCACCAGCACGCCGTCGACGCGACCGTGTTCGTGTCCGGGTTCACGCGCGACCGGGCGGCGGCGCAGCTCGGGTGGAGCGAGCGCCTGCACGTGCTGCCCAACGCCATCGACGTCGACGCGTTCGACCGGCCCAAGCTCGACGGATCGCAGTTCGTGCTCGGGCTGCTCGGGTTCCTCCCGCAGCGCAAGCGACTGGATCGCGCCATCGACCTCGTCGAGCGCCTGCGGGCCGTCGACGACCGGTTCCACCTCGAGGTCGCAGGCGCGATGCCGTGGGACAGCGAGTGGGTCAGCCAACGGTCGGACGAGCAGGACTACTACCACCGCCAGTTCGACCGGGTCGAACGCTCACCGCGCCTGCGGCACGCCGTGCGGTTCGTGGGCCCGGTCGCCGACGTGCCCGGCTGGTTCCGGCGCGTGGGATGGGTCCTGTCGCCCTCCGACTTCGAGTCGTTCCACCTCGCCCCCGCCGAAGGCATGGCCGCGCGATCGCTGCCGGTGCTGTGGGAGCGCGAGGGCGTCCACGAGATCTTCCCGTCCGAGCACGTCGTCGCCGACACCGACGCGGCACTGGCGAAGATCCTTGCGGGCGCGCGCGACCCGGTCCAGCGGACCCTGCAGGGCGAGTCGGCACGCGCGTTCGTCGCTGCCCGCTACGACCTGCCGACCGTCGCGGCGCAGTGGGTCGACCTGCTCGCCACCCTGCCGAAGCGCCCGACCGCCGTGTCGGCCATCCCCGACGGCGTCCGCGACCTCGCCAACCGCCTCCCCGCCCCCGCCAAGGTCCTCGCCAAGCAGGCCGCGAGAAAGCTCGGCGTCGCCTGACCCGCCGGAGCGCCGGGCCGGGACCATGCGACCGCAGCCGTTCACTGTGACCCGAGCGCGACATCGGTGGCGTCCTGCGGTCACGGTGACGTGCTCACGTCACCGGTCCCCGTCGCCGAGGTGGCGGCCCGACGACGGTGCGCGGTGGCCCCGTCGGCGTTGTCCACAGGTGCGAGCGATCGCGTCGGCCCGCCGAGCGCGCGGGCTGGCACGGTCCCTGCATGCCTACCGTCGATGAACGTGCCCAGACCGTCGCCAGCGGCCAACGCGGGCTCGTGACCCGCGCGCAACTACGCGCGGCCGGCGTCTCCGCCGCGACCGTCCGTCGCCGTCTCGTCGGCGGCCGATGGACCGAACCGCTGCCCGGCGTGCTCGATCTGGGCACCCACGAGCCGACCTGGCACCAGCGGCCGCAACGGCTGCTGCTCGCCGCCGGGCCGAGGTCGTGGGTGTCGCACGAGAGCGCGGCCTACCTCCACCGCTTCCTCGACGTCGCCGAGCCGAGCCACATCGACGTGCTGGTGCCCCGCGGGCGTCGCGCCAGCGTCGGTGGGATCCGGCTGCACACCACCCTCGCGATCCGCGACGACGAGACCACGGTCGTGCGGGGCCTTCGCTGCACGACGAAGGCCCGCGCCCTGTTCGACCTGGCCGTGACGACCTCCGCGAGCGACCTGGAACGTCTCGCCCTCGATCTCGCCCGGCGCGACCGCACGGCCTTCCGTCAACTCGGCGACGTGCTGGCCCGACATCTCGACACGCCCGGCAGGTGGCGACTGGTCGAGGTGCTGCTCCGGCTTCCGCAGGAGGCGCACCTGCTCGGGTCGGCGCTCGAGGTGCTGATCGTCGCGGAGCTGCTGCGCCACGGCGTCCCGGCGCCGACGCTGCAGTTCTCCGTGCGCGACGTCGGCGGCGCCGTGATCAAGCGGGTCGACATCGCGTGGCCCGACCTGCACATCGTCATCGAGGTCGACGGTCGCGCCTATCACGACACCTCGGCGGCCCGGGCGCAGGACGAGGCGGACCGCGCACGGATGCGCGCCTCGAGATGGACCGTCCACGTGCTGCGTCACGAGGACCTCGGCGGATCCCGCATCGCGCAGGTCGCCGCCGAGGTCCGCGAGGCCGCCGCCCGACGGACGGTCGGCGTCTGACGGTCCGTCGGATCGTGCGACCCCAGCGCGTCACCGCGACCCGGACGCGACATCGGTGCTGCGCTGCGGTCACCGTGGCGCCCTCGCGTCCACACGATTCGGCCGTTGGTCAGCGGTTCCAGCGCAGCTGGAGGCTGGCCTGGGCCGCGTCGGGGGCGCGGCTCGGCGGGCACGGCGTCGGGCTGTCGGCCGGGTCGGGGATCGTCGGCGGATCGTCGGGTCCGAGCTCGGCAGGGCGCTCGTACAGCCCCCAGCCGCCGCCCTCGACCCCCTCGATCGGCTGCACGTCCCAGCCGGCCAGGCCCGGGCCCGCCGGTGGACGGCCCCGCGAGATCACGAACACGCGGTAGCCCTCCGCCGCCAGCGTGGCGAGGTCGCGGCGGGCGTCGTGGCACTGCAGCAGCGGCGCGTCGAGGTGGACCACCTCGCCGAGGCAGCCCGAGTGCCACTGGATCTCGGGCCACTGGGTCTCGGACAGGAACGCACACGGCTCGCCGTCGGCCTCGGCCGCCAGGAACTCGCCGAGGCCGCGCGCCCGTGCCTGCAGCGGCGCGATCTCCTGGCTGTTGTTCTGGGCCAGCACGCCCTGCCAGCCGACGATCACCAGCGCGACGACGACCGCCACCGCCAGCCCGGCCTGCGAGCCGGCCCGTCGCAGCCCGCCCACCAGCGTGACGATGCCGGCCCCGACCGGGACGGCGGCCAGCAGCATGGCGGGCAGCAGGTAGCGCAGGTTGATCCCGGCGTTGAGCACGAGGTAGGGCGCCGCCATCGCGGCCGCGACCACGACGCCGACCAGCGCGGCGGTGCGGCGGTCGCGGTCGATCCGCTGGGCGAGGCCGAGGACGACCATCAGGGCCAGCCCGAGCAGCAGGAGCAACGCCCGGTAGGTCAGCACCGGGTCGGCGCTGACCTGCCGGACCGGACCCTCGACGAGGTTGAGGTACTGCACCAGGCTGTTGCGCTCGGCCCCGGACGCCGAGGTGCCGGCCGCGCCACGCAGCCGCTGGATCGGGCCACCGAAACGCAGGAACGCCTCGACCGCCCACGGCAGCCAGCCGACGAACCCGCCGACGGCCAGCGCGCCCAGGCCGCGGATCGCGTCGCGGGTCGCGAGCACCAGGATCACCGGGGTCAGCCCCAGCGCCAGCCACACGCTCTCGGACGGCCGCAACCACGCGACGACCGCCACGCCGAGCGCAACGAGGACGAGGTCCCGTCCGGAGCGTTGCCGGCACCACAGCAGCAGGTGACCGGCGGCGGCCACGCCCGCGAACCCGGCCAGCAGGTTGGGATACAGCTCGACGGCGAAGTACTGCGGGACCCACCCGACCGCCACCACCATCGCGGCGGCGCCACCGGTCCACCCGGCGACGCGCGCCCACGGGCGGAACGCCAGCACCAGCGCGACCGACGACACCAGCACCATCCAGACGCGCAGCAGCGTCAGTGGTGCCCCGGCCAGCGCGACCGGGAGGGCGACGAACGACATCCCGCGGGCCCGTTGCGGACCGAACCACACGTCGGGCTGGCCCGGCGTGACCTGGGCCAGGTAGGTGACCTCGTCCCAGCGCAGCTCGCGGTCGAGGCCGACGAACACCACCGTCAGTGCCGCGAACACCACCCCGGCCACCGTGACCAGGCCAAGTGGTGTCAGTTTCCCTGTCACGCGATGCGGTCGAGGAACGCCACGATCTCGGCGGCGCACCGTTGCCCCGCACGGCCGTCCCAGAAGGGCGGCCGGTCGGTGGGGAAGTCCACCTCGCCGTTCAGCACGGCCTCGGCGGCCGGCGCCAGCTCGGCCGGCGTGACCAGGCGGTTGGTGCCGTGGGTGATCGTGATGGGCCGTTCGGTGTTGGGACGCACCGTCAGGCAGGGCACCTCGAGGATCGTGGTCTCCTCCTGCACGCCGCCCGAGTCGGTGATGACGAGATCGGCGCCGGACACCAGCGACACGAAGTCGACGTAGCCGAGCGGGTCGATCACGTGGATGCCCTCGCCCGACACCAGGCCGAGGTCGGCCAGTTGCTGACGGCCACGCGGATGCAGCGGGATCGCGACGTCGATGGTCTTGGCGACCTGCTTGAGCGCGTCGACGATCTGCTGGGCGACGACCGGGTCGTCGACGTTGGCCGGCCGGTGCAGGGTCGACACGGCGACGCGGTCGGGCAGGCCCGCGGCCGCCTTGACCGGAGCCGGGTCGAAACGCGCCCGGTGCTTGAGCAGGGTGTCGATCATCGGGTTGCCGACCAGGCGGATCCGGTCGACGGCGAGGCCCTCGTCGGCGAGGTGGCCGTACGCCTCGGGTGAGGTGACCAGCAGCAGGTCGGCCAACACGTCGGTGACCCGCCGGTTGATCTCCTCGGGCATGGTGTTGTCGAACGAGCGCAGCCCGGCCTCGACGTGAACGACCGGGATGCCGAGCTTGGCGCACACCAGCGCCGCGGCGATCGTGGAGTTCACGTCGCCGTAGACCACCATCGCGGCGGGCCGGTGCTCGAGCACCGTGGCCTCGAGCCCGGTCATCAGCGCGGCCGTCTGCGTGGCGTGCGACCCCGACCCGACCCCGAGGTTGACGTCGGGTTCGGGGATGCCGAGTTCACGGAAGAAGATGTCGGACATCTTCTCGTCGTAGTGCTGTCCGGTGTGGATCAGCAGCTGCGGCTGGCCCAGCGCCGCGAGGGCGTCGAACACCGGTGCCATCTTCATGAAGTTGGGGCGGGCGCCGACGACGTGCGCGACGGTACGAGACATGGGGAGGGGTCCGCGGATCGGGTGGGTGGTTGGCGGCTGGCAGACTACCCCCGCCGCCTTCGCCGAAGCTGGTACGGGACCGACCCGAAAGTTGTCATGAGCGTGTCGCGGTTGTTGCGGTCGCTGGCCCGTCGCGCCGCCACGGATCCGGTCGGGGCGCTGACGCTGGTGACGACCCGGGTCCGTGACGAGCCGGCGCACGTGCTGGTGCGCGTGCTGGGGATGCTGCCGGCGTCCGGACGCGAACGGCTGGTGGTCCCCTTCCGCCTGCTCGGCCGCGCGCTGGCGGTCGTTGCCCCGCGGGCGGGGTGGTCGCTGCTGCTGCAACTGGTCGCGCTCGACCTCGCCGGTGCCCGCGACGAGGCCGTCCAGGTGGCGCAACGTCGCGGGCCGAAGTTGACCGCGGCCGGCCGGCTGACGGTCGCGGGCTGGCTCGCCGAGGTGGAGCGGCCGCACCAGGGGCTGGCGCTGGTCGAAGCGCTGCCCGACGTCGCCCGGGTCCAGCGGGTGCGTGGACGGATCCGCTGGCGCGCCGGCGACTGGGTCGCCGCCCGCGACGAACTGGCCGCCGCCATGGCGGCAGACCCGCGGCCGACCACGCAACGCACCCTGCACCGCGTCGCCGAGGACGTGCGTGCCCTCGAGCCGGGCTGGCTGCCCAAGGTCACCGGCCTGCACGCCTCGACCCCCCGGACCGGCCGCGCCGTCCACCTGATCAACAACGCGTTGCCGCAGGTGCAGGCCGGCTACACGCTGCGGGCCCACCGCATCGCCCTGACCCAGCGCGACCACGGCGTCGACCCCGTGATGGTCACCAAGCTCGGCTTCCCCTGGCGCCAGGGGTTCGGGGACGCCCCGTCCAGGGACGTCGTCGACGGCATCCCGTACGTGCACGTGCCCGACCCGGGCGGCGACACCGTGTTCGGGACCGCCGAACGCGTCGAGCGCTCCGTCGCCCGCACGGGCCCGGTGATCGCCGGCCTCCACCCCGCCGTGCTCCACCCGACCACCCCGTACGACAACGCCCAGGTCTGCCTCGCGCTCGGCCGCGCCCTCGACGTCCCCGTCGTGTACGAGGTACGCGGCTTCCTCGAGGAGACCTGGTTGTCCCGGCATGCCGGCGTCCCGGACCTCGAACAGGTCGACCGCTACCGCCTGATGCGCGCCACCGAGGGCTGGTGTGCGGCGCAGGCCGACCACGTCGTCACCCTCGGCGAGGCGATGAAGACCGACCTGGTCAGCCGCGGCGTCGCCGCCGACACGATCACCGTCGTGCCGAACGCGGTCGACACCGACGTGTTCGCGCCCGCCGGCCGTGGCGACCCGATCCGCGACCGCCTCGGGTTGCCCGCACGTCGGGTCCTGCTGGGCTACATCTCGTCGTTGGTGCCCTACGAGGGCGTCGAGGTCCTGCTGCGTGCGACGCGCCACCTGCTCGACCGTGGGCACGACGTCGCCGTGGTGGTGGTGGGTGACGGCACCGCCCGTGCGGGCTGGGAGCGCGAGGCGGCCGACCTCGGGCTCGGCGACCGAGGGACGTTCACCGGCCGGGTCCCGCACGACGAGATCCGCGGCTGGTACGAGGCCATCGACGTGTTCGTCGTCCCGCGCCGCGACGAGCGGGTGTGCCGCAACGTCACCCCGCTCAAGCCGGTCGAGGCGATGGCCCTGGAACGCTGCGTGGTCGTCAGCGACCTGCCGGCCCTGTCGGAGATGGTCGAGGAGGGCGTCACCGGGCGCACCTTCCCCGCCGAGGACCCGGTCGGCCTCGCCGACGTCGTCGAACCGCTGCTCGACGACCCGGGGACCCGCGCCCGCCTGGGCGCCGCCGCCCGCGAACGCGTGGTCGCCGAACGCACCTGGGCGGCCAACGGCGCGAAGTACGCCCGGATCTACCGCGACCTCGGCGCGCTGTAGGAAAGTTCCCGTCGTGCGGGGGGCGCGTGGGACGTTTGGCCTGCCCGGGTCGCGGTCGACCTGGTGGGTACCGTCGCGACCGCCTTGGCCGTACGGCCGGTGTACGACAACGGGGACGTTCCATGTTCGACCTCACCCGCGCCCATCGTGGCGCACACGCCCTGAGGGCCGGCCACGGCATGCGCTCGACCGTGGCCGTGCTCCTGCTCGCCTTCGCCGCCACCCTGGTGCCGACGGCACCGGCGCATGCCTCGCTCGAAGTGCGGACCGCCAACACCCAGCGGGTCCTGGGCGGCCTTGCCCACCAGCGGCTCGACATCAACCTCGACGGCCGGCACATCCGCGGCCAGGCACTGCGTTTCCGCGATGCCAGCGACCTACGGCTGCAGCCCCGTCTGGCCGGCGGGGCCGCCACCGGCCTGCAGACGATGCCGCAGATGATCCGCTCCGAGTACGCCAAGGGGGCGATCGCGGGCGTGAACGGCGGCTACTTCATCGCGCGTCCCAACGGCAACCCCAACGGCCTGCACGTGCAGGACAGCCGCCTCGTCGCGACCCACGCCATCGGTCTCCCGAGCGGGCTGACCCAGAACCGCGCCGCGCTGGGCATCCAGCAGGACGGCCGGATCATCGGCGACAAGATCAACGTGGGCCTGCAACTCGACTTCGTGGGACCGAACGGACCGGTCGAGAACTTCCCGGTCGCCGACCTCAACCGCCAGCCGGTCACCACCACCAGCCCGGTCATCTACGACCGCCACTACGGCCGCCCCTTCCCGGTGCCGGCGAACCACACGGCGGTCTACCTCACCGAACTCCCCCTGGGCACGTCGGGGCGGGTCAGCGGCATGGTCATCGGTCGTTGGCCGTCGGGCGACGAGCCGACGACCCGGACCGTCAACCCCGGCGAGACCGCGATCGTGGTCGCCGACGGCAACGAACTGGCCGCGGTGCCCGACGGCACCGAGGTCGGGGTCACGACGGTGGTCAATCCGCTGACCGCCGGTCCCGCCACGGACTGGGCGAACCTGCGCGGTGCGATCGCCGGCGCCGGGCTGGTCCTCAAGAACGGGTCGGT
>DATHUR010000077.1:0-6374 GCA_035462025.1 Egicoccus sp. | reverse complement strand
AGCAGCGCCAGCGCGAAGCGCAGCCAGGACACCTCGCCCAGCGGGGTGGCCGCCGCGGCCGTGCCGACCAGCACCGGCGCCACGGCCGCCGGCAACGTCCGCGGCCGCGCCGCCTCGACGTAGGGACTCATCAGAAGTGGTACGGGAAGGCGGACCAGTCGGGGTCGCGCTTCTCGAGGAAGGCGTCGCGGCCCTCCTGCGCCTCGTCGGTCATGTAGATCAGCCGGGTCGCCTCGCCGGCGAACACCTGCTGGCCCATCAGGCCGTCGTCGACGAGGTTCATGGCGAACTTGAACATGCGCAGCGCGGTCGGCGACTTGCCGTTGATCGTCGCGGCGATGTCGAGCGCGGCGTTCTCGAGGTCGGCGTGGTCCACCACGCGGTTGACCATGCCCATGCGCTGGGCGTCGTCGGCGGTGTAGGTCTCGCCGAGCAGGAAGATCTCGCGGGCGAACTTCTGGCCGACCTGGCGGGCGAGGTAGGCCGATCCGTACCCGCCGTCGACGGAGGCGACGTCGAGGTCGGTCTGCTTGAAGCGGGCGTGCTCGCGGCTGGCGATGGTGAGGTCGCACACGACGTGCAGCGAGTGACCCCCGCCTGCGGCCCAGCCCGGGACGACACAGACGACGGCCTTCGGCATGGTCCGGATCAGGCGCTGCACCTCGAGGATGTGCAGCCGGCCGGCGCGCGCCGGGTCGATGCTCTCGGCGGATTCGGACTCGGCATAGCGGTAGCCGTCGCGGCCCCGGATGCGCTGGTCCCCGCCGGAACAGAACGCCCAGCCGCCGTCCTTCGCCGACGGTCCGTTGCCGGTCAGCAGTACGCAGCCGACGTCGGGGGTCATGCGGGCGTGGTCGAGCGCCCGGTACAGCTCGTCGACGGTGTGCGGCCGGAAGGCGTTTCTGACCTCGGGCCGGTGGAAGGCGATGCGCACCGTGCCGCGGTCCTCACCGGAGGGATCGACCTCGCGGTGGTAGGTGATGTCGGTGAAGTCGAAGCCCTCGACCACACGCCAGCGGCTCGCGTCGAACAGTTCCGAGACCACGCTCGTCCTCACGTGAAAGCGCCTGGGCGGCCCGGCCTACGCTAACACCGACGCGACTCCCGCCCGACGCGTCCTGGAGGTCCGACGTGCCCGCCCGACTGGTCGCCCTGCGCCTGCCGCCGGCGTCGTTCGTGGTCCAACTCGACCGCGTGTGGGGCGACGGGGACGCGGTCCTGCCGATCCCGGCGTCCGCCCCCGAGCTCACGGTCCAGCGCACCCTGCGGGCGCTGCGTCCTGCCGTGCTGCGCCATCTCGACGGGTCCGGCGAACTCGTCGACGAGCCGCTGGCCGACGCGCCGGAGGTCGACGACGGGGTGGCGCTCGTCGTGCCGACGTCCGGGTCGACCGGACAGCCGAAGGGCGTGGTGCTGACCCACGACGCGCTGCGGGCGTCGGTCTCGGCCAGCCTCGAGCGACTGGACTGCCACGAAGGCGAACGGTGGCTGCTGGCGCTGCCGGTCCACCACGTCGCCGGCATCCAGGTCGTGCTCCGCTCCCGGGCGCTGGGGACCGAGCCCGTCGTCGGCCAACCGGACGACCTCGGCGGTGGCGACACCGCACACGTGTCGCTGGTGCCGACCCAGCTGCGGCGCCTGCTCGATGCCGGCGTCGACCTCACCCGCTTCCGCACGATCCTGCTGGGCGGGGCGCGTCCCGACCCCGATCTGCTCGGGGCCGCCCGCGACGCCGGGGCGAACGTGGTGGTGTCCTACGGCATGACCGAGACTGCGGGCGGCTGCGTCTACGACGGGGCGCCGCTCGACGGGGTCGAGGTGGAGGTCGCCGACGACGGCAGGATCCGGGTCCGCGGGACGACGCTCGCCGCCGGCTACCGCACGCGTCAGGGCACGGTCCCCGTGGCCGGCGAGGACGGCTGGTTCGTGACCGACGATCACGGGCGGCTCGACGCCGACGGTCGCCTCGAGGTCTTCGGCCGGGTCGACGACGTGATCGTCTCGGGCGGCATGAACGTGCCCGCGGCTGCCGTCGCCGCGACGCTGCGGTCGCATCCGCAGGTCCGCGATGCGGCCGTGGCCGGACGGCACGACGCAGAGTGGGGCGAGGCCGTGGTCGCGGTGATCGTGCCGCGCGACCCCGACCACCCCCCGTCGCTGGAGGAGTTGCGCGGCCACGTCCGCCTCGAGTGGCCGCCGGCCTATGCGCCCCGCGACCTGGTCGTCGTCGCGGCCCTGCCGCGGGACGCGATGGGCAAGCTGCCGCGGGCGGCCGTCCGGCTGCTGGTCGAGTGAGGGGCGGCGTCAGGTCCCCAGTTCGAGCATCATGACCGGTTCGCTGGTCGGCGCCGGGGACCCACCCATGGGTTCGACGGTCACCCCGATCGCGTAAGCGCCGTCGAAGTCGCCGCTGACGAGTTGGGTCGTGCGTCCGCTGTCGTCGACGTCGAACATGCCGGCCGGTGTCGCGCCGTCGTCGCCCATCAGCCACAGTTCGTAGGTGTGATCGCTGGGGGCGGGGGCCATGCGGTCGACGACCAGGACCGCCTCCCCCATGCTCGGCGAGACGACGGCGCGCGCCATGGTGCCGTCCTCGCCGTGGCTCTCGACCATCGTCGCGTCGGGGGCGGCCATGACCTCGTCGACCCGGGCCTGCCGCTCCTCGAGGCTGTCCATCCGACCGTCGTAGTCGTTGATGACGGCCCCGGCGCCCAGCGCGAGCAGCACGAAGGCCGCGGCCGGTGCCAGCCGGCCGGCCCGCCGCGCGCGGCGGCGCCCGGGCGCGGTGTCCGAGCGGGAACGTGGACCGTCCTGGCGGGTGCGTTCGATCTCGGCCAGTACCCGCGCGCGCAGGTCGGGCGGCGGCGGCGCGGCGACGGCGGCGCCGAGGCGGGCGGTGGTCGCCTGCAGTTCGGCGACCTCCCGGGCGCACGCCTCGCAGTCGTCGAGGTGGCGCTCGAAGAAGCGACGCTCGTCGTCGTCGAGGGCGTCGGCGGCGTAGGCGCCGGTCAGCGTGTGGATGTCGGCGGTCATGTCGCGACCCCCAGGGCGTCACGGAGGCGGATCAGGCCGTCGCGCATGCGCGTCTTGACGGTGCCGAGCGGCGCGTCGAGCAATTCGGCGACCTCGCGGTAGGTGTGACCCTTGTAGTAGGCGAGTTCGACGGCTTCGCGCTGGAGGTCGGTCAGGCTGCCCAGCGCCCGGCGGACCTGCTCGTGTTCGAAGGCCACCTCGACCTGTTCGGCGACCTCGTCGAATTCGCGGCGGTGCTGGCCGCTGCCCACGCGATGGTTGCGGTCGCGGCTGGCCTGTTCGGAGCGCACCCGGTCGATCGCGCGGCGGTGCGCCATCGTGAGGATCCACGTGCCGGCGCCGCCCCGTGCGGGGTCGAACCTGGCGGCGGTGCGCCACACCTCGACGAGCACCTCCTGCGTCACCTCCTCGGATTGCGACGGGTCCCGGACGACTCGGCGGACGACGCCGTAGACCTGGCCGGAGACCCGGTCGAACAGTTGCTCGTAGGCCGCCTGGTCGCCGCGTGCGACCTCGAGGAGCAGGTCCTCGTCGGTGTGCGCGGCCGGACCGGTCACGGGGCGCAGGCGACGACGGTCGTCCTGATCACCCTGCGCCGGCTCGTCGCCCACGGCCACCTCGTCGTCGAACGGTCACGCCGGGTGGCGGACCTGCACCACGTGGTTCGGTGCCGCGACCGGAACGGTTGCCTACGACAGTCCGGCGTAGGAGTGCAGCCCCACGAACACCATGTTCACCGCGTAGTAGGTGAACATCAGCACGGCGAACGCGCCGATGCCGATCCAGCCGGCACCGCGGCCACGGGTGCCCCGCGTCGCACGGGCGTGCAGGTACGCGGCGTAGGCGATCCAGGTCAGGAACGCGGCCGTCTCCTTGGGGTCCCAGCCCCAGAAGCGGCCCCAGCTCTGCTCGGCCCACATGGCGCCGGCGATCGTGCCGAAGGTCCAACCGAAGAACGCCAGCGCGATGGTGCGGTACGCGAGCCCGTCGAGGACCGACGCCTGGGGCAGGAAGGGCACGAACCAGCGGGCGATCAGCGCCAGCGCGACGAGCGTCAGGTTGATCGTCAGCGCCCGGGTCAGCCCGTCGCGCAGCGTCGCCGACGGGGTCGCCACGAACACCCACGACACGGTCGAGGTACCCAGGAAGGTGCCGATCGACAGGCGCAGGGGCGAGATCGCCGCCCGCATCGCGCCACGTTCGGCTGCAACGGGCAGGCCGGTGCCGTCGTGGTCCTCGTCGGGCGCGACACGTCCGGCGACGGCCTCTTCGGCGGTCATGGTCGCCAGGGGGCCCTCGGACATCTCCCCGAGGGTGTCGTCGGCACCGCCGGCGGGAATCGGGGTGCTGCCGATCGCCTCGGCGAGGCCGCGCTCGGCGGTGTCGCGCAGCAGGTGCAGGCCGTTGAAGAGGAAGCCGATGGTGAACACGCCGGCCGAGGCCACGATCACCGAGACGTGGAACGACCGCCACCAGGTGTCGAGGATCGGCATGAGCGGGCCCGGCGCGGCATAGGTCAGCATCGCCGAGGCGACCACGACGGCGGCGCCCAGCATCACGAACCCGGTGAGCTCGGGGCGCTTGCGCACGAGGGTGAGGTAGACCATGCCGCCGGCGGCCAGCACGAGCGCCATCAGCGAGGTGAACTCGAACATGTTGCCCAGGGGCAGTCGGTTCTGGGCCAGGCCGCGGACGACCTCGTGCGCCACGTGCGCCGCGATCGCGGTCCACGCCAGGACCAGTCCGACACGCTGCAGGTTGGCGCCCGCCGTACGACCCGACCGGGTCGTCGCCAGCCCGACCCGCGTGGTGAGCGAGTACAGGCTCACGATCGCCGCGCTGATGTAGAGCAGCAGCGTGACGGGGCTGTAGAGCACCCGTGACAGGTCGGCGAGCTGATCGGTGCTCATGGCGTGGCTCCAGGTGCCTGGTCCGCGGTGGCGGGTGGTGGGGCGGCGGCGAGGTGGGTCGCGTCGAGACGGCGTGCGAGACGCTCGACGAATGCGGCGTGTTCGTCGTCGAAGGTCTGGGGCCGCTGGAACGCCCGCCCGGCGACCGTGACGAGGGTATGCGGGTCCCCAGGACGTCGCTCCGCCACGACCCAGAGGCGGCGACGGTAGGCGTACAGCGCGGGCCACAGGCCGGCGAGCAGCAGGCCGCTGGCGAGCAGCAGGTACGGGATCTGCGGGCGGGCACTGACCTGGAAGCCGACCCAGCGGCGCAGTTCGACGAACCGGACCACGACCCCGTCGCCCATGTCGACCTCGCGGCCCTCGCGGATCCAGGCACCACCGGCGGTGTCGAGCAGCGAGGTGTCGAGCTCGTTGATGGTCTGTGCGGTCCGCCCGAGCTGCAGGTCGCCGCGGAACAGCTGGAACAGCAGCAAGGGTGCGTCGGCGAAGGGGGCGCCGGTCGGCACCGGTTCGCCGTCCTCGTTGTCGGGGGCGTAGGCGTAGAAGAAGACGTCCATGCCGACATCGGGTTCGGCGGCCGGCGCCTTCACCGCCGCACGGAAGTGTCCGCCGTCGGTCAGCGTGGCGGTGAGGTAGTCCTCGAAGACGAGCTCGCCGTCGACCTCGACCTGCACGAGCGGCGCGTAGCCCCAGTCGAGCTGGTGGATCTTCATGCCGTCGATGACGAGCGGCTGGTTGCCCTCGACCACGGTCGTCTCGGTGGTGCCGTCGGCGCGGGTCACCTCGACGTCCGAGCGGAACAGCGTCGGCTGTCCGGCTCCCGGGGCGAGGGGGTCGCGGACCCAGTCGACGTGGAACTGCTCGAGGTCGAGGATCCAGCCCGAGTGGCTGGTCTCGTTCCACCAGCGGCCGGGGCGGTAGGTCCAGTACGACACCGGGGTGTCCGCGAAGCGTTCACCCTCGACGACGGCGCGCTGGCCCTCGAAGCTGAGCAGTTGGCCGAAGACGATCGCGGCGAGCAGTACGTAGAAGCTGACGTGGAACAGCAGGCTGCCGCCCTCGCGCGACCACAACCCCTTCTCGGCGGCCACCTGGGCCGGAGGGCTGTTCGTCGTGGCCGGGTCGTCCTCGGCACGCACGCGCCACCGTTTGGCCCGCAGCAGGTCGGCGGCGGCCGCGTGGACCTCGGCGACGTCGTGGGTCGTGGTCAGCCGGGAGACCACGGCCTGGCGGTCGGCGTTGCGGGTCAGTGGGGGCCGGCTGTGGCGGACGAGCCGGACCCAGGCGCGGATGCGCGGGATCAGGCAGGCCGTCAGGCTCAGGAACAGCAGCAGGAGCAGCGCGAGGAAGGCGGGGGAGCCGTAGACGTCGAAGCCACCGACCAGGTCGATCAGGCCGGCGACGAGCGTGCCCGGCCCCTCCTCGCCG
>DATHUR010000076.1:0-7685 GCA_035462025.1 Egicoccus sp. | reverse complement strand
TAGCAGTCGACGCCGGCGGCGTCCTCGGTCGCGAACGTGGCGGAGTACTTGACGCCACTGACCATCAGCCGGGCGCGGTAGGTGCCGGAGCGCAGTCGGTCCACACCCATCGCACGCCTCGTCTGCAGTCGCCTCTGACGTTTGCCGACCGCCGACGACTTGTCACGATTTGCCACGCCGGACCCGTGGACAGCCGCCCCCGTGCGTACCTGGAAACACAGAATCCGGCCTGCTAGAGGGGTCTAGAAGGCCGGATTCGTGTTGCGCGCTGGGAGGGATTTGAACCCCCGGCCGCCTGATCCGTAGTCAGGTGCTCTATCCGGACTGAGCTACCAGCGCAAGGTGGTGCGGTGTTTCAGCGGAGGCTGAGGGATTTGAACCCTCGAGGGCCTGAAAGACCCAACGGGATTAGCAATCCCGCGCCATAGACCAGACTAGGCGAAGCCTCCAGGCGCCCGCGAACCCGGTGTCTGGGCGCGCGGCTCGCGCAGGGTAGCAACGGTTTCCCACCGCCGCGATCCAGCGGCGGGGCCGCTGCTGCCGACCCGGCGAGGAGCAGGCCGTAGGCTGCCGCTCCCCTGCATGGATCGGGCACCCGTGCATCCGCTGTCCCGCCGTCTGATCGCCGCCAGCCCGCGACGGCTGCGGCCGGCGGTCGAACTCGCGGTGGCCACGGTCGACCGTGCCGGCAGCGATCGCCTGCCCGGCCTGGCGGCCGAGATCGCGTTCTGGACCCTGCTGTCGCTCCCGGCGCTGGTGCTGACCGTGCTCGCCGTGGGCACGCTCATCGGCGGCACCCTCGGCGACGACTGGCGCGTCACCCTCATCGACCGCATCGTCGAGGTCGCCAGCGTCGCGCTGACCAGCGGGACCCTGGACAACGTGCGACAGGTGCTGGAACGGTTGGTCGACGAGCGCGACGTCGGAATCGCCTCGTTCGCGTTCCTGACCACCCTGTGGGTCGCGTCCCGCGCGGTCAAGGTCGTACTCACAACACTCGAACTGGTCTACGACCGCCGCGAGATGCGGCCCGCCTGGAAGACGCGGCTCATCGGGCTCGGGCTCACCTTCGGCGCGTTGACCGGTGGGGCGGTGCTGCTGCCGCTGCTCGTGGCCGGGCCGGGGTTCGGCGAGCAACTCGCCGACTGGGTCGGCACCAACCGGCTCGGGATCGCCGCGGCCTGGCGGCTCGCGTACTGGCCGGCGACCGTCGTCGTGGCGACCCTGGCGATCTCGGTGCTCTACCACGCGGGCGTGCCGGGCCGGACACCGTGGCGACGGGACCTGCCGGGCGCGGTGCTCGCGACCGGAATCTGGTTGCTCGGCAGCGCCGGGCTGCGGCTGTACGGCACCTGGGTGCTGGCCAACGGCTCGGCATACGGCCCGCTGGCCGGGCCGATCGTGGCGCTGCTGTGGCTGTGGGTGACCGGCTTCGCGGTGCTCGCGGGTGCCGCGCTCAACGCGCAGATCGAGCGGAAGTGGCCGACCCCCGAGGGCCGATTCAGCCGCCGGATGACGGCTCGGGCGGGAAGATGATCGTGATCACGGTCTGGGGGGCGTGTTCGAGCAGGTACTCGGCACCGTGCCCGAGGAAGGGGCGGCCCTCGATGTCGCGGGCGCGGGTGCTGAGCACGATCAGGTCCGCATCGAGGTCGCGCCCCGCGGCGAGCAGTGCCTCGGGCGTGACGGCGCCGGTACGGACCGACCCTTCCGCGTTCGCGCCGAAGCGCTTGGCCCGTTCCACCGCCTGGTCGAGCAGGCTCTGGGCCGCCACCTCGGATCCTTCGCCGCGGCCACCGACCGCGGCCGGCTGGCGCTGACCCGAGTCCGCCCCACGGTCGCTGCGCGCGACGACGTGGACGAGGTCGAGGCGGGCGTCGAGCCGCCCGGCGAGCACGGCCCCGAGTTCCTCGGCGGCCCGGCCGGCGCGCACACCGGTGGCGGGCACCAGGATGCGCCGCGTGTCGCCGATGCCCGCGTCCTTCTTCGCGCCGTGCCGCACCAGCAGCAACGGGATGTGGGTGCTGCCGATCAGTTCGCGCAGCACCGACGACAACTCGTGGGTGTCGCGGAACTCCTCGGTCATGCCGAGTCCGACGAGGCCGTAACCGAGCTCGGCCTCCTCGAGGATCGCCGCCGCCGGATCGGCCGAGGTGATGCGCCGCCGCTCGAGTGGTCGGTGGGTGAGCTGCTCGGCCATCTCGTCCTGGGCCTCCTGGCAGCGGCACTCCTCGTCGGACAGGTGCGGACTGTGGACGGTCAGGACGGTGACCGTGGCTTCCTCCTGCAAGACGAGGTCCAGCGCCTCGGCGACCAGGCGTGAGTTCATACCGCCGCGGGTGGGCAGCAGCGCCCGCGTGGTCGACGCCAGAACACTGGCCGCGAGGATCTCCTCGCGCTCGAGCCGCTGGGCCTCCTCGCCTTCGGGGGTCACGTCCCGGAGCGCGCGGCGCAACAGTGGCGGCGCGATCAGGGACGTGACCATCGCCATCAGCACGATGATCGTGTAGGCGTCCTGGCTGAACACGCCGAGGCTGAACGCGATCGTGGCCAGCACGATCTCCATGGCACCGCGGGCATTGAGTCCCACACCGATAGCGATGCCGTGCTGGTGGGCCATGCCACCGAGCCGGGCGCCGACGTAGCTGCCGATCAGCTTGGTGAAGGTCGCGACGATGATGATCACGACGGCCCAGAACAGCCCGGACGCGGACGCGAGGGCGCCGAGGTCGACGTAGATGCCGGCCGAGGCGAAGAAGATCGGCGCGAACACCGCGGCCGCGAGCAACTCGATCGTGCGGCGCACCTCGGGGTGCTGGTAGGGCGAGCGGCCGATGACGATGCCGGCGACGAACGCGCCGAGTACCGCCTCGACGCCGATCGCCTGCGTGACGACGGCGGCGATCAGGACGATGACGATCGTGGTGGTCAGCGGGCCCGTGAGCCCGTCGCTGATCTGCCGCGACATCCGCAGGGCGGTGTTCGTCAGGCGCTGACCGAGCGTGAGCGCGAACGCGAAGAACAGCGCGATGGCACCAACGGTGAAGGCGGTAGCGCCGAACTCGACCCCGCCCGAGGTGACGATCCCGGCGAGGACTCCGAGCAGGATCCAACCGATCAGGTCGTTGACCATCGCCGCGGCGACCGTCACCTGGCCGATGTTGCGCCGCATCAGGTCCATCTCGCCCAGGATTCGCGCGACGACGGGTAGGGCCGAGATCGACATCGCCACCGCGATGAAGGCTGCGAACGTGAACCGGCTGCCGGCATCGCCGACGAACACGTCGCCGGGCATGACCCACCCCACGGCGAAGCCGAGGATCAGCGGGACGATCAGGCTGCCGATCGAGACCGTGGCGGCCTGCCGTCCGAGCCGGCGGAGCAGGTCGAGGTCGGTCTCGAAGCCGGTCTCGACGAGCAGCAGCGCCACGCCGATCCACGCCACGGTCAGGATCGGGGCGCTCTCGGCGAGTTCACCGGGAAACAGCCAGGCGGCCTGGTCGGGCAGCACCTTCATGAAGACCGACGGCCCGATCAGCAGGCCGGCGGCCAGTTCACCGACGACGGCCGGCTGGCCCATGCGCCGGAACAGATGGCCGAGGCTGCGGGCCACGATCAACAGCAGCGCGAACTGGGCCCAGAACAGCAGCAGTTCGTGTTCGCCAAGTGGGGTGAGCAAGCGCGGAGTCCTGGTCGGCCGAAGTCGGAAGCCTAGAGCGGCTCGACCGACGATTCGGAGCCGATGACTCGGCCGTATGCGGTGGCCGTGACAGGCGGGTCAGCCGGCGCCCGCGCCGCCTCCCGCGCGATGAGGACCGTCGGCCTCGTCACGGGGCAGCGTGAAGGCGAACGTGGTCCCGCGACCGGGGGCGGAGTCGACCTCGAGGTTGCCGCCGTGCGCGGCGACGATCTGGGCCGCCAACGCGAGCCCCAGCCCGAGGCCGCCGCTGGGCCGCCGGTTCGGGTCACCACCTCGGTAGAAGCGTTCGAGCACGAACGGCAGATCCTCTGGCGCGATGCCCGGCCCGTCGTCGGACACCTCGACCCGCACCCGTTCCGTCCCGGCCACGGCACGGACGCGGACCGCGGTTCCCTGTGGTGTGTGGCGGGCCGCGTTGCCGAGCAGGTTCTCGAACACGTGCTCGAGCAGACGCGGATCGGCAGCGATCCGCAGCCCCGCGGCGAGGTCGAGGTGCACCGGGTGGGTCGCACGCAACGTCGTCAGGCGGTGCAGCAGCGACTGCAGGTACGGCTCGAGCTCGACGGTCTCGGGGCGGACCTCGAGCTGGCCGCGCTGCAGCGCGGACGTCTCGAGCAGGGTGGCGACCATCGACGTCAGCCGCGCGACATTGGCCTGCAGACGTTCGGTCAGGTCCTCCCGGCGCGGCGGGTCGAGGTCGTCCCACCGGTGCGCGAGGGTCTGCCCGAGTCCCTGCACGACGGTCAGTGGGGTCCGCAGTTCGTGCGAGACGGTGGAGACGAAGTCGTGGGTCTGGGCGTCGAGGGCCCGCAGTTGGGCGACGTCGGAGGCGGTCGCCTCGTAGCGCAGCGCCTGCTCGAGTGCCCGGCCCGCCTGCTCGGACAGCTCGACCGCGATGGTCTGCTGCCCGGCGGTCAAGGGCGCGGCCCGACGTGCGGCGAGCAGCACCGCGATCGGTTGGTCCTGCGGACCGATCGGGACCCCGATCGCGCCGTCGAACCCCAGCTCCGGGCTGAGCACGTCGGGCGCCGCGCTGTAGTCCTCGAGTACGACCGGCCCGGACGAACCGAGCACCTTCCCGCTCAGGCCGAGGCCCAGCGGCACCTCGGTGGCGACCTCGGTGCCGCGGATGCCGCGCCCGGCCACGTAGCGCAGCAGGCCCGCCTCTTCATCGACGAGACGGACGACGCAGGCGTCGAAGCCCGCCGCCATGAGGCCGTCCACGACGGCGTCGAGCACCTCCTGCGGCTGCAGCGAGTCGGTGCGGAGCAGGCGAAGCAGCACCTGCTCGCGCCCCTCGGCGTCGCGCCGGGCACGGTCGTGTCGCGCCGTCGCCACCGCGAGTCCGCCCAGGACCACGGCCGCGATCAGGCCGCCGGTCGCCGCGAACCACCATCCGTTCACGTGCCGCTCCAGCGCGGGAGCACCACGGTCACCTCGCCGTCGACTTCCAGGCCCGCCCCTCCGGTGAGCAGCAGCTGTTCGGCCAGGGAGACGACGAGACCGCCGCGGCGCCACCGCTCGTCGAGGATGGGCTCGGCGAACACCACCAGCACGCGATCGGGCTCCTCGCGGACCAGCGGAGCGCCGGCCCCGGGCGCCGGCGCGATGATCAGTTCGAGACCGTGCCGGACCAGGCTTGCGTCGACGCCGACGTAGACGTCGTACGCCGACGGGGCAGCCGACGGGGCGGCGACCGCGCCGGAACGTCGCAGCGGTTCGAGCAACTCGCGGACCGTGATCGGATCGATCGCCGGCACCGGCCGGTCCGCCTGGAAGCGCGAGAAGTCCAGCATCGCGTCGATCGTCGTGCCCAGTTCGGCGCTGTGCGTGGCGATGCCGGCCAGCAGAGCGCGTCGCCGCTCACCGTCGGCGCCCGGGTCGAGTGCTTCCGCGAGGTCGCGCAACGACCCGAGCCGGCCGTGCAGCTCGTCCGACACCTGCTCGACGAAGGTGGTGCGCATCTCGTCGAGGCGCCGCATGCGGGCGAGCAACTGCTCCTGGGAGCTCACCCGGGCCTGTGTGGCGAAGACCCGACCGAGGTGTGCCGCGACCGTCTCGGCGATCGCGATCTCCTGTGGCGTCGGCCCGTCGACCCGTCGGCGTGCGGCGTTGAGGGTCGCCACCGGCCGGCCATCGGCGCGGACGGGGGTCAACACCACGGTGCGCAGGTCGGCACGCTCGGGACGGCGGGTCGGCAGGCTGGCGTAGTCGTCGACGACGAGGGTGCGGTTCTCGTCGAGGCAGCGCGCGGCGAAGCTGCCCTCGGCCGGGATCGGGCGGTCGAGCCGTGGCAGACCGATGCTGTGCATCGGCACCATCACGCGACCGCGGCGGACGCTGACGGCGGCCGCGTCGAACCCGAGGCTGCACAGGCCCTCGCACGCCAGCCGGGCGGCCCCGTCGAGGTCGTGGCCCGGCAGGCTGCGTGCGGTCTCGAGGAGGGCGACCCGCAACTCGACGCCCGTCCGCCGCTGCCGCGCCAGCCGTCGACGCCGTTCGAGCGGCGGGGCCAGGACGAGGGTGACGACCAGGCACGCGAGCCCGATCCCCGTCAGCACCGCCGTCACCGTTCGTCCAGTGGCCGACGGGCGAGTACCCGTTCGGCAGCGGAGGGTGAGGGATTCGAACCCTCGGGACGCGCGAGGCGCCCGCCGGTTTTCAAGACCGGTGCATTCGTCCGCTCTGCCAACCCTCCAGGGCCCGCAACGCTACCGGGCCGGCAGGTCGAGGTCGCGGGCCAGCCGGTCGACCAGGCGCGACAGGAAGGTCGCCATCTGCCCCCGGTCGACGACACCACCCGGCGCATACCGTGACGACTCGACGCCGCCGGTCAGCCCGACCGAGGAGGCGGCGTTCACCCACGACTCGAGCGCGACGCCGTCGTCGTCGACGAAGGCGTCGGGCCACATCGGCAACGATTGCTCCGCCGCCTGTTCGTAGGCACCGACCAGGAACTTCGCCATCTGCGCCCGGGTGACCGAGCGGCCCGGCGCGTAGCGGCCGGGCGTCACGCCGTCGACCAGGCCGAGTTCGGCCAGCTGTTCGATCCGCTGCCCGTGCGTCGACGTCGCATCGACGTCGTCGAACCGCGAACCCGTGATCTCGGGAAGTTCGACGCCGACGCCTTCCAGCGCACGGGCCACGAAACTCGCCATCTGCGCGCGTGTGACCGGCACGCCAGGTCCGTAGGTGCCGTCGGTACGACCCGCCGCGATCTCCCACGCCACCGCGCAGTCGATCCCACGCGCATGCGACGACCCCGCCGTGTCCGGGAACCCGGCCGAGGGCGTCGACCCCGACGGACACGCACGACCCAACAGATCCGGCACCGGCAACCAGTCGACCACGAAGTCGTCCGTCTCGGATCGGTCGGTGATGCGCGTCACCGCGCCGTCCGCCAGATCGAGGCGATAGAGCGAATGCGGCCCCGAGTTGCCGTAGGAGGCCACGCGCGACGCGCTGAACACGAGGTGTCGGCCGTCCGGCGCCCACCTCAGCCCATGGGCGTTGCACAGTTCGTCGTACGCCCCCGCCGGTCGCGGACGGATCGGCGTCATCGTCAACGTGTCCGGATCGATCAAGCCAACCTCGGCGAACCCGCAACTGGTGCCGACCTCGCGGTTGCTCGCCCAGCCGAGATACGCGACGCGACTCCCGTCAGGTGACCATGCCATCGCAACGTCGTCGACGACGAAGCCTGCATCGGTGGTCCGCTTGTACTCGCCCGTCTCGGCGTCGATCTCGATGGGATCTTCACCACTCCGATTCCGGAGCGTCGGCTCCTCCGCACCCGGCGGCCACTCGATCTCGAGCAGGTCGCCCGAGGGAACTCGCCCGAGCTCACGGGCGGGTTCACTGCCGTCGGCGGGCACGACGAAGTACAGGCCGCGGGCAAAGTACGTCACCCTCAGCCCGTCGGGCGACCAGACGGCACCCCGATAGCTGGTCCGCGGCTCGGCGATGTCGCGCGGCGCGGAGCCGT
>DATHUR010000075.1:0-1764 GCA_035462025.1 Egicoccus sp. | reverse complement strand
GCTGATCGCGCGTCGCGTCCGTGAGGCCCGCGTCTACTCCGAGATCGTGCCGCACACCACGCCGGTGGCCGAGATCCTGGCTCGCGAGCCGGCCGCGATCATCCTCTCGGGCGGCCCGTCGTCGGTCTACGCCGAGGGCGCCCCGGCCGTCGACCCCGCCCTGTTCGAGGCCGGCGTCCCGGCTTTCGGCATCTGCTACGGGTTCCAGGCGATGGCGTCGGCCATGGGCGGACGGGTCGAGCGCACCGGCACGGCCGAGTTCGGTGGCACGCCGCTGCGGGTCGTCGGCGCCGACTCGACGCTGTTCCACGGCCTGCCGCGCGCCCAGTCGGTGTGGATGTCGCACGGCGACGCGGTGACCGAGGCGCCACCGGGGTTCGACGTCGTCGCCGCGACCGACCACACCCCCGTCGCCGCGTTCGAGGACACCGCCCGCCGCCTCGCCGGGGTGCAGTTCCACCCCGAGGTGCTGCACTCCGAGCACGGCCAGGCCGTCCTCGAGCACTTCCTCTACGAGGTGGCCGGCTGCCAGCCCACCTGGACGATGGGCAACGTCATCGACGAGCAGGTCGCGGCGATCCGGGCCCAGGTCGGCGACGCGCGGGTGATCTGCGGGTTGTCGGGCGGGGTCGACTCCGGCGTCGCCGGGGCGCTGGTCCAGAGGGCGATCGGTGACCAACTCACCTGCGTGTTCGTCGACCACGGCCTGCTGCGCAAGGGCGAGGCCGAGCAGGTCGAACGCGACTTCGTCGCCGCCACCGGGGTGTCGCTCAAGGTGGTCGAGGCCGCCGACCGCTTCCTCGACGCACTCGCCGGGGTCCGCGACCCGGAGGAGAAGCGCAAGATCATCGGACGCGAGTTCATCCGCGTGTTCGAGCAGGCCGCCCGCGAGGTGGTCGAGGACGCCGGTGCCCACGGCGACGAGGTCCGCTTCCTCGTCCAGGGCACGCTCTACCCCGACGTGGTCGAGTCGGGCGGCGGGACCGGCGCCGCCAACATCAAGAGCCACCACAACGTCGGTGGTCTGCCCGACGACCTGCAGTTCGAACTGATCGAACCGCTGCGGACGTTGTTCAAGGACGAGGTCCGCCGCGTCGGCCACCAACTCGGCCTGCCCGAGGCGATCGTGTGGCGCCAGCCGTTCCCCGGCCCGGGTCTGGCGATCCGCATCGTCGGGGAGGTGACCCGCGACCGGCTCGAACTGCTCCGCCACGCCGACGCGATCGCGCGCGAGGAGTTGACCGCGGCCGGCCTCGACCGCGACATCTGGCAGTGCCCCGTCGTGCTGCTCGCCGAGGTGCAGTCGGTCGGGGTCCAGGGCGACGGCCGCACCTACGGGCACCCGGTCGTGCTGCGTCCGGTCGCCAGCGAGGACGCGATGACCGCGGACTGGGCCCGCGTGCCCGACGACGTCCTCGCCCGCATCTCGACGCGCATCACCAACGAGGTCCGCGAGGTCAACCGCGTCGTCCTCGACATCACCTCCAAGCCCCCCGGCACCATCGAGTGGGAATGACCCGCTCTCGGCCTGCTCGGTCGAGCCAGCCGTGCTTGGTCGAACCTCACCGTCACCGGTGACGGCCAGGTTCGACCGAGACGGCGAGGTTCGACCGGACGCGGCTTGGACGGGGCGGCCGACCGGCGGTTATCCCCAGCGCGGCTGCGATCCGTCCGGGTGTGACGCGACGCGCGCGGCAGCCTTCCGGGCATGGACACCGTGGATCTGCGAGCACGTGAACTCGGTCGTGGCCAGTACGGGCGGGC
>DATHUR010000074.1:0-2267 GCA_035462025.1 Egicoccus sp. | reverse complement strand
CGACGGCGACCGCGCCGAGCTGACCGACTGTGTGCTCAACGGGTTGGCGAACGTCGACGCCGACAACCCCGACGAGGTGACCGCGGACGCGACCGACTGGCGCCAACCCGTGCAGGCGACCCTCGTCCGGGGGGACGGGTGGCGGGTCACGCGGGTCGAGGTGCCGTTGACCGACGGCAGCGGCCCCGTGCCGGCCCCGCCGGGGGAGGCGCCGCTGCTGCGCGGCCCCGCCCGGGCCGAGGCGCCGCCCAGCTGTGTGCTGGCCGACGCGGGTGAAACGGCCGTCGACGCGTATCTGGCGTTCCACGACGCCTACAACACCGCGCTCGGGATCGGCTCGAACGGCCCCGCCGACCCGGATACGGCGGCGCTGCGGGCGACGGCGGTGGAGCCGCAGCTGTCGGCGGCCCGCGAGTACCTGTCAACATTGGCATCCAAGCGTCAGGCGGTGCGCGGCGAACCCGACGCGCGGGATCCGTGGCCGGTCGCGATGCTCGACTTCGACGACACGGTCTTCGTCTACGACTGCGTCACGCTCGGCGACAACGCCGTCATCGAGGTCTCCAGCGGCGACGTCATCGCGACCAACGACGTCGGGATCCTCCGACTGGACGCCGCGGAGATGAGACGGGACAGCGATGGCTGGAAGGCCGTGAGCGTATCGGTGATCGAGGAGGGGCTCGAGGAATGCACCTCGCCCGAGTAGCCGCCCTCGCGCTGATGACCGGCGCCCTCGTCATCGTCGGCGAATCGGCGATCGCCGATCCCGGCGTCGCAACAGACGCGACCGGTTATGTGGACAACGGACGGCCGACAGCGGCCGCCTCGTATCGGCAAACGACCGTGCCAGTCGAGGCGGTGGAGGATGACGCGCCGGCGGCGCAGCCGGTGGCCGACAGCGGCGATGCGCCGGTACCGGCACCGCAGTGCGACGTCCACCTGGTCGGCGTCCCCGATGGCGTGGCGCAGTTCGGATGGGTGTGCCCGAACGGGTCGGGCGGCTGGGGGCCAGTGCAGATCGGCGACCTCATGGGCGGCCCGCCGAGCGCGGCAGGGTCCGGATCGGTGGCCGTGGATGCAGCGACGCTCGCCGAGTTCGCGATGACGAAACTGGCGTTGCCGACGCCGGCAATTGAGATGAACCCCGACCGCGAGCAGGTGGTGCAGCTGCCGTCGTGGCTGTGGATCGACCCGGACCAGTGGCAACCGCGGCGGGCGACCGCGTCGGCGGGGCCCGTGTCGTCGACGGTAACCGCCGACCCGGTGCGGGTGGTCTGGGAGATGGGCACCGGCGAGCCCGGCGAGTTGTTGGTGCGCGGCCCCCAGGTGATGCGCGGCTACCTGAACGCGGAGCTGGCCACCGCGGCGGTTCTCGACCCGCACGGCTGGCTACGCACCGGCGACCTGTGCCGCGTGGACCCCAACGGCTATCTGTTCGTGGTCGACCGGGTCAAGGACATGATCAAGTACAAGGGGCATCAGGTCGCGCCGGCGGAACTGGAGGCCGTGTTGTTGGCTCACCCGCACGTAGCCGATGTCGCCGTCGTCCGGCGCCCGGACCAGGAAGCAGGTGAGATACCCATGGCGTTCGTGGTTGCGAACGGGCCAGTGGACGCCGAGGCCCTCATGGCGTGGGTCGCCGAGCGGGTGGCGCCTTACAAGCGGATCCGGCGGGTCGAGTTCGTGGACGAGATCCCCAAAGGACGGTATGGCAAGGTCCTGCGCCGTAGCCTCCTCGAGCGGAACCGGGCCAGGCGCGAGTGAGTCCCGATTGTCGTTCCGCACACCTCTTGGCCGCCCCTGGCTCCACACGGAGCACTCAATCTGCCGATTCAAGGTCCGGGTCACCAGCATGACCACGTTTCATGTACGGACCTCCAACCAGAGACCGATGGGAGGATGTCGGTATGGGACAGCACGCTCAGCAGAGAGGGACTGGCGCCGCCGGCGTCGACGGTTCACCGATGAGTTCAAACGTGACGCTGCAGCGTGGGTGCTTGACACGGACCGGTCGATCGCGCCGGTTGCCCGCGAGCTGGACGTCTACGAGTCCTCGCTGGGCCGCTGTGCCGCTGGGTCGCGCAGGAACGCGCCGATCGCGATCCGGTCACGATCCAGCGTCACTCGCGGGTCCAGCCGTCACCGTCGGGGTAGATGACGTCTATCCCGACGGAGCGGAGGTAGGCGAGAAGGTCTGGTCGCGGGCGCGTGGGGACGAGGACGCTTCGTCTCCTGGCCTCGACGAAACGGCCGTAGTCGAGGAGCTG
>DATHUR010000073.1:0-38995 GCA_035462025.1 Egicoccus sp. | reverse complement strand
GGGACATCACGTCACGGAGCCTGCCAGCCGGCGCCGGCGGACAACGCCTCGCGGAGGCTGTCGCCCGGCGCGTCGACGCGGTAGTCGTACTGGCTGGCGGGGTCGAAGACCCGGCCAGGTTCGCGCTCCTGGATCTCGGGGTTCCCGGTGGTCAGGTCGTTCTCCGAGCGGATGTACCCATAGGTGCCGAGATCCTCGGGGATCATGGCGGGACGACCGTGGACGTCGTCGAAGATGTTCGACTCCGAGGCGAACTGGCCGTCGTTGCCGACCCGGACCGCCTGCCCGGTGCCAGGCGCACCCCACTGGTAGACCCAGTTGTTGTAGAAGTGGACCCGCGAGAACCGCACCAGGGGTTGCCGCTGGAGCGACCGGTAGAACACGTTGTGATGGAGTGTGACCCGGTCGGCGGCGTGGTTCGCGTCGTACTCGCTGCCACTGAGCAGCATGACCTTGCCGCCATCGTTGAAGCGCGACCAGGAGACCGTGATCAGGTCGGGGCGCTGCCCGTCACCGGTGATGGCGATCATCTCGTCGGCGGCCGCGGACGAGGTGATCTGGTGGATCCACACGTTGGTCGTGCCCTGGAAGATCTGGATGCCGTCGTACCCGCCCTCGAGCTTGAGGTTGCTGACGATGACGTTGTCGACGCCGGTCAGGGCGAGGATCTCGGTCGAGGAATCCGCGCTGAGCGTGATGTCCGCTCCGCGGCCATCGATCACGACGTTGCTCGGCACGTTCAGCTTCGAACCGACCCGGATCGTGCCCGCAAGGCCATCGGCGAAGCGGATCCAGCGATTGCCGCCGGCAAGGGCGTCGCGAAGGGAACCGCTGCCGGAGTCGGACAGGGTGGTCACCACGACCTCGCTCCAGTCGCCCGAGCCGGACCCGGCGTTGCGCCCGAACCCTTCGCGCTGAGCGAGCAGATCCTCGCGGCTGCCGGTGGGCGCGCTCCGGCTCTCGGACGCCGGCGTGCGCTCCTCGGGCGGAAGCTGGGTCGGCCGAAGGTCCGTCGGGATCGGCTCGATGTAGCCCACTCCTCGGGCGATGAGCGATGCGGCCTGGCCGCGGGTGAGCGAGGTCGCCGGGCAGAAGAACCCGTCGCCACAGCCGGCAGAGATGCCGGCGGCGACCAGCGACTCGACGGCCGGTTCGTGGGTCGAGCCGATCGTGTCACGGAAGCTGGGACCTTCGCCTTCCTCGAGCGCCAGGGCACGCGAGAGCATCGTGGCGGACTGGGCGCGCGTCACGGGTGCGCCAGGGCGGAAGTTTCCGTCGGCCTGACCCTGGACGATCCCCGCATCGGCAGCCGCGGCCACCTCTCCGGCGAGGACGTGGTCGCGCGGGACATCGGGGAAGTCGTGGCCGCTGGCCGCTGGCAGGTCCAGCGCGCGGACGAGCAGGGCAGCCAACTGGATCCGCGTGACCGCGTCGTCGGGGCAGTAGCGGTCGGTGTCGCAGCCGTTGGTGACGCCCTCTGCGGCGAGCGCCTTGATGGCATCGTCGTGGGGAGGACGTGCGTCGCGGAACGTGGCCGCCGAGTTGCCCGTCGGATCGGCTGGAGCGGCGGTCGCGGTGGTGAGTGGGGCCAGGGCGGCGATCAGCGCGAGCGCCGGGAGCAGCCACAGCAACCGGTGGCGGTTGCGGGCCACTGGCATTGGATCGGATACTGGCAAGACGAGCTCCTGGGAGGGGTCGGAGAGCGGGCGGATGCTTGCCCACATCCGCCGTGCCTCCAACCACGCCCACCCCGGAGCCCGTGTTTCGGTTGGTGATGGATTGGCGTTGTACCGGGGTCCGCTTCGCGATCGTCACCCGGGACATATGTCCCCGGCACGGTGGACAACTCCGGACCAACTTGCGCGTGCGCGCGAACCGCGCACCGCATCCGCGTCCGAGGGCACGTCGGGAACTCTCGAGGCCGCGGCGCCGCAGCGGCCCGGTGGCCTGCCGTCCGGCGACGATCAGGCGATCCCGGTCAGGGCGTCGATGCCGCGACGTGCCACACGTCGCAGCCGCCTCAGCCGCCGCGGTGGACAGTGAACACAACTGGACGGCAGCCCCAACCGTCGCAGGTCCACCTTGGTGGTCCGTCGGTCGTACGCGACGGCACGGAACTCGATCTCGCGCGTCACGTCGTCGACGACCACGTAGCGCGCCAGGGGCCGCCGCTCGCGGAGCCGGGATTGTCCGACGGCGCCCGGGTTCACCAGGGCGGTGCCCAACGTCCCCGGTGCCTCCGCCACCGTCACCAGCCACGGCAGGTGCGTGTGCCCCAGCACCTGCAACCAGGTGTCCGGCGCGCGCCGCGGCAGGTCGGCCAGGATCTGTCGTCCGCGGTCCGGGTCGGTCACGTACTCCTGGGGGTCGTCCGGGCTGCCGTGTGCGAGGGCCAGTCCGGCGATGGTCCGGGCCAGGGGGAGGGCATCGAGGAACGCGCGGGTGTCGGCACCGAGATTGGCCGCGGTGCGCTCGAGACTGCGCAGCGCGATCGGGGAGAACCCCGCCGGTGGGAGACGATCGAGCACCCGCAGGTCATGGTTGCCGGCGACACCGATGGCGCCGCGCTCGGCGAGCATGGCGACGCAGGCATCGGGGTGAGGGCCGTACCCGACCAGGTCACCGGCGACGACGAGTGCGTCCGTGTCGTGCTCGTCGACGTCGCGCAGCACCGACACGAGGGCGGGCCGGTTGGCGTGGACGTCGGCGAGCACCGCGATGCGCATGTCAGTGTCCGGCCGCCACGCGGTCCACCGTCACCGGTGCGCGGCCGCCCGCGCTGGGTCGGGCGTGGTCACGCACCAGCGGCCACAGGCGGCCGCGCACGAACGGCCATGGATCGGTTGGCACTGCCCCGGCGAACGCATCACAACCACGCAACCAGCGTAGGTAGGCGGCCCGCGACTCGGCCGCGGTCCTGGCCACCAGCGCATCGCGTGGCAGCCAGCACCAGGTGGCACCGGCACGTGCGGTGCTCACCTGCGGCCGGGGCGCACCCGTGAGATCGGCGTACACCAGGGCCGGCAGGTTGCAGCCGGCGACGGCGCCGACGTGGTGCCAGAGATTGAACCGGGGGTTGACCTCCAGCAGCCACAGCCGTCCCGCCTCGTCGCGCTTGAAGTCCAGCTTCGCCACCCCACACAGGCCGAGTGTGGCCATCACCGTGCGGCCCAGGGTCCGCACGTCGGGGGCGTCCGTGGTCGTCAACGCCGTCGTGAAACCGAAGGCCGACGGGTGGGTGCGGATCTTGCGCCCGGTGAACTCCGCGACGACGACACCTTCCGTGTCGACGTAGGCGTGGTAGCTCTCGATACGCGTCTCGGGGCCGGGGACGAACTGCTGGAACAGCAACTGGCGATGATGGGGAGCGGCCTGCTGCAGCGTTTCGACCAACTCGGCGCGGTCGCGCACGAGTCGGGCCTTGGCGCCTTCGAACGTGGATCCGGGCACCCATCCGCGGCCGAGGCCCATCGGCTTCACGATGCCCGGGAAGGTGGGCGAGGGCAGGTCGGCGGTCGCGGTGGCAGTGTCGATCGTGATCGCCGGGGGTACGGGGAGCCCGAGCTGCTCCGCGTGCTGCTGGAAACGGGCCTTGTCCATCAGGATGCCCACCAGCTCCGGCTCGCCGAGGACGAAGCGGAAGTCGCTGCGGAGGGCATCGAGGTGGCCGAGGATGAAGGCGAGATCCTCGTCGCTCTCGTAGAACAGCACTGGAGGGCGGTCCTGGGCCCGCGCATGGGCGCGGAGTCGGGACACCAGCCGGTCGGTGTCGGGCCGGTTGTCCTCGATGCGCCGCAGACGACGCCGCGAGAAGCGCACCGGGTCGTCCCGTGCCGCCACGACCGTGACCGGGATCCCGGCCAGCGCCAGCGGCGCCACCAGGTCGAGGTCGCCCATCACGACCGCACCGGGGCAGGAGCGTACGGGCTGGCTTGTCATCGGTTGTCCTCGATCCCTCGCGCCCCGCAGCGTGCGCCGCACGGCCGGGTCCGGCCAGGGACAGGTGTCACCGTCGGACGTCCTCGACGCGGTCGGCCCGGTCCCCGAGTCGGGCGCGTGTGGCGCGGAGCCGAGCCCGTAACCGCGGCGGCATCGAGCGGCGCGCAAGGTCCTCCGCGCGCTCGACACCGATGCGGGCTGCGTAGCGCAAAAGGCCGGTCCACCCCGGTGGCGACGCGATCACCTGGTGGACCGGGACCTGGCCGTTGCCGAGGGCACGCTTGCTCTCGTCGTCGCCGAGCCACTCGAGGCGGTGCAACTCGTCGGTCGCGAACGCCTCGCGAATCAGGGCGTGCGACAGTGCCGTGCCCGGACCGAGCGCCGCCAGATCCTCGGCATAGGCGGTCTTGAGCAGATACAGCACGCCGCCGTGCTGGATGTCGAGGGAGAAGGCGGCCAGCCGCCCGTCCACCCGGAGTGTGGTCACGCGAAGCCATCCGTGGTCGGCGGCCCACGCGCCGAACTGGCGGTAGAAGCGGTGGGTGGCCGACAGGTTCGCGATCGCCGTTCCCTCGCGCCCCTTCCAGCCGGCGGCCTCGAGCGTGAAGCAGGGCCCCAGCAGGTCGAGGGCGTCCCGGCCACGGTGAACCTCGATCGCGACTGCGCCGCCACGACCGACCCGCTTGTGCGCGCGCCGCAGTTCGCGTCGACGGGACGGGCTTCGGCTCGCGAGGAAGTCCTCCCAGGTGCCGCGAACGTCCGTGATCTGGGATGCGCCCTCGGGCACGATCCGGCGGTGCCGCGTCGCACCGGACAGCCCTGCGTCCCACGCTGCATGCTGCAGGTCGGTCATCGGCACACGTTGCAGCACGAACCCTTTCCTGGCGACGGCGATGAGTCCGTCGAGCAGGGGCGCGAGCGCCTCGTCCCCGTGGACGACCGGGCCGAAGTAGGGCGTGTGACCGTT
The DNA here is from genome assembly GCA_035462025.1 of Egicoccus sp. Taxonomy (GTDB): domain Bacteria; phylum Actinomycetota; class Nitriliruptoria; order Nitriliruptorales; family Nitriliruptoraceae; genus Egicoccus. The sequence continues at coordinate 34,089 of DATHUR010000073.1, read as the reverse complement.
CACCGGCGACCGGAGCGCCCCGCGTCGATCGACCAGCGGAAGGACACCGATGAGGTGTCCGCCCCGATGGGCCGCGATCACCCGGATCGGATCGGCGGCGAACGCCTGCGCCCAGCGTTGGTACCAGTCCGGCCAGTGAAAGGGGGCGGCGCCGGACTCCCGGCACAGGTCGCGCCAGCGTGGCGCCACCTCCTCGAGATCGTGGACGGCGTACTCGGTGCCCGGCCTCATCGTCGACACCGCCCCGACATGACGTTCACGACCTCTTCTCGACGCCGTCAGCGTGCGTCGCGTCGAGACGAGGGACCCGGGGCAGGTGTCCCGTCCCATGCAGAGGGTCGTGGCAGCGCGGGCGGCTGCGATGCGCCGGATCAGTGGCGTGGGGTGACGTCGGGTGGCTCGTCGCCCGGCTCGAGCGCTGCGGTGTCGGGCGCGGGGTCCGGCGACTGCGGCGAGGTGTCGTGTCCGTGCAGGGACTTCGCGCACGCCACGCCGGCGGTGGTGCCCTTGCCCAGGGCCACCGCGACCAGTTGCATGCCGGGGGTGACATCGCCGCAGGCATAGACCCCGTCGACCGTCGTCTTCGCCTCGTCGTCGACGACGACCACACCGTCGTGGTCGAGGTCACACCCGAGCGCGGTGGCGAGGCCGACGTTGGCGTCGTGGCCGATCGAGAAGAACGCGATCCCGGCCGGCAGGACGCGCCCACTGGCCAGCCGGAGGCCCTGCATCGCACCGCGTTCACCGAGCAGTTCCTGTGCCGGATCGTCGGTCACGAACTCCATGCCGAGGTCGCGGCAGGCATCGAGTTGCTCGCCCGAGACCTGCGGCGCCGGCCCGTCGGTCACGATGGTGACCGAGCGCGCCCAGTCGAACAGTTCCGAGCCGAAGGCGGGGATGTGGGGCCCCCAACCCAGCACGACGACGTCCTTGTCCCGGGCGTCGAACCCCTCGCAGCTCGGGCAGTGGAACACGTCGGCTCCGTAGTGCACGTCGAACCGGCCGATGTCGGGGAACCGGTCACGCACGCCCGTGGCCAGCACGACCCGCCGCGCGGTGATCGTGGTGCCGTCCTCGAGGGTGGCCACGAAGTCGCCGTCGCCGTCGCCGTCGCCGCGGTCGTGCCGTTCGATCGTGGTCACGCGCCCGTCGATGCGGGTCACGTGCGGATAGCGGGCCAGACCACGGCGGAACTGCTCGGTGAGCACGTCGGGCGCGATCGGGTCGAGCCCCGGGACGCCGTTGACCTGCTCGACCGAGCGGTTGCGCGGCTCGCCGGCATCCACCAGCAGGGTGCGACGGCGGTAGCGGCCGAGCCACGTCGCGGCGGCCGACCCGGCGGGACCGCCGCCGACCACCAGCGCGTCGACCTCGGCGGGGACGGCCAGCCCGTCGTCGTCCGGGCTCACGACCTCGCGCCGACCGGTGCCGCGCCTGCGTCGGCATCGACCCCGGCGGGGACGACCTCGACCGGGATCCCGTTGAGCACGGCCGTACCGCTGAGCACGTCGAGGTCGGCGGGGTCGGTCAGGCGGTTGCTGTTGACACCAGCCGAACGGCGCGCGACCCCGAGCTCCACGCCCTCGAGGTCGTGGCCGAACCCGTGCGGCAGGCTGACCACACCGGGCCGCAGGTCGTCGGTGACCTCGACGGTCACCTCGACCGCACCGACCCGTGACCGGACCGTCGCCGTCGCGCCGTCCGTCAGACCGAAACGACCGGCGTCGTCAGGATGGATCTGCAGGGTGCACAGCGGTCCGCCGCGCAGGCCGGCGACGTTGTGGGACCACGAGTTGTTGGTCCGCAGGTGGCGACGGCCGATCAGCACGAGCCCGTCCCCGTCGGCCGGACGGTCGAGTTCGGCGACGAGCGCCTCGACCCCCGGCAGCATCAGCTCGGACGCGAGTTCGATGCGTCCCGACGCGGTCGCGAGGTTGTCCGGTACGCGCGGCCGCAGGGGGCCGAGGTCGATGCCGTGCGGCGCGTCCTCGAGCGCGGCGAGGGTCAGATCGTCGGCGTGGCTGCCGAACCCGTCGCCGTAGGGACCGGCGCGCAGCAGCAGGTCGAGCAGTCGTTCCGGGCCGGACCGGTCGCCGACGGCCCGCAGGACCGCGTCGGTGTCCCGCTCGGCCACGCGGGCGGTCGGATCGGCGACGATCTGGTCGGCCAGCATCCGGGCGACGAACGCGTCCGCGCCGTCGAGGTCGAGCGGCGGCCGCTGGCCCAGGGCGATGGCTGCCAGCACGAGGAGGATCCGGGACTCGTCGAGTTGGTCGGCCGGGACGTCCATCGTCGCGGGGGAGTAGTTGGCGACGTTGCGGACCGTGAACCCGGTGAAGGCGAGGTCGTAGTGGCTGCGCTCGAGCGCCGATGGCGGCGGCAGGATCACGTCCGCCCGCCGCGACGTCGCCGTCACGTACGGGTCGACGCTGACCAGCAGGTCCAGCCCGTCCAGGGCGGCGTCGAGCCGGTCGCCGTCGGGTGTGGAGATGACCGGGTTGCCGGCCAGGACGAACAACGCCTTGATCTGTCCGTCCCCGGGGGTCGCGATCTCGTCGGCCAGGGTCGCGACGGGCAGTTCGCCGATGACTTCGGGCAGGCCGCGGACGCGGCTGTGCCACCGGCCGGCGGTGAACGGTCGGCGCGGGAAACGGTGGTGGGCCGGGTGGGGGAACATCATCCCGCCGGGCCGGTCGAGGTTGCCGGCCAGGACGTTGACGACGTCGACGAGCCAGCTCGCGACGGACCCGTGCCGGACGGTGGTGGTGCCGAGCCGGCCGTACAGGCAGGCGCGTTCCGTCGTCGCGAGGTCGTGTGCGAGCCGGCGGATGGTGGCGGCGTCGATCCCGCAGCGGTCGGCGACCGCGTCGGGGGTGAACGGCGCCAGCCAGTCCCGGACGACCTCGATGCCTTCGAGGTGGTCGCGCAGATGGTCGCCCGGATCGGCGATCCCGTCGGTGAGCAGGGTGGTCGCCACCGCGGCGAGCAGCAGCGCGTCGGTGCCGGGTCGGATCGACAGGTGCAGGTCGGCCTTGGCCGCGGTGCGCGTGCGGCGCGGGTCGACCACGACGAGACGGCCGCCGCGGTCGCGCAGGTCACGCAGCCGGCCCGGCAGGTCGGGCACGGTCCACAACGAACCGTTGGACACCCGCGGGTTGCCGCCGAGCACGACCAGCAGGTCGGTGCGGTCGATGTCGGGCACCGGGATGGCCAGCGGATCGCCGAACATCGCGCCCGCCGAGAAGTGCTTCGGCAGCTGGTCGACGCTGGACGCGCTGAAGATGTTCTTCGTGCGCAGCGCCTTCAGCAGCGGGCGCACGTAGAGCTGGCCGGCGAGGTTGTGGACGTTGGGATTGCCGAGGTAGACGCCCACGCTGTCAGGGCCGTGCTGGGCGACGATGGGGGCGAGCCGGTCGGCGACCATCGCGAAGGCCTCGTCCCAGTCGGCCTCGATCAGCCGGCCGTCGCGGCGGACGCGTGGCCGGCGCAGGCGGTCGGGGTCGGCGTGCAGTTCGCCGATCAGCGCGCCTTTGGGGCACAGGTAGCCGCGGCTGAGCACGTCGTCGGCATCCCCTTCGACGTGGGTGACGCGGTCGCCGTCGACGGTGAGGCGCAGCCCACACGTCGCCTCGCACAGCGGACAGGTTCGGATCGCGGTGTGCATCACGTCTCTCCCGGCGGATCGGCGACGACGCTAGCCCGCCCCCGGCCGCTCGACCGTTACCCCTCGGGTCATCGTCGCCGACGTTGCCTCGCCCTAGGGCGGGAGCCGGGGTCGGCCGCAACTAGGGTGGCGTCGGCGGGGCCGTGGGGAAGTCGGGCGAAGGGGTCGTGGTGGCGTTCGAGGCAGTGGGCAAGCGCAAGGGTGCAACCGGGACCCGGGGTGGGCCGATCCAGCAGCAGGGAGTTGGCGGGACGTCGACGCCCGAGTCGGCCGTCCTCGGGCTGCAGCAGACGGCCGGCAACGCCGCGACCGCCGAGGCCTTCGACGTCTCCACGCCCGGTCCGGGTCCGGAGCTCGCACAGTCGCTGCGAACGATGCACCAGGGTGGTCCGCACGGCCTGATCGTCGCGGCGCTCGGCCAGATCGAGACGGTCCGGAACCAGATCATGGGCGGGATCGGCATGCTCACGTCCATCGAGAACTACGGGGCGTGGCAGGGGATGGCCACGTCGTGCGTCGCCATGCTGGACGGGGTCGCGGCGACGCTCGGATCGGCCGAGCGGATGCGCGACTCCACAGCCCAGCACGCTCCGGCCTGGGTCGAGGGGCCGGCGGAGGCGCATGCAGCCGACTTCCTCGAGCGCAACCTCGCGGTGTTGCGTGACAAGCTGACCGAGTGGAAGTACCGGCTGCTCGCGGTGGCGCCGATGGACGTCGGCACACCCATGGTCGTCGCTGGCGAGATGGCCTCGGTCATCGCGCCCGTTCGCGCCGGTCTTGCGATGGTCGAGTCGACGTCGCGCGGCTGACGGTCACGTCGGGGGGTCGGACCGGGCCCGCGCCCGGGCGGCGGCCACGTTCGGCGAGACGCCGGTCGCCGCACGCATCCCCTTCAGCAGCAGGCCCGCTTGGAGCACCGCGCCGTGGGCCGCGGACCGGGGCAGGTCGAGCTCGAGCGCCCGTCGTTCGCGAGGTTGCAGCGAACCGATCGCGCCGGCGTAGAGGACCAGGTAGGCACCGCGGACCGCCAGGGGCAATGGCGGCCAGCGCAGGAACCTCAACGCCGCCCGGCCCTGGTCGTTGACGCCGAGCTCAGGCGCGAAGTCGTCGAGCACGGCGTCGAGTTCGGCGGCGTCGCGCGGCAACACACCCTCGTCGAGCATCGGCAGCGCCACGCGTCCTGCCCGCAGCTCGGCCTGTGCGGTCGGGTCGACCAGCAACCCGTCGACGTCGACCCGCGGGTCGAGCAGCGCCGAGATCCGGGACTGCTCGACGACGAACCGGTCCCGGTCGGTCGGCGTGAGCGGCTGCGGCGCCCAGGCGTCGTGCGCGGCCAGGAACGACGCGGTGAGCGCCACGCCGACCCAGGTGAGAAGACGCGGGTCGTCGGCCCGGTAGTCCCGGCCGTCGGGGGCCGTGCCGCGCACGTGCGGGTGCACGCGCCTGACCTGCTGGGCCACGCGCAACGCCTCGGGTGTCGAGCCGAACGTCGATGCGGTCACGTAGGCCGACGTCCGGTGCAATCGTCCCAGCGGGTCGGTTCGGAAGGCCGAGTGGTCGGCGACGCCGGCCATGGCAAGGGGATGGGCGACCTGCAGGAGCAGGGCACGCAGTCCGCCGGCGATGGCGGCCGGCTCGCCGATGATCGGCCACGACGCCGAGCCCGGTCCGCACATCCCCGGGTCGCCAGCGCCCGATGCCGGGTCGAACGACGGCGGCCCGAACAGGCGGCGCAACTGGCGCTGCACGACGGAGCGGGCGGCCGGCAGCGGACTCAATCGCCGTAGCCACCCAGGACCTCGTCGAGGTCGAGTTGCATCGGTTCGGCTGCGGCGGCGGGGGCCGGATGGGCGTCCGGTTCCTCGCCGGTCAGCGCCGACCACCACCAGCGCAGGCCGCGCGGGGCGTTGCGCAGGCCGAGATCCTCGAAGCGGCCGTCGGTGCGTCCGAGGAAGGCGAACTCGGCGACGACCTGGTCGACCACGGCGCGCACGTGCGGGTCGCGCGGATAGTCGGCGCGCAGCATCGGGACCACGTCGGTGCGGGTCTCGACGGCGGTGTAGCGCACCGATGCCGCCTGGTCGGGGGTCGCGGCGAGCCGCGAGCGGACCTCGCGCCACAGCAGCCGCTGTCGTGCGAACCAGTCCCAGGCGTAGGCCGGTGGTCCCGTCCGCGGCATCGACGCCTCCTCCACCACCTCGTGACAGCGTATCCGGGGTCCCGTGCCGGTCGACGGGCTCAGCCGGACGAGGAATCCGTGAGCAGGCCGAGGTCGAGGGCGCGCAGCACGGCGCGGGTGCGGTCGCGCACACCGAGCTTGAGCAGGATGCTCGAGACGTGGTTCTTCACGGTCCCCGGCGCCAGGTGGAGCACGTCGGCGATCTCACGGTTGGCGTACCCGCCGGCCAGCAGCCGCAGGATCTCGAGTTCGCGGTCGGTGAGCGGCTCGTGCCGTTGCAGCCGCTGGGCCGGTGCGGCCGCGGTCGAGCGCGGTGAGATCAGCGCCTGCACGAGCCGTTCGGTGACCGCGGGCTGGACCAGGTTCCCGCCCGCGGCCAGGGTGTGCACGGCCTCGACCAACTGCTCGAGGGTGACGTCCTTGAGCAGGTAGCCGCGTGCCCCGGCTCGCAGCGCCTTGAGCACCAGTTCGTCGTCGTCGAAGGTGGTCAGCACCAGCACGGGCGGTGGACTGTCGCGTGTGGCCAGTTCGGTCAGCGTGGCGATGCCGTCCCGTCCCGGCATCTGCAGGTCGAGCAGCACCACGTCCGGGTCGTGGTCGGCGATGGCGGCCAGCGCTTCGTCACCGTCGGCGGCCTCGGCCACCACCTCGATGTCCTCGGCCAGCTCGAGCAGCTGCCGCAGCCCCTGGCGGACCAGGGTCTGGTCGTCGACCACGCAGACGCGGATCACGTCGCGACCGTCGGCGCTCACGTCGCCGCCGTGGCCGGCAGCCACGCCGCGAGCGAGAACCCGTCGCCCGGCGTCGAGTCGTAGCTCAGGTCGCCGCCGAGTTGGGTCAGCCGCTCGCGCATCCCGGTCAGCCCGTTGCCGGCGACGATCGCGGCGGTGCCGCGGCCGTCGTCGTGCGCCGTCACGTGCAGGACACCGGCAGCGTCCTGCACGATCCGCAACCACAGGTGCTGCGCGTCGCTGTGACGCACGGCGTTGGTCACGATCTCCTGCACGCAGCGCACCAGCGCGGCGGCCCGCTCCGTGTCCACCGCCAGGTGGTCGTCGACTTCGACGTGCACCTGCGGACGGGGGACCTGGGCCGCGATGGCGTCCACGGCGGTGCGCACGCTCGGGAGCGGGTGCCGCAGGTCGCCGACGGCCTCGCGCACGGCCGCGAGCAGGTCCTTGGCTGTCGCCCTCGCCCGTTCGACGGCGGCCTGCTGGGCGTCCCCGCGACGGTGGGTGGCGACCTCGAGGTTGAGCGCGAGCGCCGTCAACTGGTGACCGACCAGGTCGTGCAGGTCGCGGGCGATGCGCAGGCGCTCCTCGTTGCGCGAGTTGGCCGCGAGCAGCGCAGTCGCGGCCTGCAACTCGGCGTTGACCTCGGCCAGCCGTGCCCGGGCCTCCTGTTCACGCATCTGACCGACGACGACCAGGGCGGCGAAGGCCTGGAAGCTGCCGAAGACGAGGGTCGGCAACAGCACGTTCGTCAGGTCCATGCCGACGACGGTGAGGACGCCGGCGACGACCGCGGTCTGGACGGCGACGACCGCCAGGGCCATTGCGGGCGTGAGGATGTACGCGGCGCTGGCGGCCGTGATCACGAGCAGCACCGAGGTGAAGCCGAACTCGGGCGCAAGCGCGAACACGGCCAGGCCCGCGACCACCTGGGCACCCAGCCTGATGCGGACGTCGATCCGCCGTGGTCGTTCCGGGAACAGGTCGTAACCCAGGAGCACGACCCCGTGGACGAGGAACGCGCCCCAGAACCACCACGGGTGGTCGCCGACGAACTCGCCGGGCCCGAACGCCTGCTCGACCGCGACGGGCACACCGACGGCGAGGTAGGCGACCAGGCCGGTCGCGATCGAGATCCGTTCGAGCTGTCGGTCGTCCACGGCGGCAGCGTACGTCCGGCCCGGTGGACGGGGGAGTGCCACAAGTCATGCCCGAGGTCGTGACGGGCGGCACAGGTGGATGGTCCCCGGCGTCCGTAGCGTCGTCGACGAAGGCACCCGTCCGCGGTGCCACCGGCAGAAGCAGGAGCAGCGACATGGCACCGGTCATCGAACTGGCGGCCGCCCGGAAGCGGTACGGCGACGTCGAGGCGCTCGCCGGCGTGGATCTGCGGATCGAGCCGGGCGAGATCGTGGCGGTCCTCGGTCCCAACGGCGCCGGCAAGACCACCCTGTTCGAACTCGTCCTCGGCCTGGCCCGCCCCAGTGAAGGTGCGGTCCGGACTCTCGGCGACCGGCCCGGTTCGCGTGCCAACCGGTTGCGCACGGGGGCGATGCTGCAGGGGGCCGGCCTGCCCGAACAGGTGACGGTCCGCGAACTGGTCGCGTTGATGGGTGCCGCCTACCCGCACCCGGCCCCCGTCGACGAGATCCTGCGGCGCACCGCCCTGACCGACCGCGCCGGCCGCACCGTCACCGCCCTGTCCGGGGGCGAGCGCCAGCGGCTGTTGCTGGCCATGGCGATCGTCGGTCAGCCGGACCTGCTCGTGCTCGACGAGCCGACGGCCGCGATGGACGTCGCGTCCAAGCGCGCCTTCTGGGCCCAGGCCGAGATCGCCGTGGCCGCAGGCACCACCCTCGTCTTCGCGACCCACGACCTCGTCGAGGCCGACACGGTCGCCGAACGCGTCGTCGTGCTCGGTCACGGGCGCGTGCTCGCCGACGCGACGCCACGCGAGTTGAAGGCGCTGGTGGCCGGCAAGGTCATGACCGTCATCACCGACGCGACACCCGACCGGGTCGCCGGCCTACCCGGCGTCGACCAGGTCGCCGTCGAGTCCGACGAGGGGGAGGCGGCGCGCCTGGTGATCCGCGGCGACCGGCCAGAACTCGTCATCCACGGGCTCGTGCGCGACGGCTGGCGCGTCGACGACCTGACCATCGTCGACGCCGAACTCGAGCAGGCGTTCCTGCACCTGACCACCGACCACCCCACCGCGACCGAGCCCGCCGAGGTGACACGATGACGACGACCACGCTCGCGCCCGCACCGAGCCGTTCGCGGCTGCTGATGCGCGCCTTCCTCCGCCAGGTCCAGGTCGAGTTCGCCTCGACGCTGCGGGCAGCGGACTTCGTCGGTGGTGCCCTGGCGATCCCCGTCATCCTCTACGCGATGTTCGGGTTGCCCGTCGCGGACCAGGTGCTGCCCGACGGCACGAGTGTCGGCGCGATGATGGCCGTGTCGTTCTCCGCGTACGGCATCGTGTCGCTGTCGATCTTCACGTTCGGCGACGACCTGGCCAAGGAACGGGGCCGCGGCTGGACCCGCACGCTGCGGGCGACCCCGCTGCCCGAGGGGATCCACCTGGCCGGCAAGACCGTGATGGCGCTGGGGCACAGCCTGCTCATCGTGATCGCGATCGCCATGGTCGCCACGCTCGCGGGCGGCGTCGACCTGCCGGTCTCGTCCTGGGTCCGCGTCACCGCGACGCTGCTGGCGGGCGTGCTGACGTTCTCCACGATCGGGTTCGCGCTGGCCTACCTCGTCCGTCCCAAGGCGGCGTCGATGATCGCCAACCTGGTGTTCCTGCCGCTGTCGTTCTGCTCCGGGTTCTTCTTCCCGCTCGAGCAGTTGCCCGACTTCCTCCAGCGCATCGCGCCCTACCTGCCGACCTACCACTACGGCCAACTCGCGTGGCAGCAGGTGGCCAGCGACCTCGACGTCGAGGCGTTCGTCGGCTTCGCCCCGCGGGGGACCGGCGTGCACCTCGCCTGGATGCTCGGCTGCTTCCTCGCCTTCGGGCTGCTGGCCGTGGCGGCCGCGCGGCGCGAGGCCGTCGCCCGGCGGGCATGACACGGTTTGCAGACATCTGAGCTAAGGCTTACCTTACTGCTCTCCGGCCGGGCGCCTGCCCGGCCGGTCCCGTCCGACAACCGACCGTGTCGAGGTAGATCCGTGCGAACCTCCCGCCGCGCTGCGGCCCTGATCGCCGCCGTCGCCCTGCTCGCCGCCGCCTGTGGTGGCGACGCCGAGCCCGAGGCCGAGGAATCGGCCGATCCCACCGAAGAAGCCACCGGGGATGCCTCGGAGCCGGCTGAGGACACGACCGAGGGCGGCGAGGCCACCGCCGACGCCGAGGGTGCGCTGACCGTCTACTCGGGTCGCAGCGAGGAACTCGTCGCCGAGATCATCGACGGCTTCACCGACGAGAGCGGCATCGAGGTCGAGGTCCGCTACGGCGACACCGCCGAACTGGCCGCACAGATCATCAACGAGGGTGAGGCGTCGCCGGCCGACGTCTACTACGCCCAGGACGCGGGCGCGCTCGGCGCGCTGCAGTCCGAGGGTCTGTTCGCCGCCCTTCCCGACGACGTGCTGGGCAAGGTCGACCCGGCCTTCGCGTCCGACAGCGGGGAGTGGGTCGGGGTCACGGGCCGCGTACGCGTCATGGCCTACAACACACAGACGATGTCCGAGGACGAGGTGCCCGACTCGGTCTTCGATCTCACCGACCCGGCGTGGGCCGGCCGCGTGAGCTGGGCGCCGACGAACGGTTCGTTCCAGTCGTTCGTCACGGCCATGCGGGTGACCGAGGGTGATGACGCCACCCGCGAGTGGCTCGAGGGCATGATCGCCAACGACGTCCAGGTGTTCGAGAACAACTCCTCGCAGGTCGAGGCCGTCGGTCGTGGCGAGGTGGACATCGCCCTGGTCAACCACTACTACCTGCTGCGCTTCCTGGCCGAGGATCCCGACTTCCCGGTCGCGAACAAGTACCTCTCGGGTGACATCGGCGGCCTCGTGAACGTCTCCGGCGTCGGGGTCCTCGCGTCGAGCGACCAGCCCGACGCGGCCGAGCAGTTCGTGGCCTACATGCTCAGCGACGAGGTGCAGAGCTACTTCGGCTCGCACGCGGACGAACGCGAGATCCCGGCCGCACGTGGTGTCCAGGGCGAGGGCATCCCCTCGATCGACGAACTCGACCCGCCGGCGATCGACCTGTCCGACCTCGACGACCTGCAGGGCACGCTGGCGCTGCTGCAGGAGACCGGCGCGCTGCAGTAGCTCCCCGTCCTCACCGGAAACCGGAGCCTGCTCCGGTTTCCGGTGAGGGACGCGGCCCCTCAGGCTCGTTCGGATCCGAAAGCTGGGCCATGCTCCCGAAACCGGTCCGTGGACGTGAGCCGGGGCCGCCTTCGCTACCGTCGGGCGCCATGACCCCCGAGCCCGATGCCGTGCGGCGCGACCCGGTGGGGATGGCGCCCGGCCAGCCGGCGTCGGCCCCGCCGTCGCGTCGTGGGCGTCGCCTCGCGTCGCCGACCCATCCGGCGATCTGGGTGCCGGCACTGCTCGTCGCGGCCGCCATGCTCGTGCCTGCGGCGTTCCTCGTGTTGCAGGCCAGCGAGTTATCCGGGGCGCGGGCGCTCGACCTGCTCACCTCGGCCGAGACCCTGCGCCTGACCGGCCGCACCCTGCTGCTGGCCGGGGCCGTCACGGCGGCGAGCCTGCTGCTCGGGGTCCCGCTGGCGTGGTTGACCGTGCGCTCCGACCTGCCCGGTCGCCGCTTCTTCGCCGTCGCGACCGCGCTGCCGCTGGTGATCCCGACCTATGTCGGTGGCTACGCCCTGGTCGCGGCGCTGGCGCCCGGCGGGCTGCTCCAGGCGTGGTTCGGGTTCCGGCCACCCTCGCCGTACGGGTTCTGGCCGGCGTTCACGGCGCTGACCCTGTTCACGTTCCCGTACGTGCTGCTGACCGTGCAGTCCGCGCTGCGCGGCCTGGACCCGGCCCTGGAGGAGGCGAGCCGGTCGCTCGGGCGCGGTCCGGTGCACACCTTCTTCCGGGTCACGCTGCCGCAGTTGCGTCCCGCCGCGGCGGCCGGCGGCCTGCTCGTCACGCTGTACGTGCTCAGCGACTTCGGCGCCGTGTCGATGCTGCGCTACTCGACCTTCACCCGGGCCGTGTACCTGCAGTACCGCGCCGCGTTCGACCGCGCGCCCGCGGCGCTGCTCGGTCTGCTGCTGGTGGCGATGACCGTCGTCTTCCTGGTGCTCGAGGCCCGTGTCGCGCGTGACCGCGGCGGCCAGTTCGGCGTGCGGGGCAGTGGCCGCGCACCCAGCCGCGTGGCGCTCGGCCGCTGGCGCTGGCCGGCCGTCGCCCTGTGCTCGTCCGTGGTGATCGCCGGGTTGGTGCTGCCCGTCTCGGTCATCGTGTTCTGGCTCGTACGTGGCCTGCGGGTCGGCGAACCGATGGCGGCGGTGCTCGGTCCGGCGGGACGCAGCCTGCTGGCGGCCGCCCTCGGCGCCGGTGCGGCGGTGCTGTGCGCCGTGCCCATCGCGGTGTGGGCGTCGCGCAGCCGGTCCCGGCTCGCCCGTCTCATCGAGCGCGCCGCCTTCACCGGCTACGCCCTGCCCGGCATCGTGGTCGCGCTGGCACTGGTGTACGTCGGCATCCGCACGGTCCCGAGCCTGTACCAGACCCTGGCGATGCTGGCGTTCGCCTACGTGGTGCTGTTCCTGCCGCAGGCCGTCGGCGCCATCCGGGCATCGCTACTGCAGATCAACGCCAACGTCGAGGACGCGGCCCGGACGCTCGGATCGTCACGGCTGCAACTGCTCCGCCGTGTGACGCTGCCGCTCGCCCGCCGCGGGGCCCTGGCCGGCGGGGCGCTGGTGTTCCTGACGGCCCTCAAGGAACTGCCGGCCACGCTGCTGCTCGCGCCGACCGGCTACGACACACTCGCGACCCGGGTCTGGTCCGCGACCGCCGAGGCCTTCTTCGCCCGGGCGTCGCTGCCCGCCCTGGCGCTGATCCTGCTCGGCTCGGTGCCGCTGGCCATCACGATGGTCCGCGACCGCCGCGAACGCCTCTGACCCGCCGCTGCAACAAGCGCTCACCGACGGTGGTCAGTTGCCGGGGCCGGGCACGGTGACGACGGTGCCCGCCGTGCCGTCGACGGTGACGACGCTGCCATCGCGGATCCTGCTCGTCGCGCCCGTGACGCCGAGCACCGCGGGAATGCGCTGCTCACGGGCGACGATCGCGGCGTGCGAGAGCGCGCCGCCCGTTTCGGTGACGACCCCGCCGACGATGCGGAGCAACGGCGTCCATGCCGGATCCGTGAACGGACAGACCAGGATGTCGCCGGGATGGACGGGGGCGAAGTCGTCGGGACCACGCACGATCCTGGCGGGTCCGGTCGCCTTCCCGGCGCTCCCGGGCGTCCCGGTCAACACGGCAGTGCTCCTGTCGGACACGCGGCTTCCAGGGTCGGCCGACGGTCGGGCAGCAACACTACGGTGCCGTGGGGCAACCGCCCGCCCCCCGTCCGCCGCCACGACAGGACACCGACCTGTGAGCAGCGACTCGCAGCCTGACCTGCTGGCCCTGCACGGCGTGCGCGTCACCGGGTTCGCCGACACCGCGAGGATCGCGGCGCGCTTCGGCCTCGACGTCGCGGCGACCGAGGAGTCGTTGCGGGACGCCGAGGCGCGCGGATGGACGACCCACACCTCCTTCGGGGACACCGCGGGTTGGTCGCTGACCGAGCGTGGCCGCGCCGAGAACGAGCGGCAACTCGCCGCCGAACTGACCGAGGTCGGCGGAGAGGCCGACGTCCGGGGCGCACACCGCGACTTCGTGCCGTTGAACGCCGTCGTGTTGGGCGCCTGCACCGACTGGCAGGTCAAGCCGGCTCCGGGTGACCGCCTCGTGTCCAACGATCACACCGATCCCCGGTGGGATGCCGGCGTGCTCCGCGAACTCGCCGCCGTCGACCGTGCACTGGGCCCGCTGGTCGCCCGGCTCGAGGCCGTACTGGCCCGCTTCGGCGGCTATGACACCCGGTTCTCAGCCGCGCTGGAACGGGCCGAGGCCGGTGACACCGCGTGGGTCGACCGCACCGACGTCGGCTCCTGTCACCGCGTCTGGTTCGAACTCCACGAAGATCTCATCGCCACGCTCGGGATCGACCGCGCGTCGTTGTCGTGAGCCAGTCGGCGATCGCAACCGCCACCCCGGGGTCCCGGACCAGGCCGGTGTGGTCGAGATCGGGGAACTCGAGGAGTTCGCCGCCGTAGTGGTCGACCACGTCGCGCCCTCGATCGACCGGGTGGCTGCTGCCCGCTACGACCAGCAGGGGCGACTCGACCAGCGGGATGTCGACGCCGCGTCGGCGTTCGCCCAGCGCGAACCGTGACTCCGGCCGGTGTCGGGTGTCAGCCGGCAGGGGGCCGTACATCGACTCGGCGTCGTAGGTGCCCGCGACCGGGGTGACCGACGGATCGGCGCGGCCCAACTGTCGGGGCTGGCTCGGTTCGACCAGGACGAGCGCGGCGACCGGCTGACGCAGGGCGGCCAGCATCGCGACCAGGCCGCCCATGCTCCACCCGCACAGCACGGCACCGCCACCACCGGCGGCCGCCATGACACGGTCGGCGTAGTCGGACATCGTGGCGGAGGCGACCTCGAGGCCGACCTGCAGGTCGGGTACCCGCACGTCGAAGGCCGCCAGGTGTGGCAGCCAGGCGTCGAACACCCACGGTCCGCTGGTGGCACCGTGGACCAGGACCAGCCGTGGGCGGTCGGTGGCGGTCACGCGGAGGCGTCCATGGCGGCCGCGATACGGCGGCCGGCCTCCTGGGACTCCTCGATCGGTCGGTCGGGCAGCGTGAAACCCCAGACCGGGAAGAACGTGCCGCGCAACTGCAGTTGTCCGTAGGGGCGCGGGTAGAACCAGACGTGCAGGTGGGCGCCGCCGTCGCCCCAGTAGTTGACATGCACCCGGCCGATCCCGCCGAGACTCTCGATGGCCCGCTGCACGCGCCCGACCATGGGCCCGAACTCGGCTGCGAGATCCGGGGGAAGGTCGGCGATCGACTCGATGTGCACGAGTGGCTGCAGCAGGACCACACCCAGGAACGGGCTGGGCTCGTAGCGGGTCAGGACCCACCGCTCGTCGTGCCAGGCGGCACGCTCGTAGGGGTTCTCGCACCGGAAGCAGTCGATCCCGCCTTCACCGCGCCGCGGCGGTTCCACCTCGACCGGAGGTTCGAGCGCTTTCGCCGGTCCGACGGTCTCGAACGGCCAGGTCTGGTACTGGGCCAGGTCCTCGTTGCTCACGGTCGTCCCTCGCGATCGGCGGCCCGGAGCCTGCCAGAACACCGTGGGGAGGACCCGCAGGTCACGCCGAGGCGAGGAACTCCACGGGCCGGACCTCGTGGTCGAAGGTGACGACCGGGCCGTCGACCTGGACGCTCACGCGGTCCCCGCGCTGCAGGTCGAGGTGGGGGCCGCGGCGTGCGCGCAGCATCATCGCCCCGATCTGGACCTGGACGAGTTGGTCGTGGCCGAAGTAGGAGATGCCGGTGACCACGCCGATGCCCGCATCGTCGCGCTGCAGCAGCAGCGACTCGGGGCGCAGCATCACCGCACACGTCGGCGCCGTCACGGCTGCCGCGGTCGGCAGGTGTCCGACGACCGTGTCGACGGTGCGCTCGTCGATCCGGGCACCGACCAGCACGTCGGCCTCACCGACGAACTCGGCCACGAACCGGGTGGCCGGCTGGGTGTAGAGCGTCTGCGGGTCGGCGACCTGGTGGACGCGACCCTGGTCCATGACCACCACGCGGTCGGCCAGCGACAGCGCCTCTTCCTGGTCGTGGGTGACGAACACCGCCGTGGCGCCGGCGGCCTGCAGGATGCGCCGGACGTCCTCGCGGACCGCGGCGCGCATCGCCGCATCGAGATTGGAGAACGGCTCGTCGAGCAGTATCAGTTGCGGCTCGGGCGCCAGGGCGCGGGCCAGCGCGACGCGTTGCTGCTGGCCGCCCGACAGCGCGACCGGCAGACGGTCGGCGTAGACCCCGAGACCCACCAGGTCCAGCACCTCGGCGACCCGTCGCCGTCGCTCGGATCGGCCCAGACCGGTCAACCCGTAGGCGACGTTTCTGGCCACCGTCAGATGGGGGAACAGCGCGTAGTCCTGGAACACCATGCCGATGCGGCGCTGCTCGGGAGGCACGTGGGTGCCGGGGCCGGCCACGGTGCGACCGTCGACGGTGATCGTGCCGCCGTCGGGACGCAGCAGGCCGGCGATCATGCGCAGGGCGGTCGTCTTTCCGCAGCCCGACGGACCGAGCAGCGCGGTCAGGCTGCCGGCCGGGACCTCGAGATCCATGCCGTCGACCGCGACGGTCCCACCGAACTGCTTGCGGAGGCCGTCGACGACCAGCGCCGCGTGCGCGTCGGTGGACTCGGCTGCGAGCGAGATCACGGGGCCTCTCGGAAACGGGCGTTGACGGACAAGGTGAGGCTACCCTTCCCTGCGTCCCCGCGTCGAGTCGGGTCCCAGCCCGAGCCGCGCGCGGATGTCTGCCGGCGTCGGATAGGCCGGCTCGCCGCGCAGTTGCCGGTAGGCCCGCTCGGCGGCGGCCTCCGCGGCCCCCGTGGGCAGGTCGAGGTCCGAGGCGAGACGTCCGGCGGCGTCGGCCGGGCCGGCCCGCTCGGTGAACGCCGCGCGGACGATGCGTGACACCGCCGCCAGCAGCGACTGCTGTCCGGCCACGAAGCGTCGGTCGACGACCGCGCCATGGCCGGGGACGACCGGGACGTCGTCGCCGAGCACGAGGAGCCCGGCCACCGTGTCGGGCCAGTCCAGTGGGAACGCGTCCGCGAAGGCGGGCGGGTCGCCCTCCTCGACGAGGTCGCCGGCGAAGACGGCGAGACCGGGCACCTCGACGACGAGGTCGTTGTCGGTGTGGCCACGACCGAGGTGGCGCAGATGCACGGCGCGACCCCCGAGGTCGATGGTCGTCTCCGCGTCCACGGGGCGGTCGGGAACCACGATCGGTGTATCGGCGAGTTCGGCGGCCAGCCCGAGGTCCGAGCCCTGTACGGCTGCGCGATGGAACACCTCGCGTTGCACCTCGCCGTACCGCGTCAGCATGGTGACGCACCCCGGGTGGCCCCAGATCTCGCACGGCGTGAAGGCGGCGTTGCCGAAGGCGTGGTCGTGGTGGCCGTGCGTGTTGACCACGACCCAGGGCAGGTCGGTGATGCGGCGGATGGCGGTCCGCAGGTCGATGCCCTGCGCCAGCGTCTCGCACGTGTCGACGACCAGGCAGGCGTCCTCGCCCACGACCAGTCCGGTGTTGAGATGCAGCCGCTCGTGGCGTCGGACGAACACGCCGTCGGCGACCGGCGAGAAATCGCTGTCCATGCACAGGTCCGGCGTGTCGGCGGCGGGGGAGACGAGGGAGCGACGGTAGTCTCGTCGGCATGAGCGCATCCGAGCCCGTGACCGAGATCCGTCGCAGCGTCGCCGTGCTGGGCGACCGTGTCCTGGTCTCGCCGCCCGACGACAGCGAGCGACGGACCAAGGCCGGCATCCTGATCCCCGCGACCGCGAAGTCGGTCGACCGCAAGGGCATCTGGGGCGAGGCGATCGGTGTCGGCCCACACGTGCGCTCGGTCAGCACGGGCGACAAGGTGCTCTACCTGCCCGAGGACGCCATCGAGGTCGACGTCGAGGGCGAGGCCTACCTGATCGTGCGTGAGCGCGACATCCACGCGGTCGGCTCGACCCGCCGCGACGGCGCCACCGGGTTGTATCTGTAGCGCCGTGCGTGCTCGCTTCGCTCCGCGCCACCGGCGACACCTGTAACCGCGGCTAGCCTCGGGCGGGTCCGCGCAGCACTCGGTCTCGGAGGCCACATGAGCACGGAATCGGGCGGCGTCGCGTCGGCAGCGGCGGTCGGTCCGCCGCCTGGCATGAAGGTCCGCCTGTCGTCCAACGAGTCGCCGTTCGGGCCCTCGCCGGCCGCGATCGAGGCGGCTACGGAGGTGCTGAACGAGGCGCACCTGTACCCCGACGACCAGTCGGTCGCGCTGCGCCAGGCGATCGCCGACCACGACGGGCTGCCGCTCGAACAGGTCGCGGTCGGCACCGGCTCCGCCGCGCTGTTGATGGACGCGGTGCAGCACGAGTGCGCCGACAGGGGCGAGGTCGTCGCGTTCGCGCGCAGCTTCGTCGTCTACCGCCTCGGCGCCCGAAACGCCGGCGCCCACTACGTCGAGGTGGAGACCGACGGGCCCGCCACCGCCGACCGCGATGGCTACGGCCGCGATGTCGACCGCCTGCTCGCCGCGATCACCGACGCCACCCGCGTCGTCGCGATCGACAACCCCGGTAACCCGACGGGCGCCCATCTCTCCGGCGACGAACTGCGCGCTCTGGTCGCCGCCGTACCAGAACACGTGACCATCCTGCTCGACGAGGCCTATCACCACTTCGCGAACTCCCAGCGCGGCTACGCCACCGCTGCCGAACTCGGGCTCGAGCACCCGCGCCTGCTCGTGCTGCGCACGTTCTCGAAGGCGCACGCGCTCGCCGGCATGCGGATCGGGCAGGTGACGGGTCCCGCCGGTCTGATCGCCTCCCTGGACGCGTGGCGGACCCGTTTCAACGTCGCGGCACCGTCGCAGGCCGCCGCGATCGCCAGCCTCGCCGACGGCGACCACCTGCGCCGCACCGTCGACGGCACGCTGGAGGGTCGGGCACGCATGGCCGCGGGCCTGCGCGAACTGGGCGTGCCGTTCACCGACGGGCTGGGCAACTTCCTCACGATCGAACTCGGCACCGCGTCCGAGCCGATCGTGACCGCCTACGCCGCGCACGGGGTCGGCGTGCGCCCGCTGGCACCGTACGGGATGGCCGAGCAGATCCGGGTCAGCGTCGGCAGGCCCGACGAGGTGGAGGCGTTCCTGGCCGCCTCGCACGACGTGCTCGCCGACGTCCCGTCGCGCGGCTGATCGCGGTGCGAACCCGCGTCGTCGTTCCGGTCGCGGCCGTCCTCGTCGTGGTGGCGGTCGCCGTCGTCGCGATCCTGACCGCGACCGGTGACGACCGCGTGTCCGACTTCGGGGAGGCGCCGCCCGAGAACGGTGCGTCGCTGCCGGGCGACATCGGCCTGGACGTCGACGAGGTCGAGGTCGTGGGTGACCTCCCGCCACGCGACACGGTCATCGACGACGCCACGTGGTCGCAGGTCGCCGGCTGGATCGCGCGTGAGAACGCCGAGGGGCGGCCCGTCGTGGTCAACCTCTGGGCCAGTTGGTGCGAGCCGTGCGAGCGTGAGATCCCGCTGCTCAACCAGGCCGCCGGCGACCACCCCGACATCGCCTTCCTCGGCGTCGCGGCCAACGACGCCGCCGAGGACGCCCGCGCCGCCGTCGACGAGTTCGGCATCGCGTTCCCGTCGGTCCGCGACGCCGAGTACGACCAGGTGGCGTTCACGGTCGGCGCGCGGGTGCTGCCGACGACCGTCGTGTTCGACGCCGAGGGCACGATGGTCGGCCGCGTGATCGGCGAGTTGAGCCGGCGCAGCCTGCAGGACCTGCTCGGCAGCGTGCAGTGACGTCGCACCACGACGTCGCCGAGCGGCGGCACCGTGTCGCGACTCCCGACGGCGTCGGCCTCGCGGTCGTCGAGGTGGGGGCGGCCGGCGCGCCGGCGGTGGTCGTCGCCCACGGCGTCGGATCGTCGGCGCGGTTCGTGCTGGCCGCGTTCGCCGGGCCGGTGCTCGCCGGCGGACGCCGCCTGGTCGCCTTCGACCAGCGCGGCCACGGCGCGTCGGATCCGGTCCGCGAGCCCGCCCGACACACACTGGACCACCATGCCCGCGACCTCGCCGCGGTGGTCTCCGCCCACGGAGGCGACGAGCCCGCGCCCGTGATCATGGGTGTCTCGCTCGGTGGCCACGCGGCCGTGCGGGCGGTCGCCCGTCACGGGCTCGCCGTCGCCGGGGTCGTGGCCTGCCTGCCCGCCTGGACCGGGCGCGCGTCGGCCGGCGAAGGGCCGCACGCGGCCGTCGCCGACGAGGTACGCGCCACGGGGATCGGCGGCATGGTCGCGCGCCTCCGGGCGGACACCTCGATGCCGACGTGGCTGCGCGCGACGCTGGTGACCGACTATCCGCGCCACGACCCGGACAGCCTCGCGGCGGCCCTGGTGGCCCTCGACGGCGGCGAGGCGCCGTCGCTCGACGAGGTGGCCTCGTTGCCGGTGCCCGTCGGTGTCGTCGGCTGGCCCGACGACCCGGGCCATCCGCTCGACGTCGCCCGGGCCTGGGCGGCAGCCGCGGACGGCACGCTGATCACGATCGACCTCGGCGACCTCGACCACGGCCTCGACCGCCTCGGCCGCGCCGCCCTCGACGCCGGGGCGTCAGCGGGTGCGCTTGGCCAGGATCGCCTCGGCGACGCGTGACGCGGGTGGGCGACCGAGTTGTGCCGCCATCCACGCCGTGGTGTCGACCAGCGCCTCGAGGTCGACGCCGGTCGTCACACCCGAGCCGTGCAGGGCGTACACGAGGTCCTCGGTGGCGAGGTTGCCCTTGGCGCCGGGGGCGTACGGGCAGCCGCCGAGCCCGCCGGCCGAGCTGTCCGCGATCGTCACGCCGGTCTCGAAGGCCGCCAGCGTGTTGACCAGGCCCTGACCGAACGTGTCGTGCATGTGGACGGCGAGGCGCTCGACGGGCGCCTCGCCGACGACGGCACCGAGCAGGTCCTGGACCTGGCCCGGCGTGCCAACGCCGATCGTGTCGCCCAGCGAGATCTCGTCGCAGCCGAGGTCGAGCATCGCCACCGTCATCCGCACCACGTCGGTCACCGGCACGTCACCCTGGTAGGGGCAGCCGCAGACGGTCGAGACGTAGCCGCGCACGCGGAGTCCGGCGTCCTTCGCCCGGGCGACGACGGGCCGGAACATGGCCAGCGATTCGTCGATCGTGCGGTTGAGGTTCTTGGCGCTGAACGCCTCGGACGCCGCGCCGAACACCGCGATCTCTTCGACGCCGGACTCGAGCGCCCGGTCGAGCCCACGCTCGTTGGGCACCAGCACCGGGTAGCGAACGCCCTCCACCGGATCGATCGCGGCCAGGACCTCGGCGGCGTCGGCCAGTTGCGGAACCCACGTCGGGTGCACGAACGAGGTCGCCTCGACCACCCGCAGGCCGGTGCGGGCGAGGCGGTCGATGAACCCGACCTTGACGTCGGTCGGCACGGTGCCCGGCTCGTTCTGCAACCCGTCGCGTGGGCCGACCTCGACGATGGTCACCTGGTCGGGCAGTAGCACGTCCGCCTCCTGTCGCTGCTCAGGCCGTCGCCGGTTCGAACGCCAGCAACGGGGCGCCGGCTTCCACGGCCTGGCCGACCGACACGTGCACCGCCGTCACGGTGCCGGCGGCCGGCGCGGTGACCGGGTGCTCCATCTTCATCGCCTCGACGACGACCAGGGTGGCACCGGCCGCCACCTCCTGCCCCGCTTCGACCGCCACCGCGACGACCGAACCGGGCATGGGCGAGGCGAACGCGGCTCCGCCGGTCAACTCGGCCGGGTCGGCGTGCCGGGTCGGTGGGACCACCCGCAACCGGCGCGTCGTGCCTGCGGCCGTCACCCAGACGTCGGTGTGGCCGTCGTGGCGGTGCAGCGTCGCGGCTGCCGTCCCGGGCTCGGACAGCGCGCCACCGCCGGCGTCGGTCACCCGTAGGCCGGCCCCGTCGCCGACGACCCGGACGCTGACCGGGTCGTCGAGGAAATCGTCGGCGAACGTGACCGGCCAGCCGCCGGCACCGCCGAGGCGCATCGGCCCGAGGGTGTCCCACGGTCGGAAGGGGTCACCGGGGACCCGTTCGTCGCGGTCGCCCGTCAGCACCGCGACGGCCGCGGCCACCGCGGCGTCGGGGGTCGGTGCGGGCGACCAGCCGTGCAGGTGGTCGTCGATGAACGAGGTGGTCAGGTCGCCGGCGACGAACGCGTCGTGGGTGACGATCGCGTGCAACAGGTCGAGGTTGGTCGTCACGCCGTGGACGGCGGTGCCGGCGACGAGGTCGGCGATCCGTCGGCACGCGGCGGCCCGGTCGGCGGCGTGCACGATCAACTTGCCCAGCATCGGGTCGTAGTGCTGGCCGACCGTGCTGCCCTCGGCGATGCCCAGGTCGACGCGGATGCCGGGTCCGTGCGGAACCTCGAGGCGTAGGACCGGCCCGGTCTGCGGCAGCTGCCGTACCGGGTCCTCGGCGTACAAGCGCACCTCGATGGCGTGCCCGTCGGGGCGCACGTCGTCCTGGGTGAACCCCAGCGCTTCGCCGTCGGCGACCCGCAACTGCCACTCGACGAGATCCAGGCCCGTGACCAACTCGGTGACCGGGTGCTCGACCTGCAGGCGGGTGTTCATCTCGAGGAAGAAGAACTCGGGTTCGTCACGGTCCAGGGTGTCACCGGCGACCAGGAACTCGACGGTGCCCGCCCCCTCGTAGGCGACGGCCTTCGCCGCGGCCACGGCGGCGGCGCCCATGCGTTCGCGGAGCCGTTCGTCGAGGGCGGGGGACGGGGCTTCCTCGACGACCTTCTGGTGGCGGCGCTGCACGGAACACTCACGCTCGAGCAGGTGCACGACGTTGCCCTGCCGATCGCCGAACACCTGGATCTCGACGTGACGAGGGCGCGCCACCAGCCGTTCGAGGATGAGGCGGTCGTCGCCGAACCCGGTGCGGGCCTCGCGACGTGCGGCGGCGCGGGCCGCCGCCAGCTCGGCGGGGTCGTGGACCGCCCGCATCCCCTTGCCGCCCCCGCCCGCGACGGCCTTGACCAGCAGCGGGAAGCCGACCTCCCCGGCCGCGGCGACGAGCGCGGCGTCGTCGAGGTCGGCGTCGTGGATGCCGGGCACGACCGGGACACCGGCGGACTCGAGGTGCTGCTTGGCCGCCGCCTTGTCGCCCATCAGGCGGATCACGTCGGGGGAGGGCCCGACGAAGACCAGGCCCGCGTCGCGGACGGCTTCGGCGAAGGCCGGGCTCTCGGACAAGAAGCCGTAGCCGGGATGGATCGCGTCCGCGCCGCTGGACGCGGCCGCGGCGAGAACCGCGTCGATGTCGAGGTAGGACCGCGCGGCGGGCGCGGGGCCGATCCGCACCGCGGTGTCGGCCTCGCGGACGTGGGGTTCGCCCACGTCGGCGTCGCTGAAGACCGCGACCGTCTCGATGCCGAGCCCACGGCACGTGCGCATGACCCGTCGCGCGATCTCGCCTCGGTTGGCCACCAGGACGCGGCGCAGCATCGCTTCTCCCGTGTCGCCCGACCGCTCGTTCGGGGCCGGACGGTAGCAGTGGCCGCCGAAGTTCCCGCCCGCCCGATCGTCGTGCTGTCCGCGCACGGCAGTGCGGTGGGTGCTACCTCGCGCTGCGGTCTGGCACCATGCGGCCGACGAGAGCTCCACCGCCCCCGAGGAGATTCGCGTGCGCCGTCCCGTCCTGCCCTCCGTCCTGCTCGCCGCTGCCCTGACGCTCGCGGCCTGCGGTGGCGACGACGACCCGGCCCTGACCGAGCCCACCGAGACCGAGTCGGTGGAGGAAGAGGTCACCGAGGAGCCCGAGACGACCGAGACGGCGTCCGAGGAACCCGAAGCGACCGAGTCCGAGGACGTCACCGGCGATGAGGAGACGGCCGCCCCGACGCCCGACCCGACCGCCGTCGCGGACCCGTGCGCCGACGACCAGGGCCGCGAGGGCGAGGCGTTCATCGACGTCGACGCGCCCGTCGCCGAGCAGGAGGTCACCGACCTCACCGCCGTCGAACTCGTCGGCTGCTCGAACGTGAACGAGGCCAACGTGCAGTGGGAGCTCTACGACGGCGACGGCGTGCTGCTCGACGAGGGGTTCACCACGGCCGAGTGCGGCACGGGCTGCGTCGGCGAGTTCCGCGAGGACCTCGACCTGTCCGCGGCCGCCGGTGAGTCGTTCGCCGAACTGCACGTGTTCGCCGAGAGCGCCAACGACGGCTCGCAGGAGCACCTCACGGCCATCCCGCTCGTACTGAGCTGAGGTCCGCTCAGTCCCGGGTGGCGTCGCCGGCCGGGACCCAGGCCGGCTTGCGCTTGTCGAAGAACGCGCGCATGCCCTCCTGGCCCTCGTCGGCGACGCGCAGCCGTGCGATCAATTCCAGGCGCAGCTCGCGCGAGCCGTCACGATCGAGTCGGTCGATCTGGCGGATCAACCGCTTGGTCTCGCGCTGTGCGGCCGGGCCGGCGGCCAGCAGCCCGTCGAGCACCTGGGCGAAGGTCGCGTCGAGATCGTCCGGGTCGCAGACCTCGCTCACCAGGCCGATCTCCTTCGCCCGGTCGGCGTCGAACCGTTCGCCGGTCAGGAAGTAGCGTCGCGCGTTGCTGGTCCCGATGCGGGGCTGGACGTAGGCCGAGATCATCGCCGGCGCGATGCCCAGCCGGACCTCGGTGAAGCCGAACAGGCTGCCACGCACGGCGACCGCGATGTCGACGCACCCGAGCAGCCCGGCCGCCCCGCCGAGCGCGTGGCCGTTCACCCGCGCGAGCGTGGGGGCGGGGAAGTCGTCGACCGCGCGCAGCATCGCCTCGAAGCCGCGCGAGTCGGCCACGTTCTCCTCGAACGTGTAGTCGCGCATGGCCGACATCCAGTTGAGGTCCGCCCCGGCCGAGAACACGGTCCCCGCCCCGGTCAGCACCAACGCGCGGACGTCCGGATCGCCGGCGAGGTCGTCCACGGCCGCGCCGATGCCCTGCATCATCTCGGCGTTGAACGCGTTGCGGACGTCGGGCCGGTTGAGGGTCAGGGTCACGACCCCGCGGTCGTCGCGGTCGATCAGCAGCGCGTCGGTCACGTCGGGCTTCCTCCCGGTGGCGATGGGCCGACGACGCTAGCGCCGCCCGTCCCGCACACAGTCAGCCGCGGCCGCGTCAGCGCAGCATATAGACAGGCGTCGATACGTCTGCTCTACTTACGTATCGATGAACGTCGATATGAGTCGACGCCGGATCCTGGGACACGAGGATGGACGATCTTCTGCTTCGCGTGGCGGCCGACGTCTGGCGGACGTTCGCCGCGAACTGGCCGTTCCTGCTGATGTCCGTGGCGGCCGCTGCGGCGCTCAACGTCTACGTGGGCACCGAGCGCCTGTCGGGCTGGCTGCGCAAGCGGACCCCGGTCGCGGTGCTCGGTGCGGTCGGGTTGGCGAGTGCGACGCCGTTCTGCTCGTGCGGGACGACCGCCGTCGCGCTCGGCATGATCGCCACGAGCGCCCCCTGGGCGCCGATCGTCGCGTTCATGGTCGCCTCACCGCTCACCTCACCCTCCGAACTCGTGCTCTCGGGTGCGCTGCTGGGCTGGCCGTTCGCCTGGCTGTTCTTCGGCGGCACGATCGTGCTCGGCCTGTCCGCCGGCCTGGTGACCGCCGCGGTGCAGCGGACCGGATGGCTCGACGACCAGGCCCGGATGGCGCGGCCCGCCTGCGGACCGTCCTGCGCCCCCGTGCCGGCCCCGGCGAGCGCCTTGAGCCAGGGGCCGGGGGCGGCCGCTGCCAATGAGGTCGGCACGCTCGGCCAGCGCCTGCATGCCCGCGAGTTCGCCCGCGAGGTGGCGGCCGTCGGCCGGCGACTCGCGGTGTACTTCTTCGGTTTCACGGCCCTGGGCTACCTCGTCATCGAGGCGATCCCGACCGACGTCCTGCAGACCTGGCTCGGTGGCGACGACCTGCCCGCCGTGCTCGCAGCCGCCCTGCTCGGCATCCCCGCCTACGTCAACACCGAGGGCTCACTGCCCCTGCTCGCCGGCCTGATGGAGGGCGGCATGGGCCCGGGACCGGCGATGGCCTTCCTGGTCACGGGCGCCGGCACGTCGATCGGCGCGATCGGCGGAATGCTCGTGATCGCCCGTCGCCGCGTGGTCGGCCTGACCGTCGCGATGCTGCTGGTCGGTGCCGTCGTGCTCGGCGCCGCGGCCCAGGCGCTGCTGGGATGATCACATGCGGAACACGCCGTAGCTGGGTTTCCCGATCGGGGCGTTGAGGGCCGCTGACAGGCCGAGCCCGAGCACGTCGCGGGTCTGGGCGGGATCGATGATGCCGTCGTCCCACAGCCGTGCGGTGGCGTAGTAGGGGTGGCCCTGGGTCTCGTACTGGTCCCGGATGGGGGCCTTGAAGGCATCCTCGTCCGACGCGGACCAGTCCTCGCCGCGGGCCTCGAGGCCGTCGCGGCGGACGGTCGCCAACACGTTGGCGGCCTGCTCGCCGCCCATCACGCTGATCCGGGCGTTGGGCCACATCCACAGAAAGCGTGGCGAGTAGGCCCGCCCGCACATGGCGTAGTTGCCGGCCCCGAACGAGCCGCCGATCACGACCGTCAGCTTCGGCACGGTCGAGCAGGCCACCGCGGTGACCATCTTGGCGCCGTCCTTGGCGATCCCGCCGGCCTCGTACTCGCGGCCGACCATGAAGCCGGTGATGTTCTGCAGGAACACCAGCGGGATCCCGCGCTGGTTGCACAGTTCGATGAAGTGGGCGCCCTTGAGCGCCGACTCGCTGAACAGGATCCCGTTGTTGGCCACGATCCCGACCGGGTAGCCGTGGATGCGGGCGAACCCGGTGACCAGGGTGTCGCCGTACAGCGGCTTGAACTCGTGGAAGCGGGAGCCGTCGACGACCCGGGCGATCACCTCGCGGACGTCGAACGGCTGGCGGGCGTCCGCGGGAACGACGCCGTACAACTCGGCCGGGTCGAAGGCGGGCGGCTCGGGCGCCTCGACCGACACGGGTACCTGCTTCACCCGGTTGAGGTTGGCGACCGCGTCGCGGGCGAGTTGCAGGGCGTGCCGGTCGTCGACGGCGAGGTGGTCGACCACACCCGAGGTACGGGCGTGGAGGTCGCCCCCTCCGAGGTCCTCGGCGCTGACCACCTCGCCAGTCGCGGCCTTCACCAGTGGGGGGCCACCGAGGAAGATCGTGCCCTGGTCCTTGACGATGATGGTCTCGTCGCTCATCGCCGGGACGTAGGCCCCGCCGGCGGTGCACGAGCCCATGACGACCGCGATCTGGGCCAGCCCCGCGCCGGACAGGGTGGCCTGGTTGTAGAAGATCCGGCCGAAGTGGTCGCGGTCGGGGAACACCTCGTCCTGGCGGGGCAGGAACGCGCCGCCGGAGTCCACGAGGTAGACGCAGGGCAGGTGGTTGTGCTGCGCCACCTCCTGGGCACGCAGGTGCTTCTTGACCGTGACCGGGTAGTAGGTGCCGCCCTTGACGGTCGCGTCGTTGGCGACGATCACGCACTCGGTACCCGCGATCGTGCCGATGCCGGTGATGATCCCGGCACCGGGCGCCTCGTCGTCGTACATGCCCTCGGCCGCCAGCGGCGACAGCTCGAGGAACGGCGTACCCGGGTCCAGCAGCGCCTCGACCCGGTCGCGTGGGAGCAGCTTCCCGCGCGAGAGGTGACGCTCGCGCGAGCGGTCGGAACCGCCGAGAGCGGCCGTGGCGAGCTTCCTGCGCAGGTCCTCGACCAGGGCGAGCTGGTGCTCGCGGTTGGCCAGGAAGGCGTCGGAAGCGGGATCGAGGGTGCTGCGCAGACGGTCCATGGCGCGCGAGCCTAGAGCTGACACGCCCGCCGACCGCACAGGCGTGCGCCGACGGGCAGGGAGTGGGGGAGGCCACGGCGAACCCGGTGTGGAGGAAGCGGTCGCGGGAGGCGACCGCCGCAGACAGGTGGAACCCCGTGGTCCGGTCCCGTTCGTCGGGTCTCCCTCGCATCGCGCTCGTCGTCGGTGCCGTCCTCGCGACGCTCGCGGTCGTCGCCGGTCCGGCGGTGGCACACGAGGAGCGCGCCAGCCAGTTCCCGTCGGGCAACGGCGAGGTGCCCACGTATCGCACGGTCGACGGGGCCGCCGACGTGGTCGTGGTCTGCAAGCCGGATTCGGGGCAACGGATCGCCCAGATCACCGATCCGGACCTGCGGGCCTTCAACGAGACCCTGCTCGCCGAGTGCGCGTACGAACACCTGCAGGCAGCCGTCGACGCCGTCGAGGTGGCCGGCACCAACATCTACGTGCTGCCGGGCATGTACCGCGAACAGCCGTCATGGGACGAGAACGCACCCTGCACCGCGGACTACGACGACGGCGTCGTCGAGTACGACCTGATCGTCAGCTGTGGCGAGGTGATCAACCTCGTCACGGTTGCCGGCGACGACGGGCGCGAGGGTGCTGCGCCCGACGACGACATCGTGTGCGACAACCAGTTGTGCGACCTGCAGATCGAGGGCACGGGGCAGGAGCCCACCGACACGGTCCTGCGCGGCGGGTTCAAGCCGGACGGCTCGTGGATCAAGCACAACGGGATCAAGGCCGACCGCGCCGACGGCTTCTACCTGCGCAACATGACCTTCGACCTGTTCCGCGAGAACGCGATCTACGTCCACGAGACCGACGGCTACGTGCTCGACCGCGTCGTCGCCCGGCACAACGACCTGTACGGGATCCTGACCTTCACCTCCGACCACGGCCTCATCACCGACTGCGACACCCACCACAACGGCGACTCGGGGATCTATCCGGGCTCGGCGGCGGACGTCAACGCCGACGATCCCGACGGCGGACCGCTGACCCGCTGGGCGGTCGAGATCACCGGCTGTCGCACCCACCACAACGCGCTGGGCTTCTCCGGCTCGGCCGGCAACTCGGTCTACTTCCACGACAACGACGTCTTCTACAACGGCGCCGGGTACGTGACCGACTCGTTCGTCCCGAACCACCCGGGCATGCCCCAGGACCACGCCTGGCTCGAGGACAACCGCATCCGGGGCAACAACGTCAACTACTACGAGCGCTACCTCCAGGCCGGCGCCTGTGACGGCACGCCGGCCGAGCGGGGCTACGAGACCGGCACCGTCTGCCCCGCGTTCCCCGTCCCGGTCGGCACCGGGGTGCTCGTCGCCGGTGGCAACGCCAACTTCGTGCGCGGCAACGACCTGTCCGACAACTGGCGGGCCGGCGCGATGCTGTTCTGGGTCCCCTCGGCCATCCGCGACGACTTCGAGTCCTCGCAGTTCGACACCTCCAACGGCAACCGGTTCGTGGACAACCGGCTCGGCGGGCATCCCGATGGTCTGCGCCAACCCAACGGCGTCGACTTCTGGTGGGACGAGCAGGGCCTGGGCAACTGCTGGCAGGGCAACACCGGACCCGAGGGCGCCGAGGCGACGTCCAACCAGATGGTGCTGCCCCAGCACCTGCTGGGCGGCCTGCCCGACTGCGATTCGGGCGGCTCCGTGCTCCGGACCGGTGACCCGGTCAAGTCCGCCCTGCTGGTGCCGTGTGCCACCTTCGACCGCGAGGACCAGCCCGACCCGCCGGCCTGCGACTGGTTCGACACCCCCGCGTCGCCCGAGGGGCGCGAAGCGCCGGCCGACGAGGACCTCGAGGCGGCCTGGTTCCCGGCGGTCGAGGTCGACCCCGACGCCGGGATCGCCCCGGGTGACTTCGGCGACGGCGATGGCGGCGATGGTTCCGACGACGGTGTCGGGGAGGCGCCCGCCGGGTCCGGCCCGGACCGGGTCGAACCCCTGGCCGCGGCGGTCACCACCGCGGACGTGCTGCCCGTGTCCGGCGGTGGCGCCGCGATGGCGGCGCTCGGGCTCGCCCTGCTGCTGCTCGGGGGCCTCACCCACCGGGCGAGGTGGGCGGCATGAGCCGCCTGCATCCCCTGTCGCGGATCGCCGCCGGCCTCGGCGCGCTTGCGCTCGCCGGGGGCGGGCTCGCCATGACGCCCACCGCCGACCTCGAGGTGACCGCGCCGCTCGTGCTGCGCGGCCACGAGCGGGTCGCCGAGTTGCCGGCCTACGGCGCCAACGGCACGACCGCCGTCGGGTACAGCGACGAGCGCGACGCCCGGGTCGAGTTGTCGGTCCGCAACCGCGGCCGGCTGCCCGTGACGGTGCACGGCTTCGACCCGTTCCCCGAACTGCTCGGCATGGTCGAGGCCGTGCGTGGCGACGGCCTGCCGGTGAGCATCGCGCCGGGCGGGACGGCCACGCTGAAGGCGCAGGTCCGGTTCACCAACTGCGAGTACTACACCGAGCGGGCCGTCAACCGCTTTCTCGGCGCGACGCTGCAGGTCGAACGCCTCGGCGTCACCCGGCCGGTCGAGGTCAGCTACCCGCGCGAGGTCGTGCTGCGTTCGCCGACCATCCTGGGGTGTCCGGACCGCTCGACCGATCGCAGTTTCCGCCAACGGATGCTCGCCCGCGACGAGTGACTCAGCCGGGCACGACGGTGAGGGTGTCGATGGCGCGCGTGGCGGCGACGAACAGGCCGGGTGGGCCGTGCTCGGCCAACAGCAGTTCCGGTTCGACGAGCACGACCTCGGACCACTCGAGGCCGAGCGCGTCGAGGGGGCTGAGCCAATCCTCGCGCCCGGCGGCCAGGCTCGCGGGCGCGATCACCTGGGCGTCGGCGGGCGGATGCTCCGCCGCGGTGGCGTCGAGCCGGACCGTGCCCCCGGTGGCTGCGCTGCGGATCGCCGGTGGACGCAGACCGTGTTCCCGCCAGGTGGTGTCGATCCAGGCGCTGATGGCGGCCGGCAACCGCAGACTGGTCGCCAATGCCACTTCCGTCACCTCGCCGTGGCCGCGGACGTCCTCGTCGGTGAACGACTGGTGCGGGTCGCCCGAGAGCAGCACCTCGCCGGCCGACCGGCGCAGGAGCCAGAGCATCAGGCCGGGGAGCCGCTGGTACTCGTCGACGACCACCAGGTCCCAGGTCGCGGCCGACTGCCGCGGCGGGGTCTCGAGCAGCGAGCGGGCGCAGGCGGTGGCGGCCCGGCGCAGTGGCCGTGGCAGCCGGCGGCCGGCGAGCGAGGCGTCGACCAACGCCGTCGGTGTCAACCCCGGACGCAACTGCTCGGCGGCGGCCTCGGCGCGGGCAATGGACGTCGGTCCGGGCAGCACCCGCGCGTATTCGGCGACGAGGTCCTCACGCAGGCGCCTGGCCACCAGCGCGTAGGCCGTGCTCGGTTCGCGGGCCCGCCAGGCGCGGACCGCCGCGACCTCGTCCGGCGCCACGCGCCCGAGCGGATGCGGGATCGGTTCGGATTCGGCGAGGCGGGCGCGGGCGCTCGCGAACGCCGCCTCGATGGCGAGCGGGACATCGGCACCGTCCACGCCGGGGTGTTGGCCGGCGATCGGGCCCGGGTCGTCGCCGGCCCCGAGCAGCCGGGGGAGCTGCGCCTGGGGAACCGGGGTGATCGAGGCCACGCCGAGCAGGCGCCCGAGCACCTCGGCCCGCTGTGCCAGGCGCGGCGTCCCGGTCACGAACAGGACCCGGAGCAGGTGCGGTTCGGGGTGCGAGAGCACCCGCCGGGCGAGTTCGACCAGGACGATGGCCGACTTCCCGCTGCCCGGAGGACCGGTGAGCACGACCTCTTCGTCGGCGACCGCGATGGCCTCGAGCGCCGCGCCCTGTTCGGTCGTCAGGGTCGCGAGCGGGTCCGACATCTCCTCGCGGCCGGCCGCCGCCCGCATCCCGTGCCGGATCCGCTCGGCGAGGGCGCTCGCCTCGGCGGTGAGCCGGTGGACGGTGAGGGAACCGCCGGCGCGTTCGGTGATCAGCAACCGCTCGCGGGCGGTCAGGTGGCGTTGTCCCTCGGGCGCGTGCCACGGCACGACCAGCAGGTCACGCTCCTCGTCGAACACCGCCACGCGTCCGACGACGATCGCACCGGCCGTATCGGCGGCCAGCAGCATCGCCGAGCCGGAGCGCTGGACCTGCTCGACCTGCAGCAGGAAGTCGCGGTACACCCGGGCCACGGCCTGGTCCACCGGGTCGGGGGACGAGACCAGCTCCGCGTAGGCGCGTTCCCGGCGGTCGACCGCGGCATCGAGGTGCCCACGTGCGTCGTCGCGGCGCGCCTCGATCCGGGCGACGACGTCGGCGGGGACGTCGGCACCGGGCGTCGCCGGCCCGTCGTTCGATGACATGTCGGCAACCCCGCCGGCGGTGTCGGCTCAGGCGGTCAGGCGCTGCTTGACCATGGCCGACACGCGCGAACCGTCGGCGCGGCCCTGCACCTTGGGCATGGTCGCCTTCATCACCTGGCCCATCTGTTGCGGCCCCTCGGCTCCCAGTTCGGCGATCGTCTCGTCGACGATCGCGGCGAGTTCGTCGTCGCCGAGTTGCTGGGGCAGGTAGGCCGCGTAGACCTCGGCCTCGGCCTCCTCGGACGCGGCCGACTCGGTCCGGCCGGCGTCATGGAATGCGGTGGCGGCTTCGCGACGCCGCTTCGTCTCGGAGGCCAGCACCTGCTGGACCACCTCGTCGTCGAGCCGGCCCTGCGGTCCCAGTCCGTCGGCGACGGCGCGGTTCTTCAGTGCCGCGATGGCCATGCGCAACGCCGAGGTGCGGGGCTTGTCGCGGGCCTTCATGGCGGTGCGCAGATCGGCTTCGATCGTGTCGTGCAGGCTCACGCGGCTGCCTTCGTGCTGGTCGGTGTCCGAGCGTCGCAGGCTAGCGAGCGCGCACGTCGAGGGGCCGGACACGACACCGGCCCTCCCCAGGTCGGGGGAGGGCCGGTGCGTGATGGTGCCGCGGTCGTCGGAGCGGGAGCGGGTCCGGTGTCGGCCGCGGCACCGTTTGGGGTGCCAGTTGGGCGGGTGTCAGTTCTGGATGGTCTTCGAGGCGGCGTCGGCGACCGTGGCGCCCGAGCGGCGCAGCGACGTGACGGCGGCCTTGACCTGGCTGGTGGCGTTGCCGGCCTGCTTGCGGCCGGCGCTACGACCCGCGACCAGCGAGACGTCGGCGGTCTTGCGCACCGAGGTCACCGCGGCCTTGACCTGCGAGCGGGTGTTACCGGTCTGCTCGAGGATCTTCTTGACGCGCGTGTCCTTCTTGACGTCCGCGGCGACCTTGCGGCCCTCGGCGGCCTTGCTGTCGAGCAGCGTCGTGAGCTGCGACAGGAGCGCGTCGCGGTCGGTAGCACGCAGCTTCTCGAGGCGGGTCGGCAACGTGCGGGCCAGTTCGACCACGTCGTGGGCGAACCCGGCAGCGGCGTAGCCGGCGTCTTCGAGCACGACCTTGGGCTCACGCTCGGTGAGCGGCGCCGCCTTCTTCGGGGCGGTACGGGTGGTCGTGCGCTTGGCGCTGGTGCGCGTCGAGGTCTTCTTGCGAGCGGTCTTCTTCGCCGTCTTCTTGGCGGTCGTGGTGGCCATGACCGTCACCTTTCGTGTTCGCGGGAGTAGCCTTCTTGCTTGCAAGTGTACGCACTACTGCTAGCAAGTGCAAGCGCACGGTAGCCACCAGCATGCACCTTTGGCCGTGACGTCCCGGGGCGGGCGGGGCGATCCGCCGGTCCGCGACCGCTTCAGCCGGCCGCGTGCGCGCGCAGGTGCATGTCGATCTCGGCCGCGAGCACGCGCAGGACCGGCCCGAGACGCAGGTCGAAGACCCGCTCGGCGTTGCCCGCGAACCGCTGCCACCAGTCCGGGTGGGCGATGCGCAGGTCGGCGGGCACCAGCACGTCCACGTTGCGACCGACCGGACGCTGCTCGGACGCGACGCCCGCGATGCGGTAGCCCCCGCTGACGAGGTCGTCGACCGCGACCGGGAGCAGGTCGGGATGGCCGACGGTCACCGTCAGCACCGCGTCCCCGGGGACCGGCGGCAGGCGGCGCGGCCACGAACGGTCGCGTGCCGTGACACGCACGAGGACCGATCCGTCGGTCGGGGGCGTGACGGGGGTCGAAGGCAGCACCATCGGCCTCATCGCAGGGGAAGCGCGGACGGTCATCCTCGCATCCGGGCGGTCCCGAGTCACGCATCCACGACGGGCCGGGACGGGTCCGACGTTTCCGGCCGGCTGGCCGTAGCCTCCCGCAGATCACCGGGGCCGTCGGCGCCGGTCCCGAGACCGCCGGGCGGGCGGTTGCAGGTCAGTCGAGGTGGATGCATGGCCACGATCGTCGTCGTCGGCGCCACGGGCGTCACGGGGCGACGACTGGTCGCGGGGCTGGGCGACGCCGGCCACGAGGTGCTGCCCGCACGTGCCGATGCCACCGAGCGGGCCGAGACCGTCCGGGCCGCCGACCTCGTGGTCGCCGCCGCCCGCGATCCGGCCGTGCGCGGGGGCTGGCTCGAGGCCGCCATCCGCGAGGGCGTCCACGCCCTCGACGCGGGCGCCGATCCGACGGTCGCGCTGCGCGCGTTCGACGAACTCGGCGCACCGGCACGGGCGGCGCGGGTCACGGTGGTGCCCGCCGCGGGGGCGGCCGTCGGCGACCTGCTGGCCGCAACGGCGCTCGGTGCGGTGCGCTCGCCCGAGGAGGTCCACGTCTGCTGGGCGTTCCCGGACCGGGGTGGCTGGCGGCGCGCGCTGGCACCCGGCTTCCGTGCCACCGCCGCCGACCGCCTCGCCGGCCCGCTGCCGGTGCTGCGCGACGGCCGGCGCGAGCACG
>DATHUR010000072.1:0-11080 GCA_035462025.1 Egicoccus sp. | reverse complement strand
GAGACCTGCGACCGGTCCGCCACAGTCGTGGGCGACGCCGAATACTACACCGCCGGGCGTGGAGACGGGCCGACCGTCGCGTCATCGCCGGCGTCGTACCTCGGCCCCGCGGCCCGACACGAGGCGGACGTGGACCGCCAGATGCAGGTCGAGGCCGCGACGCTGCGCGACCTCGCCGACCGCGACCTGGCCGACGTGGCCGTGTGGGACGAACTGCAGGCGCTGACCGCCTCGATCAACAACCCGGTGCGCTCATCCGAACAGCGCGACGACGACCTCGCGCGCTACGAGCAGGTGCTCGCGCAGGTCGACGCGGCGCCCGACGGGTCGCTGCTCGCCGAACTGCGCGACACCGAGCCGCTCCGCCGCGACACGTTCCGCGACCCGGACGAGACCGAACGTCTCCTCGCCGTCCTAGACCGCATCGAGCGGGCACGCCACGCCGACGAACTGGCCGATCTCCTCGCCGGCTGGGCGGCATCGGACCGTCGCTTCGTCCACCTCGAGGTCGACCTCGACGACGGCACGGCGCTGGTCGCCGAGGTGGTGCGCGGCGATCTCGACGCCGCCGACCACGTCGCGGTCGTCATCCCCGGCACCGGCAGCGACGCGGGCAACTTCGACCGGTCCACGCGCGAGCACGGGCTCGCACTGTCCGAGACGCTCGAGCTGGTCCCGGGCGGGGAGGACGTCGCCGTGATCGCCTGCCTGTGTTACGCGCCGCCACCCGGCCTGCT
This sequence comes from Egicoccus sp., assembly GCA_035462025.1. GTDB lineage: Bacteria > Actinomycetota > Nitriliruptoria > Nitriliruptorales > Nitriliruptoraceae > Egicoccus. The sequence continues at coordinate 10,343 of DATHUR010000072.1, read as the reverse complement.
GCAGGCCGCCGGCAGCGCCCATGCCGACGCGGGCGGGCATGACCTGGCCCGGATCGTCGGGAATCTGCCGCTCGGCGACGCCGAGATCCACGCGCTGGGGCACTCGTACGGGGCGACCGCACTGGGCCGGGCGGTCGACCGGGAGGGTCTCGAGCTCGCGAGCACCATCAGCCTGGGCGGACCTGGCTTCGGTGCGGGCGTCGGCAGCGTCGACGACCTGCCCGGCGGAGCGGGGCGCGTGTGGGCCATGCGCCACGATCTCGACCCGATCGACCTGGCCGGGATGCACGGACGCAATCCCGACCGTGACGACTTCGGCGCCTACCGTGCGGACGTCGGGGACGGTGACCTCGAACGCAGCCGGTGGAAGCCGTACCAGTTCGCGGCACATTCGATCTACTACCAGGACGACGAGTCGTTGACCAACCTGGCGTTGGTGGTGTCCGGACAGCACGAAGCGGTTTCCGGCTACCGGGAGGGACGACGGTGAGGACACGACCGATCTGGCTGCTCGTCGCCGCCCTGTTGCTGGCGGCGTGTGGGGAGACCGGCGCGACGACGGAGGGCGGCGTGGACGGCTCGAACATCGAGGAAGCGGCCGCTGCCGCCGAGCTCCCGGCCGCGCTGGAAGCGGGCGAGAGGATCGTCGAGGACCTGCTCGCGCGCCTCGACGTCGACCCTCGCGACCGCGACGACGTCCGCCCGTACCGGGTCAGCCTGTGCGACGAGGTCGTCGACGAGGACGGGCCGAGCCTGGTCAGCGTCGCCCGTGGGATCGCCTTTCCCGCAGAGCGCACCGATGACGTGATCGAGCAGGTCCGGGTCGCGCTCGAGGACGCCGGTGTCGACAGCGTGCGGGTCGTGCGCGAGGACAGCGTCCTGCCGCTGGTCACCGGCCTGTTCGCCGACGACACCTGGCAGGTCGGTGCGACCCTCAACCGCGAGGACGGCATCGGCGAGCTCCGCGTCAGCAGCGCCTGCCTGCCCGGCGAACTACCCGAACCACCCGCCTCGGGCTGACCAACGTGACCGCGGTCAGTGGCTGCGTTTGACCGCACCGTCGGCCAGGGCGTCGGCCGCCTCGGCGAGACGCAGGCCGGTGATGTCGAGCCGTCGCAGCAACTCCCGGCGTCGCAACAACCGGGTGTCCACCTCGTCGGTCGAGGTGAGCAGTTCGGCCATCGCCCGCTGGTAGCTGCGCCGGACGTCGTTCTTCTTCGAATCGGCGGCGTGGCGGGCCGCGTCCTCCGGGCGGTCGACCAGGCACTCGGTCGCCCCGTACAGGGCCCGGATACCACGGTCGAGGTTGTCGATGCCCTCGCGCAGCAGCGGCTCCTCGGTGAACTCGTAGAGGTGGAACTCGCGCGCGAGGTCACGCAGGTTGTCGAGGATGTCGTCGACGGACCGCGACAGCCGGTTGAGGTCCTCGCGGTCGATCGGCGTGGCGAGGCTGCGGTGCAGTTGTTCGATCAGGTCCTTCCGCGCCTGGTCGCCCTCGCTCTCGATCTCGGCCATGCGTTCGCTGCCCACCTCGGCGGCCACGTCGCCGGCGGCGAGTTCGCGCGCCAGGGCCGCGGCACGGGAGGTGGCCTCGAGTTGCTGCAACAGGTGCGAGACCAGCGTCCCGTCGCTGCGTCCGGTGAGGTTGCGGACGAACACCCGCAGTCGATCACCCATGTCTGCCTCCTGCTGTCGTCATCCAGCCGTCACGGCCAGCGCGGCCATTGTCGCCATCGCGGCGGCGACGAACGCGACCGGCAGCGTGATCAGCCACGCCATCCCCAGCCGGGCGATTGCCTGCCAGCGCACACTGCCGAGGCCCCGCCCGATCGCGCTGCCGACCAGGCCGCCGGTGATCGCCTGGGTCATCGACACCGGCGAGCCCATCGCGCCCGTCCCCAGCACGACCGTGGCCGAGGCGACCTCGGTGACCACGTTCTCGTGCGGACGGGCGGGCACGACGCCGCTGGACAGCGTGCGCGCGACGCGGGGGAGTCCCACCACCGCCCCGAGCAGGAACGCGGCTGCGACCGTCGCCAGCTGCCAAGCGACGACCGGGACGCCGTTGCCCCCGGCCGTGCCCGCCGCGATCGCCAGCACCGCCAGCATCTTCTGGCCGTCGTTGGCCCCGTAGGCGAGGCACTGCAGGCCGAAACCGGCGGGATGCCAGCGGCGGACCCGACGGTTGAGCGGCACCTTCGACGGCCAGGCCCGCACGAGGCGACTCAGCAGCCATGCCACGGCCAGACCGGCGACGGGTGCGACCGCGGCGAGCACCAGGACCGTCCACACCACGCCCCAGGACACCGGCAGGGCGCCACCGGCGCCGGCGCCCGCGATCGCGCCGACGACCGCGAGCGTCAGGCTGGTCGGCAGCCCGCGGGCGGCGAGCAGCCAGGTCACCGCGACGGCGGCCACGATGGCGACGCCGAGGGCCAGCTCGCCCTCGGCACCGTCGAAGCTCACCAGGCGGCTGGCCAACGTCTCGGCGACCCGGGTGCCGACCAGCAGGGGCGCGATCGCGACGGCGGCGGCCGCGACCAACAGGCCCGTCAACGGCTTGTGGCCGCGCACCGACAGCCCGACCGAGAGCAGTGCGCCGCCGTCGTTGACTCCGTTGACGAACGCGAACGCCACGGCGACCGCGATCAGCCAGGTCAACCGGCGTCCTTCGGTCCCTCGCCCGTGAGTTCGTGGTCGATGCTCAGGGCGAGTGGTGGCGTCGACTGCAGGTCGAGCACCAGCCAGGTACCGACGCCGGCGCCGTGTGGCAGTTCCTCGACGTCGATGTGGATCGGGGTCCGGCCGGGCCCGACCAGCAGGGCTGCGCGGTCGTCGTCGATTCGGTCGACGACGGCCCGGTCGGGGCGGATGCCCGTCGGTTCAGCCTCTGGCACGTGTCTCTCCTTGGGGCCGCGGGGGTGCGACACCTTGGCCGAGCGGGCGCCGTTCGTCCAACCCGCGCGCTGACCGGACGGTCCACCACCCGTGACGGTCAGCCGGCAGCGATGGCTTCGCGGAGTGGCGTCGCCGGGTGGCCGGTGAGCCGTTCGACGGTGTCGCTGACCACAGCGAGCTCGCCACGCGCGATCGCGAGGTAGGTGCTGACCCAGGCCTCGACCTGCCAGTCGGGGGCGCCGTAGCCGGCCCGTGATGCGTACGCCTCGTCGAGGGTCTCGTCGAGGTAGCGGACCGGTGTGTCGGTCACGTCGCTGACGACCGCGGCGACCGCATGGAGGTCGAGCAGTTCCGGTCCGGTCACGTCGATCGGTCCGACCACGGTCGGGTCGAGCAGCGCGACGACCGAGACGTCGACGATGTCGCGGCGGGCGACCGGGGCGAGCCGACCGTCACCGGCGGGGCCACGGATCGCGCCGTCGCCGGCGAACAGTGGGAGCAGGTCGGCGTAGAGGTTGTTGCGCAGCGCCACATAGGGGACGCCCGTCGCCGCCAGGGCCTGCTCGGTGTGGAAGTGGTCGCGCGCCAGCGTGAACGTCGCATCCGCCGCCGCGCCGATGAACGAGGTGTAGACGATCCGGCCGACGCCGGCCTCGGCAGCCGCCCGGACCGCGGTGCGGTGCTGCTCGAGGCGGTCGACCGACTCCTCACCCGACACGAGGTAGACCGCGTCGACACCGTCCAGCGCGCGACGCATCGCCTCGCCGTCGCCGAGGCTGGCGACGGCCACCTCGGCGCCCGGCAGGTCAGGTGCGCGATCGGGGTCGCGGACGACCAACCGAACCTCGACGCCGCGCGCGTGGAGTTGCCGTGCTACGCCCCCGCCGAGGTGGCCGGTGGCGCCCGTGACCGCGATCGGTGCCATGGCTGCTTCTCCGTCCGGGCTTCAAGCGACGGGCTGCGGCCCGCCGCGGCCGGCCAGTTCGGTCGGGGCGGCCGGGAGGTCGGCGGGGACGATGCCGAGCCGGCGGAGATCGATCCGCTCGCCGCTGCGGTGGACCCGCACCCACGCGCCGCGCCGGACGGTCACACAACCCTCGCCGAGGACCCGGAAGTCGCCGTCGCGGCCGACCAGGCCGGTCGCCTCGTCGATGCCGACGATCACCGTATGCGGGTGGGTTCGGGCGCGCCAGGCCGCCACGGTGCGGGGCACGGTCAACTCGTGGTGGGGCGCGACCGCGACGTTGGGCAGCAGGCCGAAGCCGGGCCGGACCGCGAACGGCGGACGAACCGTCTGGCGGTCCGATCCGACCACCATCGCCCCCGACGACGAGCCGACCAGGTGCACCCCCGCCTGCCATCGCGCCACCAGGTGGGCGGCCAGGCCGCCGCCGAGCAGGCGCTCGTGCAGGCGGTCGGGGACGCCGCCCGGCAGGACCACGATGTCGGCCCGGTCGAGCAGGTGCCGGGTGGCCTCGGGGTCGGGTCCGGCGACGACGGTGGTGGCACCGAGTTCGTCCCACCAGCCGACCGCGCGACCGACGGTGCGGGCGCGCGTGCGCAGGCTCGACGCCAGGGGCACGACCGCGACCAGCGGGTCGGGGCGTCCGGTCGCTTCGAGGACCATGCGGTCGATCGGCTCGCAGCCCGGGCCGTGCTCGCGTCCGCCGAGCAGCGCGAGCAGACCGGTCATGCCGCCACCTCCACCAGCTGCGGGGTGCGGTGGAGCCCGGTCGCGACGACCGGTGCGGCCACCAGGACCGGCAGCCAGAACGCGGTGGCCCGGTAGGCGAGCACGCCGACCGAGGTGGCCACCGGGTCGGCCCCGAAAGCGATCAGGGTGCCCGCCAGGCCGGCGTCGACCACGCCGATCCCGCCGGGCGTCGACGGCAGGCCGTTGAGCAGGTTGGCGACCGCGAACCCCACCAGGACACCGACGAACGGCGCGTCGGCCCCCACGGCGCCCAGCACGAGCGCGAGCACGGCGACGTCGAGGCTCCAGTTCACGGCCGACCATGCGGCCGGCCGCAGCAGGCTGCGTGGGTGTTCGAGCAGCGCGCCGTGACGTCGGAGGCCGGCGGCCCAGCCCGGCCCGACGACGCGTCCGCGCCACTGCAGACGTGCGAGTCGGTCCGCGAGTCCAGCGCGCAGCCGCTGACTCCCCGACAACCGGCGGAGGAGCGCGTACACCAGCAGCAGGGCCGTCGTGACGGCGATGCTGGCGGCGGCGTAGGCGGCGTGCCGTCCCGTGCTGACGGCCGTGAACGCGGTCGCCAGGCTCAGGCCGATCCCGAGGGTGCCCATCGTGACCAGGCCGAGCAGCACCGCGGTCGTCACGGCGCGGACCGGATCGGCGCCGTGGCGGCGCAGGCGGCTCACGACGAACACGCTGCCGGCCGCCCCACCGCCCGGGAGCAACTGGGTCAGGCTGAAGGCGCCGAGGCAGACCGTGAGGGCGTCCCGGAACCCCAGCCGTCCGCCCTGGGACGCGTAGGTGGTGCGGTAGACCTGGGTCAGCGTCGCCGACGACGCCAGTTGGACGACGAGGACGAGCGGGAGCAGGCGAGGGTCGACGGCCGCGAGGACGTCGGCGATGGCGTCAGGCCCGGCGGCGCGGACGACGACGAGGACGGCCGCCGAGGCGAGCAGGACGGCGGCGGCGAACCACCCCACGGCGCGACGCGGGACCACCGCCGCTGCGGGTACTTCCGACTGGGGCACGATCCACTCCGACGACGTTGACGTCGGTGACGCTAGAGACGGCCCGAACCGGCGGGTATGCGGAACGTCCCTGGGGTGGCATCAGGGACCCCTGAGGTTTCGCGGGCACAGGCCCGCACGCGACGCGTCGGACTCAGGCGGCGTCGCGACGGCACTCGGCGTCGGTCACGGGGCCGGCGAGGCGTCGGCTGGCGACGCGTGCGCGGACGGCGGTGCCGGCGTCGTGCACCCGTCCCATCGCCATGCCGCGCAGACGGTGCGCCCACCGGTAGTGGCGCCCGAGGACGGCGAGGCCGGCGATCATCGCGACGATGCCCGGCCCGGGCGTGACCAGCATGACGAGGCCGAGGCCGAGCAGCACGTAGCCGAGGACCGTGTCGGCGACCAGACGGGTGCTGCGGCGCAGGGTTCGATGCATCGGTCGAGCGTACGCCTCGGCAGCCCGCGCGTCCCACGTTCGGGAGGACAGACTTCAGATCCAGCCGTCGAACCACCAGCGCGAACGGACGGTCTCGTCGGGGAGCGGGATGCCGTACCAGACCGGCGCGAAGTAGCCGAACAGCACCACGGCGGCGAGCGCGACGACCACCGCCAGCGCCGACCCGTGACGGAACCGCACCGGCGCGCCCTCGCGGGCCTCGAGGCGTCGGTCGGACGTGGTGCCGGTCACGGCGCCGACCGCTGCGCCGAGGCAGGCGGCGATCACGATCCGGTCCGTGGCGACCCCGCTGCCGCCGAGCGTGCCCGCGGCGGTGGCGGCCGCGGCGGCCAGGCCCGCCCCGGCCAGGGAGCCGGCCAGCACCCCGAGCCGCCGGGCCGGGCGGTCGAGGTGGTCGCAGGCGACAGCGAGACCGACGACGACGAACGGCACCAGCGGGACCGCGTAGAACGAGAACACCGGCCGCGCGACGACCAGCCACGGCAGGAACTGGGCCAGCAGCATGGTCAGCGGCAGGCCGGCCCGCCGATCACGACGGACCACGCCGCCGAGGAGCAGCGGCAGCAGCGGCAGCAGCCCCCACCACAGTGCCAGGTTGCCAACGGCGACGATCTCGCTGGTGCGGCCGGCGGGCCCGACGCACGGGTCGCCGTCGCCGTCGACCCCGGTGTCCGTACACGCCTCGTAGTGGAACACGACCGGCCGTTGCTGCAGCGGCCAGGTCGAGGCGGGGGCGCGATACGGGTGCTCGGCCTCGAGGTTGAGGTGGAACGCCATGATCTTGCGGTGATGGTCCACCAGGCCGGTCAGCCGCTCCCCGATCGAGTAGGTCGCGTGCGCCGGTGCGTCGTCCGGCGCCGAGGTGGTGTTGGCGAAGACCGCGACCCACGGCGCCCAGGTGAGCGCGTAGACCACGACCGGCACCACGCCGAGGAACACCGCGACCCGCCCGGTTCCGACACCGGCCGCGGCCCCGGCAGTTCTTCCGTCGCGGCGCAGCCGGGCCCGTTCCCAGACCAGCAGGAGCAGACCAGCGCCGACCAGCGCCCAGGCGCCCGACCACTTCACGGCGACGGCGGCGCCGAACGCCGCACCCGCCCCGAGCAGCCACCACCTCGGCCCGGTGGCGCCGGCGTCCGCGCGGTCGCGGTCGACGAGCAGCAGCCAGGTGCCCAGGACCACGAACATGGCGAGGTGGATGTCGAGCATCGCCGTGCGGGCCTGGACGACGAACACCCCGTCGAGCAGCAGCAGGACCCCGGCCAGGCCGCCCAGCGCGTCGCGGCCGGTGAGGCGGCGCACGATCAGCGCCGTCAACATGGCCGTCAACGCACCGGCCAACGCGCCCGAGATCCGCCACCCGACCGGGGTGTCGCCGACCGCGGCGATCCCGCCCGCGATGATCCACTTCCCGAGCGGCGGGTGGACCGCGAACCCGTCCTCGAGTGCGGTGTCGAGCATCGAACGGGCGTCCTCGACGTAGTAGGTCTCGTCGAAGACGATGTCGGCCGGTTCGCCCAGGCGGGCGACCAGCAGCGCGATCCCGGCCAGCAGGACCGCCGTCGGGACCAGCCAGGTGGGCCAGGTGCGTCGCATCGGCCGGACTGTAGGCGAGGTGGACCCGCAGACGGGGCCTACGCTCGCCGTGCTCGGCACGTGCCGACGAAGGACGGAGCATCGGTGAGCGGGACGCTGGTCGTGGTCGCCACGCCGATCGGCAACCTCGGCGACCTCTCGCCCCGTGCGGCCGAGGCCCTCTCGACGGTCGACCTCGTGCTCGCCGAGGACACCCGCCGCACCGGGCGTCTGCTGCAGCACGTCGGCAGCCAGGTTCCGCAACGCTCCCTGCACGAGCACAACGAGCGCGAACGGATCGGCGAGATCGTGCAGCGCCTGCAGGCCGGCGAACGGATCGCCCTGGTCAGCGACGCCGGCACCCCGGCCGTGTCCGACCCGGGCTACCGCCTGCTGGCCGCCGTCGCCGAGGCGGGGTTGACGATCGAGGTCGTGCCCGGCCCGTCCGCCGCGCTGACCGCGCTGGTGGCCTCGGCGCTGCCGACCGACCGGGTCGCGTTCGAGGGCTTCCTGCCGCGCAAGGGCACCGCACGCCGCGAGCGACTCGAGGAGTTGCGCACCGAACGCCGCACGATGGTGCTGTTCGTCTCGCCCCACCGCGCCGACGCCGACCTCGCCGACCTCGCCGCCGTGCTCGGCGCCGACCGGCCCGCCGCACTGACGCGCGAACTCACCAAGCTGCACGAGGAGGTGCTGCGGGCACCCCTTGGCGAACTCGCCGAGCGCGTCGGCCGGGACGGCGTCAGGGGCGAGGTCACCCTGGTCGTCGGCGGCGCGCCGGCTGCGGCACCGGCCGAGGTCGGCGACGACGACCTCGTCGCGCGGGTGCGTGGGCTGGTCGCCACCGGCATGGACAAGAAGGCCGCGATCGCCGAGGTCGCGGCCACGGCGGCGGTACCGAAGAAGGTCGTCTACCAGGCGGTCGTCGACGCCGGATCCTGAGGCGGGCGGCGCCGCGGCGGCGCCTCCTCGGCCCGCTGGCGCGCGTAGGCGTCGCCATCGATCGGGCCTGCATGGGCGGCCGGTCGGCGCGTCCGTTCCCAGGGGGTACGCGGGGTGCCGTCGTCCTCGACCTCCGGGGTCGCGGGCACGTCCGCCTCGGGATCGGCGGCCACCGGTTCGAACGCCGCGACCTCGGTGGCGCGGGTGCGCTCGTCGAGCACCCCGAGGCTGCCGAGGCAGTCGCGGCACACGAGGCGGCCGCGGAAGCCCTGCAGGTCGTCCTCCTCGCGACCGCAGAACACGCAGGCGTCCTGTGGACGCGAGATCACGACCCGTTCACCCTCGACGGTGACCTCGACCGTGTCGCCCTCGCGCATGGACAGCGAGCGGCGGATGCCGGCCGGGATCACCACACGGCCGAGGTCGTCGACCTTGCGGCGGATGCCACTGCTGGCCACGGTTGCTCCTCGTCGTCGCGCCGACCCGCGGAGCGTATCGGCGTGCGGTGGGCCACCGAGGGGGCACACTGGGATCGGTTGCAACCTCCGCCCCGGGCCGCGCGTCGGGGCAGGTGGAGGGACGCGAGTGCCGGCACGGTGTCGGGATCTCGCGCCAGACGACCGGAATGGATGCCGACGTGCTCGCGATGGTGCGGGCGGGAACCAGCAGCGAGTCCTTCGCTGCCGTGTTCAACGCCCACCACAAGCAGGCCGTCCGGCTCGCGTACCTGCTCACCAGTGATGCGGACCAGGCCGAGGACATCGTCGCCGATGCCTTCACCAAGGTCTACGTGCGCTGGAAGAAGGGCGACGTACGCGACGTCGGGGCCTACCTGCGCCGTGCCGTGGCCAACGAGGCCAATTCGAAGCTGCGACGCCGCTACCTCGAACGCCGGGAAGCGGCCAAGCGCTCCGGCGACGACCGGGGTGTGCGCATGGTCGACGAGCACGCCGCCGACCACGACGTGGTCTGGCAGGCGATCCAGCGGTTGCCGGACCGGCAACGGCAGGCGGTCGTACTCCGCTACTACGAGGACCTCTCCGAGGCCGAGACCGCCGAGATCCTCGGCTGCTCGGTCGGCACGGTGAAGTCCCAGGTCTCGCGTGGCCTGGCCCGGATGCAGGAGCTTCTGGCTGCCTCCGGCCTGTCCACGTCGAGCGAGGGAGGTGCGTTCTGATGCCAGGCATCGAACAGTTGATCCGCGAGAGCCTCACGGCTCGCGCCCAGGACGTCGAGACCACGCCGATGCTGTGGCTCGAGGTCGATCGGCGCGTGGCGCGCCGCAAGCGGTTCCAGGTCACGGCCTGGTCGCTGGCGGGCGCCACGACCGCCCTCGCCGGCGTGCTCGCCGTCCCCGCCATCGTCGACCTGATGAACGGCGACTCACGGACGCCCGAGATCAGCGCCGTCCCGGAGACCGCCCTCGCCGGCGTCGTCCCCGAGTTCTACGTCACCGACGTCGACGGCGAACTGACCGTGTGGAACCTCGCCTCCGGCGAGGGGCAGGTCCTTCGGACCTCGCCCGGGACCGTCTCGACCGACCTCGAGGTACGACCGGGCTCTACGGGCCGGGACTACGCGGTCGCCACCGTCCAGCCTGCCACCGGAGGCGAACCGACACGGCTGTTCGTCAACGGCGTCAGCGGCCCGGGCAACACGGGCACCAGCCTGACGCTGACGGAGTTCGAAGACGCACCGGAGTTCGTGCCCGACGTGGTGTGGGCGCCCGACCAGGCGGCCCTGGCCACGACGGTGCCGATGCCCGAGG
>DATHUR010000071.1:0-3928 GCA_035462025.1 Egicoccus sp. | reverse complement strand
GAGGTCCTCGCGGTACTTCAGCGCCGAGCCGAGCGTGCTCCCCACGACGTCGTCGTCCAGCCGGGTCACCCCGAGCAGGGCGAGGGCCCCCACCCAGTCGATGGCCTCCGCCACCCCCGGAGGCTTCTGGAGGTCCAGGCTGCGCAGCCGCTGCACGGCACCGGCCACCGCCACCGTCAGCTCCTCCGCGGCCGTGGGCACCTTCCGTCGAATGATCTCCGCGGCCCGCTCGACGCTCGGGTAGTCGATCCAGTGGTAGAGGCAGCGCCGCTTGAGGGCGGCGTGCAGGTCCCGGGTGCGGTTCGACGTCAGCACGGCGATCGGAGGGACCTCCGCGGTGACCGTGCCGAGATCCGGGATCGTGACGCTGCCCTCGGCCAGCAGTTCGAGCAGGAACGCCTCGAACTCGTCGTCGGCGCGGTCGACCTCGTCGAGCAGCAGCACCGCCGGACGTGGTCCGGGGTGCTGGATCGCCCGCAGCAGCGGGCGCGCCACCAGGTAGTCGTGGCCGAACAGGTCGTCTTCGACGAGATCGCGCCCTTCGGCCTCGGCCAGCCGGATGGCGAGCAACTGCCGCGGGTAGTTCCACTCGTAGAGCGCCTCGGCCGCGTCGATGCCCTCGTAGCACTGCAGCCTTAGCAGCGGGGTGTCGAGTACGGCCGCCAGCGCCTTGGCGGCCTCGGTCTTCCCCACGCCGGCCTCGCCCTCGAGCAGCAGCGGCTGGCCCAGGCGGGCCGCGCAGAACAGCGCGGTCGCGAGCCCCTCGTCGGCGAGGTAGTCACGCCGCTCGAGGTCGGCGACCAGCGCGGGCACCGATGCGAGCGCCGGCCCGAGGTCGTCGGGCGCGCCGTCGAGCCCGCTCACGCCCCGAACGCGGCAGGGTCGGCGGCATAGGCGCGTTGGCAGCCGCTGCCGCAGAACCACACCGTGGTCCCGTCGATCTCCGAGCGCAGCGAGGCCGGCACCATCGGCACCGACATGCCACAGACCGGGTCGGTCGCCACGGCGTCGGTGTTCCCCGGGAGCCCACCATCTGCCGGCACCATCGGCAGCGGCGACTGCCCTGCGGTGTCGGGTCGCGGACGCAGTTCGATCAACTCGGCGAGGATCGACAGGGCGACCTCGCCCGGTGTGTGGGCGCCGATGTCGAGCCCGGCCGGCGTGCGGACCTTCGCGCGCAGGGTCTCGGACACGTCCAGCGAGGCGACAACGGCCGCGCCGCGTCGGGGGCTCGCGACCAGGCCCACGTAGGGGACCTTCGCCCGCAGTGCCGCGGTCAGCACCTCTTCCTCGCCACGTCCGTGCGAGGCGACCACGACCGCGGTCGCGTCCCCGGGGATCGAGCCGGCGTGTGCCCGCAGGTCGTAGCCGAGGTGGCCGCCCAGCGCCATCAGTGACGTCGCGATCGGCGCGTCGCCCACGACGACGACCAGGGGCGCGGGCACGTCGGGTTCGAGGAAGATCTCGAGGGTGCCGCCCGACAGGCACGGGTTGTGGACCACGACCTTGCCGGCCTGCTCGACCTCGGCGTTCGGCGTGATCCGCAGCAGCGCGGACTCACCGGTCTTCAATGCCGCCAGGGACCGCTCGCGGACGGTCGACTCGGCGCACTCGCCGCCGACGAATCCCTCGATGGTGCCGTCGGCCAGCACGATCGCCTCGTCGCCCGGCTTGGACGAGGTCGGGCGCTCGGCCAGCACCACGCGGGCGTGCACGAACGGGGTCCGTGCCGTGCGCAGCTCGGCCGAGCGCCGTTCCAGGGTCGCGTCCATGGTCACTCGATCGCCAGGTCGGTGCGCAGCGGCCGGCCCTGCATCGCCCGCCAGGTCGCGGCCGGGGTCAGCGGCATGTCCGCGTGCCGGATGCGCAGCGCGTCGCAGACCGCGTTCACCACCGCGGCGGGCGATCCGACGGTCGCGGACTCGCCGACGCCCTTGAGGCCCTGCGGGTGGTGGGGCGAGGGGGTGATGGTCTGGCCGAGCTCCCAGCTCGGGCACTCCATCGAGGTCGGGAGCAGGTAGTCCATGAAGGAGCCGCCGAGGTTGTTGCCGTCCTCGTCGAACGCGATCACCTCCATCAGCGCCATGCCGATGCCGTCGGCGAGGCCGCCGTGGATCTGGCCCTCGACGATCATCGGGTTGATGCGCGGCCCGCAGTCGTCGACCGCGATGAACCGGCGCACCTTGACCACGCCCGTCCCGCCGTCGACGTCGACCACGCAGATGTAGGCCCCGAACGGATACGTCAGGTTCGGTGGGTCGTAGACCGCGGTCGCGTCGAGGTGGCCCTCGACCCCCTCGGGCAGTTCGAGGTTGGAGTGCGAGGCCATCGCCAGTTCCTGGATGGTCTTGCCCTGGTCGGGGTCGCCCTTGACGAACCAGCGCCCCTGTTCCCACTCGAGGTCGTCGGCCGAGCACTCCAGCGCGGCGGCCGCGATCAGCCGCGCCTTGTCCTTGACCCGGCGTGCCACCACGGCGGCCGCCGCGCCCGACACCGGGGTCGAGCGTGAGCCGTAGGTGCCCAGCCCGAACGGGGTGTTGTCGGTGTCGCCGTGGATGACGTCGATGTCCTCGGGCGGGATGCCGAGTTCCTGGGCCACGATCTGGGCGAACGTGGTCTCGTGGCCCTGCCCCTGCGACTGGACCGACAGTCGCAGTTGCGCCTTGCCGGTCGGGTGGACCCGCAGTTCGCAGCCGTCGGCCATGCCCAGGCCCAGGATGTCCATGTGCTTGCGCGGACCCGCGCCGACACCCTCGGTGAAGAACGAGATGCCGATGCCCATCATCTCGGTCGTCTCGCCGGCGTCGTAGGCGCGCCGCTTCTCGGCCTGCTCGGCCCGCAACTCGTCGTAGCCGGCGATCCGCATCGCCTCGCGCATCGCCCGCGGGTAGTCGCCCGAGTCGTACTCCCAGCCGGTCGGGGACATGTAGGGAAACTGCTCGGGCTGCAGGAAGTTCTTCAGGCGCAACTCGGCGGGGTCCATGCCCAACTCGTCGGCGAGGCAGTCGACCATGCGCTCGACGAGGTAGGACGCCTCGGTGATGCGGAACGAGCAGGCGTAGGCGACCCCGCCCGGTGCCTTGTTGGTGTAGACGGCCTTCACGTTGCAGTGCGCCACGGGGTAGGCGTACGAGCCGGTGAAGATGTGGAAGAACCCGGCCGGGTAGTTGGTCGGCTGGGCGACGCTGTTGAACGCGCCGTGGTCGGCCAGGACGTCGACCTTGATGGCGAGCATCTTGCCGTCGCGTGTCGCCGCGATCGAGCCCTTCATGTGGTAGTCGCGGGCGAACGAGGTCGACATCAGGTTCTCGGAGCGGTCCTCCATCCACTTGACCGGCTTGCCGGTCACGATCGAGCCCACGATCGAGCACACGTAGCCGGGGTAGATGCCGACCTTGTTGCCGAACCCGCCGCCGATGTCGGGCGAGATGACCTGGATCTTGTGCTCGGGCAGCCCGGCGACCAGCGCGTAGACCGTCCGGTGCGCGTGTGGTGCCTGCGTCGTGGTCCAGATCACGAGCTTGCCGGTGATCGGGTCCATGTGGGCGACCGACCCGCAGGTCTCCATCGGGGCCGGGTGCACACGCGGGTAGAGCATCTCCTGGGTGACGACCACGTCCGCGCCGGCGAAGGCCTCTTCGGTCGCCGCCTCGTCGCCGGCCTCCCAGTCGTAGATGTGGTTGTCGGTGCGTCCCTCGAGGTCGTCGCGGATCACCGGCGCGTCCGGCGCCAACGCCTGCTTGGCGTCGACGACGGCGGGCAGCGGCTCGTAGTCGACGTCGATCAGCTGCAGCGCGTCGCGGGCGCTGTAGTGGTCCTCGGCGATGACGAAGGCGACCTCCTGGCCCTGGAAGCGGACCTTGTCGGTCGCGAGCACCGCCTGGGTGTCGTACGACAGCGTCGGCATCCAGGCCAGGCCGAGCCCGGC
>DATHUR010000070.1:0-10917 GCA_035462025.1 Egicoccus sp. | reverse complement strand
TGGACCCGAGCGGCAGGAGGGGTCCAGGGGCCCTGACACCCGAGGGTCCATCGCCCCTACGAAGCCTCCCGGCACCTCCGTATCGTCACCAGCGGTGAGCGACTCGCAATCAATACGCGAGACGCAGGGTTCGCACGGTGGAACTCCCAGCCACGGACCGACGTGCAACCCGACCTGGGCCGTCCCGGATCTCTCCCCGGGGCGGCCCTTTTCTTGCCCCGAAACCCCTCGCCTGCGGCATTGGTGGTTCCTGCCGCGCACCGATCGTGCATGATTGCGGGCGGCGAGCGAGGGCGGCCGATGGACCGACGTGGTGCTGCAGCCGGGACGGTGCTGTTCGCCGCCACCGTGCCCGTGACGGTTGCCGGGCTGACGCCCTGGTGGCTGGCCGGTCGGCCGGCGGCGCCCTCGGCGACCCCACTGGGTGCCCGCGTCGTGGGCGCGACCATGATCGTCGGCGGTTCGTTGCTGGTGGGTGCTTCGTTCGTGCGCTTCGTGCGTGCTCGTGGCACGCCCGCGCCCATCGCCGAGACCGAGGCGTTGGTGGCGGCCGGCCCGTACCGGTTCACCCGCAACCCGCAGTACGTCGGCGTCCTGGCGGTCGCGACGGGCCAGGCCTGCTGGTGGTGGAGCCGCCCGGCAGGGTGGTACGCGGTGGCGCTGGCCGGCGTCTTCCACACCTTCGTGCGCATCTACGAGGAGCCGCGCCTGCGACGCCGATTCCCGGCCGAGTACGACCGGTTCACCTCTGAGGTCCCCCGGTGGCTGTGGCGGTCGGGCGTCACGCGAGCGCGACGGCCGCCGCAGGGCTCGGCAGGCCGGTGACGCCGACCTCGGCGGTGAAGAGCGCACCGGCCGCCTCGCCACGGCCGCCGACCTCGGGACCGCCGGTGGTGATGTAGAGGGTGGTGAGGTCGGCACCTCCGAAGGCACAGCTCGTGGTGTGCGAGGCGGGTACCTCGACCATCATGTCGAGCGCGCCGTCCGGGGTGAACCGGCAGACCGTCCCGCCCGACCACAGCGCGACCCAGACGCCACCCTCGGCGTCGACGGTCAGCCCGTCGGGCTGTCCGGCGGCGTCGGGCAGGCTGACGAAGCGGCGCACGTCGTCGATCGAGTCGCCGTCCGCGGCCAGCACCAGCACGTCGACGCGCCCGGTCGGCGTGTCGGCGTGGTAGAGCAGCCGGCCGTCGGGCGAGAACCCGAGCCCGTTGCTGATGGTCAGCCCACCCCGTTGCGGACGGGCCTCGCCGTCGGCGGCGATGCGGTACAGCCGGGCGGCCCCCTCGGCGTCGTCGAGGTGCATCGTGCCGATCCACACGGCGCCGTCGGGGGCCACGGTCGCGTCGTTGCAGCGCAGCCGGTCGTCGTCGGCCTGGATCGCGACGGCGAGCGTCGGCGGTCGGTCGGGGCGACCCTCGTCCCAGACGCCGAGTCCGGCACGCAGGCCGACCAGCAACCGGCCGTCGCGGTGCGGGTGCACGGCGGTCACGTAGTCGTCATGGTGGAACAGCACCCGGGTCGTCGCGGTCGCCGGGTCGTGTGCGAGCACGGCGCCACCCTCGATGTCGACGTAGAGCAGCCGCTGCCGCTCGGCGTCCCACCGTGGTCCCTCGCCGAGGTGGGCGCGGTGGTCGCCGACGGGCGTGGCCGTCAGGGTGCGGGTCATGTCCATCCCTCCGCTCGGCGCCACCTTAGGTCTCGGGTGCGTCCGAGACGGCCGCGGCGATCGCGGCGACCAGGTCCGCGGTCGGCCGGGACGCGTCGAGGTGGAGGTCGGCGGCCTCGGCGAAGCCCGCTGCGCGGCGGTCCAGCACCGTCTCGGCCTCCGCGGCGACCATCGGGCGGCGGTGGGCGCTGCCGGCCATCCGCTCGAGGAGGTCGGCGACCGGGAGGTCGAGCCAGACGACGATCGCCCGCTCCCGCAGCGCCGCGCGGCATCGCGCCGACTCGACCACCCATCCCGCACCGGTCACCACGGCGGGTTCGTCCGACGCGAGCGCGGCCAGCAACACCTCCCCCTCGAGGTGGTGCAGGCGGTCGACGCCGTCCTCGGCCGCGATGGTGGCGCCGGTGCGACCGCCGAGGGCCTCGAGGTCGGCGTCGCAGTCACGCAGCGGCCGGCCGAGGTGGTGGGCCAGGGCCCGGCCGGTCGTGGTCTTGCCGGCACCCATCATGCCGAGCAGGACGACGTGCCGGGCGTCGCCGGCCACGTCAGGACCGCACGGCGTGGCCGCCGAACTGCTGGCGCAGCGCGGCGACGACCCGCATGGCCAGCGGGTCGTCCTGTCGTGAGGCGAACCGGGCGTACAGGGCCGCGGTGATGACCGGCGCGGGCGTCGCGGTCGCGATCGCCTCCTCGACCATCCACCGTCCCTCGCCGGAGTCGTCGGCCCAGCCGCGGATGGCGGCGAACCCCTCCTCGTCGTCGAGGGCGCGCACGAGCAGGTCGAGCAGCCACGAGCGCACGACGCTGCCGTGCTGCCAGCCACGGACGACGGCATTGCGGTCGATGCCGCCGGGGCCGCCGGCCTCGAGCAGTTCGATGCCCTCGGCGAACGCCTGCATCATCCCGTACTCGATGCCGTTGTGGATCATCTTGGCGTAGTGGCCGGCACCGACCGGACCGGCATGCGCGAAGCCACCCTCCTCGGGCCGCAGCGCGTCGAAGACGGGCATGAGGCGTTCGACAGCGTCGGCGTCGCCGCCGACCATCAGCGCGTAGCCCTCGTCGTAGCCCCAGACCCCGCCGGACACGCCGACGTCGACGAAGGCGATGCCGTGGCCGGCGAGCGTCTCGCCGCGGGCGAGCGTGGTGCGCCAGTCGGCATTGGCGCCGTCGACGATGGTGTCGCCCGCATCGAGCAGCGGGACCAGCGCGTCGATGGTGTCGTCGGTCGCGGCGCCTGCCGGGAGCATCAGCCACACCAGGCGCGGGCGGGCGAGGGCGGCCACCAGCGCATGCAGGTCGGCCACCTCGGACACGGCGACGTCGCGGTCGTACGCGACCACCTCGATCTCGCGCTCGCGCAGGCGCCGCACCATGTTGCCGCCCATGCGCCCCAGGCCGACCATTCCCAGCGTCGTCACGTCGCCTCCCGCGCCGTCGTGTCGGGCCCGGACGAACAACGTCCGGAGGCGCGACGCTACTCGCCGCTCCGTCGACCGGGGCGGAGCCGGATGACCGCCGCCCCGGCGCCGATCACGTCATGGTGAGCAGCAGGACGCCACCCACGAGGCTGTAGGCCAGCGCGGGGCCGATCGTGCGGCGCAGCACATCGCCCTCGCCGCCGGTCAGACCGACGGTCGCGCCGGCGGCGACGATGTTGTGCGGACACACGACGTTGCCGACCGCGGCGCCGTAGCCCTGCCCGGCGACCATCGGTGGGATCGGCAGCGACAGCGTCTCGGCCGTGGCGACCTGCAGGTCGGTGAACAGCACGTTCGATGCCGTCGCCGACCCGGTCACGAAGGTGCCGAGCACCCCGACCAGGGGGGCCATGACCGGCCAGGCGTCACCCGCACCGGCGGCAGCCGCCTCGGCCAGCGACTGGGTCATGCCGGCATGGACCATGATCCGCGCCAGCGACAGCATCGCGACCAACGCGACCGCGACGGCGGCGAGCTGCCCGAACGTGGTCCGCAGGGCCGCGCCGATCCGTGATCCACCGGCTCGGGCGAGGGCGGCACCGACGAGGAACGACACCGCCAACAGCGTGCCAGGGTGCGTCAGGGGACGGAACGACCCGGTGAACCCGCCCGGCAGCGTCCAGGCCACCTCGACCGCGCCGAGCGGGTCGCGGATCGGCGGTACCAGCCGCGTGAGCAGGACGAGCACGATCAGAACGAGGTAGGGCGCCCCGGCGCGCAGCAGGTCGACGGCGCCGGTTGGCGCGGCGGCCGGCAGGTCCGGCACCACGCCCGGCGCCTGCTGACGTCCGAACAGCTTCAGCGCGGCGACGAACACCGCGATGCCGATCAGCGAGCCGGCGAGGGTCGGCAGTTCCGGACCGACGAAGGTGGCGATGAGCCAGTACGGAACCAGGAAGGCGGCGCCGGCCAGCGCGGTCCAGCCCCAGATCGCACCACGCGCGGGTCGTCCGACGGCGCGTGACGCGACCAGCATCATGGCGGCGAGCAGCAGCCAGCCGGCGATCAGGTGCAGCCGGGCGGTCGGCGCGGCGATCTCCAGGGGCGACAACCCCGTGGCCGCCACCTGCGGCACCAGCGGCGTGCCGATCGCCCCGAACGACACACCGATGGCATGACCGAGCATGGCCACCACGACCGCATCGAGCGGGCGGTAGCCGACGCCGACCAGGAACGGCGCGGCGAGCGCCACCGACGCCCCGAACCCGGCAGCGCCCTCGATGAACAGCGCGAAGAACCAGCCGATCAGCAGCGCGAACAGGCGCGGGTCCGACGCGATGCCGGCCAGTGCCAGACGCAGCCGGTCGGTCGCACCTGTCGCGACCTGCAGGTGGTGGATCGCCAGGGCGGGGATCACGATCCACAGGATGGTCGCGGCGGTGAACAGCGCTTCGGCGAACGTGCCGACGTAGGCCGCGCCGCCCGGCGCGTCGAGAGGGACACCGCGCCCGAGGTCGAAGGCGGCGACGGCGATCACCAGCGCCAGCGCGGCGCCGACGAGCCCGGCCCGCGACGCGGCCCACCGTCGGCCGACCATCAGCACGAGCACGACCACGATCGGGAGCGCCGCCAGCAGCGCAGTCAACTCTCCCCCTCGTGGTCGGGAGCGGCGACGCTAGACCGCCACCCGCCAGCGGGCGAGCCACCAGGCGGTGACGAGGTCGAACGGGTCGTCGAGGTCGAGGTCGGTCAACTCGGCCAGGCGGCGCAGCCGGTGGCGCACCGTGTTCGGGTGCACGTACAGCGCGGCGGCGGTCGAGGGCACGTGGCCGCGGTGTTCGGCGTAGGCCGCCACCGTGGCCAACAGCACGTCCGCGAACGTCCCCTCGGCGGCCAGCGTGGCGAGCCGGCCATCGGCGACGTGGCCCGCCAACGCCGGGTTGTCGAGGAGATCGGCTTCGAGCGCGAGTTCGCGCACGTCGACCACACCGCTGCGACCGCGTGCCGCCGCCGCCGTCCACGCCTGGCGGGCCCACCGGTCCCCGAGGTCCAGCGCCGCGCCGTCGAGCGGTCCGGCGACGGCCACGGCCGTCTCCACGCCCGCCCCGCCGTCGGGTCGGGCGGCGGTGACGCCGACCAGGGCGTCGTCGAGCACGCCGAACAGGTCCGCGACGTCCGTGCGCAACGCCTGTTCGAGGGCGGCGGCCGCCGGCGCATCGGCGGGGCGGGCGTGGACCACCCAGCAGCCGTCCGTGGCCGCGAAGCCGGCGTCGCGCAGCGCAGCCGGTGCATCGGGGCCGCCGTCCAGAGCGCGGCGCAGCAGCCCCACCCGCCGGTCGCGCATCGACTGCGTCTGGGCCAGTTCGGCCTGCCGGTGGGCGACCAGCAGGCGGGCCCGGACGGCCTCGGCCCACTGCTCGTACAACTCGCGCGCGTCGAGCAGCAGCGCGGCCGGGACGGCGCGCTCCTCGGCGACCCGGCGGGCGTCGCGCCAGACGGCCTGACCGGCGAGGTGGATCCCACGCAGGACCGCCTCGATCGGGACCTGCTGGCGCGCGCGGGTGACCGCGAGTTCCTCGATGAAGTCGAGTTCGGCGTCGCTGGGTCCGCGCCGTTCGGCGATGGCGCGTGTCGCGGCAGCGAGCAGGGCGCGGGTGTGCCGCGCCACATCCTCGGGGGGGAGCCGGCCGATCCCGGGCACGTGGTCGCGGGTCAGCCGAACCGCGTCGTCGACCAGGTCAGCCCGGCTGGAAACGGTGTCGAGCAGTTCGACGATCGGTCGCCACTCGCCTCGCCGCATCTCCCCACCGTTGTTCGTATGCACAATCGGATCGTGCGATGTGGTTGTAGCAGACACCGTCGTGACCGGTCGGGTCGTCCAAGGTGGTGCGACGTGCGACGCCGCGGTCGGGAGCCGCTTGCGCGCACCTGGAGAGGGAGTGGGCCGTGGCCGTGACCATGACCGGCGGCGCGATGATGGCGAAGATGCTGGCCGCCGAGGGCGTCGACACGATCTTCGGGATCATCGACGGGACCTACTACGGGCTGTACTCGGCCCTCGCCGACGCCGGCATCCGTCTGTACACCCCGAGGCACGAGACCTCGGCGGCCCACATGGCGGGCGCCTACGCGCGCACGACCGGACGGCTCGGCGTCGCGATGGCCAGCAACGGGCCGGGCGTCGCCAACGTCCTGCCCGGTGTCGCAGTCGAGCAGGGTGAGGGCAACCGGGTGCTGCTGCTGACCTCGTCGCGCCGGACCGGCATCGGGTCCCCCGACCGCGGCGGCACCTACCAGTACTTCGACCAGACCGCCGTGACCGCGCCGATGACGAAGTTCTCGCGCCACGTGCCCTCGGCCGACCGGATCCCCGAACTGCTGCGCCACGCGCTACGGGCGTGCTGGTCGGGCCGGCCCGGCGTGGTCCACCTCGACGTGCCCGAGAACCTGATCAACGGCAGCCACGAACTCGACCGCGTGCCGCTGCTGGCACCGGGGACCTACCGCTCGCTCGCGCCGATGGCCCCCGACCCCGACCAGGTCGCCGCCGTCGCCGACCTGCTCCACGGCGCCCGACTCCCCTTGATCCACGCCGGGTCGGGCGTGCTGCACGCCGGTGCGGAACCGGCGCTGGCGCGCCTGGCGGAACTGCTCGACGCCGCGGTGACGACCAGTTGGGCCGCCCGCTCGGTCCTCGACGAGCGCGGCCGGCAGACCGTGCCGATGGTGCACGTCGACCTCGTCGACCGGGTCCGCAACGAGGCCGACGTGATCCTGGTGCTCGGCTCGCGGCTGGGCGAGACGGACTGGTGGGGCAAGGCGCCGAACTGGGCCCGGGCGGACAAGGCCGCGACCGTGCAGGTCGACATCGACCCGAGCGTGCTTGGCGCCAACCGGCCCCTCCGGCAGGCGATGCTCGCCGACGTCGGCGCCACCCTCGAAGCGTTGATCGCCGTCCTCGAGCCGCGCGGTCCGTCGCCACAGGCCACGGCGCGACGCAGTTGGCTCGACGACATCGCCGGCGCCCGCTCCGCGTCGCGCGCGAAGCTGGACAAGGCGCTCGAGGCGAAGGACGCCGCCGGGCCGGTCCACCCCGCCCGGGTGCCCACGCTCGCCCAGGAGGTGTTCCCGGACGAGACGATCTGGGTCGTCGACGGCGGCAACACGGCCGTGTGGTCGCAGTTCTTCCACGAGGTCCGCACGCCACGGTCGTTGCTGTCGACCTTCAAGTTCGGGATGCTGGGCGCCGGGATGGCGCAGCCGCTGGGCGCGAAGGTGGCCGCGCCGGACCGCCCGGTCTGTTGCCTGATCGGTGACGGTGCGTTCGGTATGCACCCGCAGGAAGTGGAGACCGCGGTGCGGCACGGGCTGGACGTGACCTGGGTGGTGTTCGCCGACCGGGCCTGGGGCATGGTGAAGATGAGTCAGTCGATCGCATCCAAACCGGTCAAGACCATCGCGCGCCGGCTCGTGCTCGACAAGCCGCTGCCCGAGGGCGACACGGTCTACGCCGACCTCGGCGAGATCCGCTACGACCGGCTGGCGCAGTCGATGGGGGCGCACGGCGAGTACGTCCGCACGCCCGGCGAGTTGCGGCCGGCCCTGGAACGCTGCCGCGACCTCGCGGGTCCGGCCGTGATCCACGTCGAGGTGGATGCGGGTGCGCACCTGTGGGCGCCGGCGCTCAAGACGTTCAAGGCGATGCACGAGGAGCCGGCCGGATGAGTGCCCCGCTGACCCTCGCCGTCGGACAGGTCGGCGGCCTGCTGGCCCAGGCCGGCGTCGACGAGGTCCGGCTCAACTTCGACCCGGCCAGCCTGATGGTGCTCAACGTCGCCATCGGTCTGATCATGTTCGGCATCGCCCTCGACGTGCGTGTCCACGACCTCAAGGCGGTGTTCGCCTCCCCGCGCGCTCCCCTGGTCGGCCTCCTGGCGCAGTTCCTGCTGCTGCCGGCGGCGACCTACGCGCTGACGCGGGTACTGGACCCGGCCCCGTCGATCGCGCTGGGCATGATCCTGGTCGGCAGTTGCCCCGGTGGCAACGTGTCCAACATCGTGACCCATCTGGCGAAGGGCAACACGGGCCTGTCGATCGGCATGACCGGTGTGGCGACCCTGGTCGCGGCGGTCGCCACGCCGGCGAACTTCGCGTTCTGGGGGTCGCTGGACCCGGGCACGCGCGAGGTGCTGCGCAGCGTGTCGCTCGACCCCGCCGACCTCGCCGTCACCATCGGGCTGTTGCTGGCGCTGCCGGTCGCCGCGGGCGTGCTGCTGCGACTGCGCCGCCCGGCGCTGGCCGAGAAGCTGTACCGGCCGATGCGCATCGTCTCGATCGTGTTCTTCGCCGCGTTCGTGGCGATCGCCTTCCTGAGCAACCTCGAACACTTCACGGCGCTGCTCGAGGTGGTGGCCTGGGCGGTGTTCCTCCACAACGCGGTCGCGTTGGCGCTGGGCTACGGCGCCGCGGCGGCGGTGCGGCTACCCGAGCGCGACCGGCGGGCGGTCTCGATCGAGATCGGGATCCAGAACTCGGCGCTGGCACTGGTGCTGATCTTCGGGTTCTTCGACGGCCTGGGCGGGATGGCGCTGGTCGCCGCCTGGTGGGGCATCTGGCACCTGATCGCCGGGCTCGGGCTCGCGGCGATCTGGTCACGGCATCCGCCGCGTGACGTCGCGCCGCCGGTGCCGGTGGCCGGCACGTGAGCGGTGTCCTGGTCACCGGCGGCTGCGGCTACCTCGGCTCGCTGGCCGTCGCGGCCCTGCACGACGCAGGCGTCGCCCCGCTCGTCTCCCTGGACGTGCGCCCGCCGTCCGATCCGCTGGGCGACGTCACCTACGTCACCGCCGACCTGCGCGAGGTCGACCTCGCCGGCCTGCTGCGTCAGCACGACGTCGCGGCCGTGGTCCACCTCGCCGCCATCGTGAGCCCGCCGCCGGACATGACCCCTCAGGTGCTGCACGACATCGAGGTGGGCGGGACCCGACGCGTGATCGAGGCCTGCGTGTCCGCCGGGGTCGAGCACCTCACGGTCGCGTCGTCGGGGGCGGCGTACGGCTACACGCCCGCCAACCGCGAGCGGCCACGCACCGAGTCCGACCCCGTGCCCGGCCACCCACGCTTCGCCTACAGCCGCCACAAGGCCGAGGTCGAGGCGCTGCTGGCGGCCGCCCGCGACGACCATCCGGAGCTGGGCCAGCTCGTGCTGCGGCCGGGCACGATCCTCGGGGCCGGCACCGACAACCAGATCACCAGACTGTTCACCGGCCGGGTGGTGCTCGGGCTGACCGACACCGACGTGCCGTTCGTGTTCGTCCACGACGGCGACGTCGCCGAGGTGATCGTGCGCGGGGCCACCGGGCGCGTCACCGGCATCGTCAATCTGGCCGGCGACGGGGTGCTGACCCTGCGCGACATCGCGGCGATCGAGGGGGCGCGCTACGTGCCGCTGCGGCCCGGTCTGGTCGCGGGCGCACTGCGGGCCGTCGCGCCGCTGCACCTGCTCCCCTACGGTCCGGAGCAGGTCGACTTCCTGCGCTACCGGCCGGTGCTGGCCAACGAGCGGTGCAAGCAGCTGTTCCCCGGCCTGCCCCGGTTGAGCTCGGCCGAGTGCTACGAGCGTTTCCGGCAGGGACGCCTATGACCGGCACGACCGCGCTGGTGACTGGCGCCGGCGGTCACATCGGCCGGGCGCTGCTGTCGCGGCTGGTCGCAGCCGGCGACCGGGTGATCGGCGTCGAGCGGCCCGGCACGCCGCCACCCGACGGCGTCGACCACTGGATCGAGGTCGACCTCGCCGATCCCGCCAGCGAAGCCGCCCTGGCCGACGCGCTCGCCGGGCTCGGGCGGATCGACACGGTCGTTGCCGCGGCCGGCGTGACCGCGCTCGGAAGCTTCGACGAGACCGACGACGCCACGTTCCGCCGCGTCATGGACGTCAACTTCCACGGTGCGGTCCGTACCGCCCGGGCGACCCTGCCGGCGCTGCGGGCGTCGGGCGGCCACCTGCTGGCGATCTCGTCCGTCGCGGGGCTGGTGCCCGTGCCCGGCAGACCCGCCTACGTCGGGGCGAAGCACGCGCTGAGCGGCACGTTCCTGGCGCTGGCCGACGAACTCGGCCGCGACGGGGTCGGCGTGACCGTGGTGCATCCGACCTTCCTCGACACCCCGGTCACCGAGGTCGGTGCCGGGGCGGCACGCACCACGACGGGGGCGGCGCTGACCGCGGACGACGTCGCACGCGACCTGGTCCGCCTCGTCGCGCGGCGGCGAACGGGACGGCGGGTCCCGCAGCGGGTCGTGATCGGCGCGACGGGGAAGGTCGCCGACCTCGCCGCCCGGATCTCTCCCGCGCTGGCCCGGACCCTGGCGGCCCGCCGCGTCCGCTGACCGCGGCCATGGTGGGACCGGGGGTCAGTCCCAGTCGGGGCCGCCGTCGGGGTCGATCAGACGTTGCTGGCGCTCGAGCGCGTGGATGCGCTGCATCTCGTCGTCGCCGAGTTCGAAGTCGAACACCTCGAAGTTGGCGCGGATGCGCTCGGGGGTGCCCGACTTCGGGATCGCCACGGTGTTGGGCTTCTGCAGCATCCACCGCAACGTGACCTGGGCGGCCGACTTGCCGTGGGCCTCGCCGATCTCGGTCAGGGTCGCATCGTCGGTGACCTTGCCCCGCGCGAGCGGGGAGTACGCGGTCAGGAAGCCGCCACGCTCCGCGAGGACCTTCTCGATCGGGGCGACGCCGAGAAACGGGTGGTGCTCGACCTGGTCGGTGACGACCGGGGCGAGATCGAACGCCTGCGACAGCAGCGCGGACGGGAAGTTGGACAC
>DATHUR010000069.1:0-5419 GCA_035462025.1 Egicoccus sp. | reverse complement strand
GGTCGGACTCGGCCTGGTCACCCTCAAGCTGCGCAAGCTCGCGGTCGCCTGACAAGGCGCACAGACACGCCCGACACCTCGGGCGCCACCTCCCCAAGGGTGGGTCGGCAAGGGCCGGTGGTTCGCCACCGGCCCTTGTGCATGCCCTCAGCCGCGCAGCGGTGCGGTGTGCTCGACCGCGTAGCGGGCGGGACCGTTGCCGAGCCGCGACGACCACAGCTCGATCCGGTCCGCGGTCCAGGCCACCTCGGCCACCTCGACGTCGTCGAGCAGGGCATCGGTCACGCGGCGTCGGCCGCCGCGGGCCAACGTGACGTGGGGCTGCACCGGGCGCCGTTCGACCGGCAGGCCTGCGGCCTCGAGAGCGGCCTGGACCGCTGCCCCGAGATCCGCGACCAGGCCCGGCGGCTCGCTGTCGACGCCGAGCCACAGCACGCCGCGTCCGAACCGGTCCGGCGCGCCGGACCGCATCGCCATCGGCGCAACGCCCGCCACGGCGCCGTCGAGCACCACGGCCGCCTCGCCGCGACGCTCGGGCGCCACCTCGCCTAGGAACGCGAGCGTCACGTGCCAGCCGGCGGGATCCGGCCAGCGCAGACCGTCGCCGCGTTCCCGCAGCGGTGCGACCACCTCGGCCGCCGCCGTGCGCAGCGCGTCCGGGATCGGCAGGGCGACGAACAGGCGCACGTGCGTCTCAGCGCTCCTGCAGGCGGCGCCGCAGCAGGTCCAGCGCGGTGCTGCCGAGCCGCTTGATCACCTGGCCGCGGTCGCCGGGCATCGTCCGACCGTGCACCTCGACGTGCCCGTCGGGATGCGCCAGCGCCCAGAACGTCGTGCCGACCGGCTGGCCGTTCTGCGGCTCGGGCCCGGCGGCCCCTGTCACGCCGATCCCCCAGTCGGTACCGAAGGTCTCGCGGGCGAGGCGGGCGAGCTCGCGCGTGACCGCTTCGCTGACCGGACCGTGCTCGTCGAGCAGGGCGCGGTCGACGCCGAGGACGTCGTGCTTGACGTCGGTGTCGTAGACCACCATCCCGCCCATCAGCCCGTGGGATGCGCCGGGGACGGCGCCGAGCCGGGCGGCGATGTCGCCGGCGGTGGCGGACTCGGCCGTCGCGACGGTCTCGCCCGCCGCACCGAGCAGCCGCAGCACCACGTCCTCGAGTTGCTCCTCGTCGACCCCGGCGACCGAGCCGCCGAGCGCGTCGACGACCTCCTCGAGCAGCGGCTGCGAGGCGGCGCGTGCCTTCTCGACGTCGCTGTCGCTGATGGTCAGGCGGACCTGGATCTCGTGCGAGCGGGCCAGGAACGACAACTCGACCGCGTCGTGACCGGCGACGATCGGCTCGACGATCTGCGCGACGTCGGACTCGCCCTTGCCGACCACGTGCACGACCCGCGTCACGGTCGCTCGCGCACCCGCGATCGCCTGGACCTCGGGGGCGACGTCGCGGTGGAACAACTCGCGTAGCTCCCAGGGCACACCGGGCAGCGCGTACACCCGCACGGGACCGGGCGAGGTGATGGTGAGCGCGAACCCGGGGGCCGTGCCCACGGGCGGGAACGGGCGCGCACCCGCGGGGATGCCGGCCTGCCGGGCGTTCTGCGGCGGCATCGGACGGCCCATCTTCGCGAAGCGCTGGCGGATGTCCTCCTCGAGGTCGTCGTGGTGGACGACGGACACGCCGGCGGCGGCGGCGACCGCCTCGCGGGTGCGGTCGTCGGAGGTCGGCCCAAGCCCGCCGCCGCAGATGATCACCTCGACCCGCTCGGCCAGCCAGTGCAGGACGTCGACGAACTCCTCGGTGTCGTCGCGCACGGCGACGTGGTGGAGCACCTCGACCCCGATGTCGCGCAGTTGCGACGACAGCCAGGTCGCGTTGGTGTCGGTGAGGTCGCCCAGCAGCAGTTCGCTGCCGATCGAGACGATCGCGGCCCGGGCGATCTCGCCCGCCGGCCGGATCTCGACCCCGTCGATCGTGCCCGCGTCCTGGCTGCTCAACGTGCCGTCCCCTTCGTGGTGGTACGCGCGAGCCGACCGGCGCGGAACGCGTACTCGATGCCGGACCAGATGGTCAGCACGACCGCGAGGTTGAGCAAGGGCTCGGCCACGGCCTCGCGGACGCCGGGTGAGAGGTAGGCGGCCACGGCCACCACCTGCGAGACGGTCTTGGCCTTGCCCCAGTGGCTGGCCGGCATCACCAGGTCGAGCCGCCGGATCAGGCGCACGCGCAGCAGGGTCACGGCCAGTTCCCGGGCGATGATGACGTTGACGGCCCACCAGGGCAGCTCGTCGACCAGGGCCAGGCTCGCGAGCGAGCCGATGATCAGCAGCTTGTCGGCGATCGGGTCGGCCAGCTGCCCCCAGCGCGTCACGCCGTTCCACCGCCGTGCGACCCAGCCGTCGATCGAGTCGGTCGCGGCGGCGAACACGAACACGCCGAACGCCCACCAGCGGGCCGTGTCCCCCTCGCCGTCCATGGCGAGCAGCCACAGGATCACCGGGACCAGCAGCGCCCGCAGGAAGGTCAGCAGGTTGGGCAGGTTGAACCAGTGCGGTTCACCCTCGCGCAGCTCGGCCAGCGGCAGCGCCTCGGGCGGCTCGTCGTCGTACCGGCGCGGGCCGCTCACGCTGCGCCGGCTCCGGCGTCCACCTCGTCCACCAGCCGGCCGACGAGGTCGACCCCGACCGTGTCGACCACCGCGACGCGGGCATGCTGCCCGACGGTCAGGGTCGCCGGACCGCCGTCGGCGGCGACCACCTCGATCTCGCCGTCGGTGTCGGGCGCCTCGCGGTACGAGCGCGCCAGCGTCAGACCGGCGTCGGCGTCGTGCTCCTGCACGATGACGTCGAGGTGGCGGCCGACGAACCGGCGGGCGGCCTCGTCGGCGAGCCGTTCCTGCAACTCGCCCACGCGCAACAGCCGGTCCTGGGCGACGTCCTCGGGGACCTGCTCGTCGAAGGTGGCCGACGGCGTGCCGTCCTCGACGCTGAACGGGAACAGCCCGACCCAGTCGAGCAGGTGGGTCTCGAGGAACTCCTCGAGTGCCTTGACGTCGTCGTCGGTCTCGCCGGGGAAGCCGAGGATGAAGTTGGAGCGGAACACCGCGTGCGGGTCGAGATCGCGGATGCGGTCGATCATCGCGCCGAACTTGTGCGGATCACCCGAGCGGGCCATCGCCTTGACGACCGGGCCCGACACGTGCTGCAGCGACAGGTCGAAGTAGGACGCGACCTTGGGCAACTCGGCCATCGTCTCGAGCAGCGGCAGGGTCAGCTCGGCGGGCTGGAGGTACATCAGCCGGATGCGGTCGAGGTCGTCGATCTGGGCCAGCTCGCGCAACAGCGTCGGCTGCAGCTTGCGGCCACCGTCGAGGTCCTTGCCCCACGAGGTGGTGTTCTCGCTGACCAGCACCAGTTCGCGGGCGCCGCCCTCGACCAGCCAGGCGGCCTCGGCCAGCAGTTCGTCGAGCGGGCGGCTGCGGAACCGCCCACGGAACGAGGGGATGGCGCAGAACGTGCACACCCGGTCGCAGCCGGAGGCGATCTTGAGGTAGGCCCACGGCCGGGCGACACCGCCGGTCTGTGGCAGCCGGACCGGGAAACGGGGACCGGTGTCGGGCACGCGGTCGAGCACGTCCTGGGCCGTGGCGGCCGGCGTGGTCACGCGCGGCGCTTCGGGCGGCAGCTCGGGCACGGTCAGCCCGAGCAGGAGTTCGTCGAGGTCGTCCGCCGTCGACGGCGTGTGGGTGGTCTGTCCGGCGCCCGCCCCGACCGGGGCGACCATCAGCGGCAGGTCTCGGCGAAGACCGCTGCCGCTTGCGCGGGCGCCCGGGTGCGCGTCACCGACGCCGATGACCCGGTCGTGCCGCCGGCCGGCGAGCACGTCGCCGACCACGCCGGGCAGGTCCGCGTAGCCGTCGAACCCGACGATCGCGTCGGCCTCGGGGATCGCCTCGGCGAGTTCGTTCGGGTAGCGCTGGGCCATGCAGCCGACGACGAGCACGGCGCGGGCGCGGCCGTCTTCCTTGAGTTGGCAGGCCTCGAGGACGGTGTCGATCGACTCCTGCTTCGCCGGCGCGATGAAGGTGCAGGTGTTCACGAGCACGACGTCGGCCAGTGCGGGGTCGTCGACGACCGGGTTGCCCTCGCGGTGGAACAGGCCGGCGAGCTGCTCGGAATCGACCTCGTTGCGACCGCACCCCAGCGTCACGACGGCGACGCTGTAGGACTCGGCGGGTGCGGATGTGGACACGACGTTGACCTCGCGGTCGAGGGGCGACGGCCGGTGGTTGCGGCCGACGTCGGCGCGGTCAGAGCGGCTCGACGCCCGATTCAGTGAACCGCACCTCGACGACGTCGCCACGCGCCCCCAGCGAGTCGACCTCCTCGCCGTTGACCTGGGCCCGCACCCCACCGGCGTTGCCGAGCCGCACGACGATCTCTTCCTCGCCGTTGTAGCGCAGGGTCTCGCCGCCCTCGACGAGGCGTTCGAGTTCGACGCCGCCGTCGACGATCACGCGCATCCACGAGTCCTCCTCGAGCGCGAGCACGACCTCGACCCCCTCGAAGGTGGGTTCGGGTTCGGGCTCTTCCTCGGTCTCGGTCTCCTCGGGCGACTCCTCGCCGACGGGTTCTTCGCTTTCGGACTCGACCGGGGCGGGCGGAGCCGTGGTCGGATCCGGGTTCGCCTGGCCGGGTGTGCGTCCGGACCCGAGCGTGCCGATGAACGCCAGGCCGGCGATCACCACGACGGCCACGAGCACCCAGGCGATCCACGGGGGCGGGGCCGAACGCGGCGACATCGACGCGCGGGCGGAGCTCGGCGCCTGGGCGAGACCCGCGAGGTCGGACTGCTCGCCGTGCTCGCGTCGATAGGCGTCGAGCAGCGGCTGGGGGTCGACCCCGAGTTCGGTGGCGTAGTTGCGCAGGAAGCCGCGGGCGTAGATGTCGCCGCCGAAGACCTCGAAGCGCTCGTCCTCGAGTGCGCGCACGTAATCGCCGCGCATCCGAAGGACCTGGGCGACCTCCTCGACGGAGCGGCCCTGCTCCTCGCGCGCTACGCGCAGCGTCTCGCCGATTTCGGTGCTCACGCCTGGACGGCCTTCCACCCCATCTCCGACCGGGACGAGTGGGGACTGCCCCGGGAATCCTCCCGCCAGACTAGGCCGAACGGGCGGCAACCGCACGACAGGTGCCCCGGGCGAGCGGTGGCGGCCACGGCGCCGCTGCCGCGGGGCCATGCCGGATGTCGGGAACGCGCGCGCGTGCGGCTACGCTGCGCGCCATGAACGTGACCTCCAAGCTCCTGCGCTCGTCCGCGGCCGCCCTGGCGGCCATCTTTCTCGTGGCCGGCCCGGTGTCGGCTGCCGAGGAGGCCCCTGCCGACACCGGTGATGAGGCCCCCGCCGAGGAGGAAGG
>DATHUR010000068.1:0-6054 GCA_035462025.1 Egicoccus sp. | reverse complement strand
TCCGGGTGCCGATGTACGGGGTGATGATGCCCTGCACGTTACGGAACGTCGTGCCCGTGACGACGGTGTCGGCCACCGGGTCCGTTGGCGTCCCGAGGACCGCGTAGCCGACGGTCCCGTCGCTGGCGATCTTCGCACCGCCCTCGTCCGCGTTGTTCGTCGAGGACGCCGGTCCGATGTTCTCGATCACCGAGTCGACGATGGACAGTTGCCCGCCGCCGATGAAGGTGACGCCGTTCTGCGACATCTGGGTGTTGGGCACGGGCGAGACGCCGCTGATGGTCGTCCGCAGGACGCTCAGGTCCACCTCGCCGTCGCCTGCCCGGACGATGATCCCCGACTTCTGGAAGTTGTCGATGACGGAGTCGACGACCTCGACCGTGACACCCTGGCCAGCGGCGAGGGTGCCCGCAGGTGCCCCGATCTCGATCGCACGACCGGTCTGGAAGCCGAACTGGGAGTCGAGTGCCTTGCGTACGTTGGCGACGCGGACCTTGGAGACGCCGAGCGATGCCCCGGCCAGGCCGGCGTCGGCCCAGATGCCGTGCATCGTGGTGGTGCTGAGCGCACCGATCTCGCTGAGGTCGACCAGCAGGTTCTCGAGGAGGACCCCCCCGGCCGGCCCCGCACTCGGCGCTGTCACCGCGATGGCTCGGTAGGTGGCCTCCGCCGCCGTGGTCGGGCGCAGGACAGCCGTCGGCTGGTTCCCGCCCCCGATGGCCCCGTCGATCTCCGGACCGCGGACGGTGATGCCGTCGGACACGGCGGGGATCTGCAACGACTCGTCGTACACGCCCGCCGGCACGTCGATGATGGCGCCGCCCGCGGCGGCCGCGGCGGTGATGGCCGGCTGGATCGCGCCGAAGATCGCCTGGACGACCAGGGCCCCGGCACGGTCGCGGGCCGTGATCGCCCGGTCGAAGGTGTTGCCGGACGTCGTCAGGATCGCGTCGATGTCGAGACCGAGGTCGAGCGCTGCCTGCTGGTTGGCGTTCGAGTCGACCTGGCCGACCTGGACCGGCGACCCGTTGAACGTCGAGTTGGTGACCGCGATGTTCGAGAAGGCGCAGCCCTCCTGCTCACAGGTCTCGCCGGTGTCCTGCAGATACAGGCCGAAGACGCCACCGGCGCCGAACGTGGACTCGCTGATCGTGATGTCGCTGACGGCCGGGACACCGAGCGAGTCACCGACACTGGTGTAGTCGGAGTCGTGGGTGTACAGGGTCATCGCCCCCCACGTGTTGCCGCTGCTGTCGACGCCGCTGACCGAGATGTTGGTCGAGTTGGTCAGGGCGATGCCAACGCCCGCGGTGCCCTGGCCGTCGGCGACGACGTCCTCGAGCGTCGATGCGGTGACGTTGTGAAGGTCGACCTCGGTGCGGCCCGACCCCGTGACGCGCACGTCGCGGAGCGTGGCGCCGGACAACGGCGTGTCACCGGGCGGGGCGATCTTGACGCCGTAGGAAC
This sequence comes from Egicoccus sp., assembly GCA_035462025.1. GTDB lineage: Bacteria > Actinomycetota > Nitriliruptoria > Nitriliruptorales > Nitriliruptoraceae > Egicoccus. Next base: position 4,587 of record DATHUR010000068.1, on the reverse strand, counting down.
TGCCGGCGTTCGCGGTCGGGCCGAGCACGGTCACGCCCTCGAGCGTCACGTCGTTCGCGGACCAGTCGAGCCCGTAGCCGGAGACGCCCGACGCATCGATGGTGGTGGCGCCGGAGCCGGCACCGACGATCGTGACCGGTGCGTCGAGGTTCAGCGACGACGACAACGTGTACGTGCCAGCTTCGAGGCACAGCGTCGCGCCATCGGCGGCCGTGTTCACGGCGGCCTGCAGACCCGTGCCGGGAGCGACGAGCGTGGCACCCTCGGGGCAGTGCGCCGGCGGCGGGGGCGGCGCCAGCTCGAAGTCGTAGGTCGTGGTGTCCGCGCCGAGGGTGATGCCGACGCCGTCGACGTAGGCGGTCATGGCCGGGTGGCGGCCCATGTTGATCGCGAAGCCGATGATGGTCGACGTGGGACCGAACAGCGCCTTCATCTCCTCCAGCGTGAGCGGGTTGTTGTTACCGCCCGGCACCACGGTGTTCGGCAGGCTCGGCGTCCACCAGCCGTCGGTGGTCCCCGTGGTCCACGTCTGCCAGGTGTCCTCGGCGATCGTCAGCCCGGCCTTGTTGGCTTCCCAGACCAGGCTCACGTAGTCGTCGTCCACGGGCGCGCCCGCGGCGACGGGCGGCGTGCCGGTGTAGGTCTGCAGCGGCAGCGCGGGGTCGATGATCACGTTGACGGCCGGGGCGTAGCCCGGCAGACCCGACTTGTAGACCGAGTAGGTGACCGACGACAACGCCGACAACGGCTGGCCGTTGAGCAGGTTGGTCATCGCCCGGGCCTTCTGGGTGTCCGGGATCTGCAACCGGTAGGCGTCCGTGCCGTATCCGGGGAGCGCGACGGGGGCGGTGGCGATGCCGCCGGTGCCCGTCGTCTCGGTGACCAGCTCGCCCGCCTCGTCGAGGTGGTCGCTGCTGAAGAACCAGCTCGCGTCGTTCTCATCGACGACCACGGTGGTGTCGGCGGCGAGCGCCACGCCGGGGATGCCGGTCGCAAGCATTGCGAACACCAGCGTCACCGCGACCAGTGGGTTCCGGCGCCGATCGGCGCGGGCCACTCCCCCTTCAGTCGATCGCGAAACGTGCCGATGTACGACGTGGAAGAGTTGCATTACCAGACCCCTGGCCCTGGCCACGCGGTCGACCCGTTCCCCCAGGCACGGTCCGACGTTGCGGTCCGATTGCGATTCATGACGCCTGCCCCTGCACACCGCGAGCGCGCGGCGGTGTAGACCACATGGCTCCGGTGATCGTCCTCCCCGCAGGTCCCGCCCGCGGGCCGTACGAACGAAAACCGGCCAGTACGAACGTACGCCGAACAGCGGCCCGATCCAGGGTCAATCGGCGAATTGTTCGACACGCGATGCGACGCTCGTCGTCCCCCGGTCCGCGAGGGGACTATGCGCCACGCGGCCACATGGACCCCACGGAACACGTCGGGATGGCGCCGATGGGCCAACCAGGCGTCGTTCCCTCACGGCCTGTGAGGGCGGGACTACGAGCCGTCACGGCGCCACGCCGACGTGACTATGCGGACACGACACCGCGACGCCGGGCGATCCAGCGCGTCGGCGTGCGTTGTCCGCTCCCCTCGTCACGTCAGTTGCGGATGGCGGCATCGAAGAGGACGTAGCCGCGTCCCTCGACGTCAACTTGACGGTGATGGATCGCGAAGCGGTCTTCGAGGCGGGCGAGCGTCGTGGGGTAGTGCTCGGTCGTGTGGTGGGCGAAGACCACCAGGACGTAGTCGTGCTCGGGGATCCGCGCGTCGGTCTCGAACGGGTAGATGCCGTTGCGCTCCTCGATGCGCCGCATGGTCGCATCGACCCGGACGTCGGAGCCCATCCGCTCGAAGTAGTGGTCGATCACCGGCGTGCTACGCGACGAGGTCTCGTAGACGAAGTACGACGCGTCGGGATTGGACGCGACGAGGGCGACCACGTCGGCGGCGATGCCGCGGTGGTCCACCTTCTCGTAGCGGGCGGCATCGACGAACCCGGGCAGCACGATCGGCAGCAGCACGACCAGCGCGACGATGGCCGGGTCGGGCAGCCGCCAGGTGCGGTCGCGGGCCGCGAGCGCCGCGAACCCGATGGCGGCCGACTCGCGGATGGCCAACGCGAGCAGGACCGTGACGCCGGGCAGCACGTAGATCAGGTAGCGGTCGAAGAACCGCTCCTGCTGCAACACCACGAACGCGAGGAAGGCGAGCGCGAGCGGGCCGAGCGTCATCGTCGTCCAGTAGGCCAACCCGAATCCGAGCCGCCGGTTGGCGCGCCCGGCGACCTCGGCGACCGCCGCTTCGACCTCGTCGTCACGGGCCGCCCGTCGTCGTGACCACCAGCCCCACGCGACCGCGGCGATGGCGAGCGCGACGACGAGGGTGGCGGGCAGCCCGGTGCGGAAGGTCGGACGCACCAGGTCGGACAGCATCGCGGCCGGGGTGTTGCCGATCGCCTCCTCGACCGCGTAGTCGCCCCGGTAGGTCGCGAACGACCGCAACGTCACACGCCCCCACACCAGCGCGAACACCACCAACTGGGCCAGCAGGGCGGCCAGGACACGGCCGGCTTCGGCCCACCGGCGGCGTGGCGCGCGCCACAGCACGAACAGCACGGTGAACGCGGCCTGGGCGCCCCAGAAGAACAGGTTGTAGTAGTGGACGAACAGCACCAGCAGTTGCACGACCGACAGCCACACCAGCGGGCGGGTCGGCACGATCCAGTCGCCGTCGGGACGCGCTTCCGCGGAAGCGCCGCGGCCGATCACCAACAGGGGCTCGAGGCACCGGACCAGCAGGTACGAGGCGACCGTGGCGAGACCGAGCGTCAACCCGTACGAGCGGGTCTCGAGCCCGTAGTGGGTCACGATGTAGGAGATCGAGAACAGCACCGCCACGGCGTTCGCGGTGCGCCAGCCGTGCAGGCGTACCACCGTGCGGTGCAGCGCGATCACCGCAACGGTCACCGCCAAGTTCGACAGCGTGCGCGTTGCCGCCTCGCCGTCGCCGAACAGCGCCACCCACAGATAGAGCAGCACCTGGTACAGCGGCGGGTGGATCGAGGTCTCCGCGAGCGACGACACGGCCGCCGACAGGCTGCCGGGCCGGGTGACGTACAGATGCACGGCGTACAACTCGTCGAGCCAGTACGACTCCTTGCCGGCCAGCGCGAACCGCAGCAGGAACGTCAGGCCGGCCGTCAGCACGAGCACGCTCAGCCGGCGGGTCGGCGCAGGCGCGAGGCCGCGACCGGCGTCCGTGCTCACCATCGCTTACCCGTCGTCGATCTGACGCTGATCGAATCCTCGAAGCCGACGCCCATCGGCTCGTCGCCGTGGACGCGCGCAGCGTAGCCACGGCGCCGTCCGCTCCACGGGCACGGATAGCCTTGTCACCTGACCCGCCGACGCCCAGACGAGCCGAGGATCGCGCGTGGCCGAGGCCCTCCCCCACCAGCCCACCGCAGTGCCGGCGGCCGACGACCTCCACCTCGATCCCGAGGTGTCGATCCTGGTGCCGGCCAAGGACGAGGTGGACTCGCTGGCGCAACTGGTCGCCGAGGTGACCGACGCGATGGGCACGGCCGCGCCCGGCCGCGACGACGGCTGGCGCTGGGAGATCGTGGTCGTCGACGACGGCAGCGTGGACGGCTCGTGGGACGAGATCCAGCGCCTCTCGCTCGCCGACGAGCGGGTCCGCGGGCTGAAGCTGCGCCGCAACTTCGGCAAGTCCGCTGCGCTGGCCGCCGGCCTCGAGGCATCGCACGGCCGCTACGTGGTGACGATGGACGCGGACCTGCAGGACGACCCCGCCGAGGTTCCCCGCATGCTCGAGCGGCTCGAGTCCGGCGCGGACCTCGTCGCAGGTCACAAGGTCCAACGCCGCGACCCGCTGGGCAAGCGGCTGCCCTCGAAGCTGTTCAACTCGGTCACCAGCCTCGCGACCGGGCTGAAGCTGCACGACCACAACTGCGGGTTGAAGGCCGGCCGCCGCGAGGTGTTCACCTCGACCCCGCTGTACGGCGAGATGCACCGCTACCTCGCCGCCATCTCCCACGCCCAGGGGTTCCGGGTCGTCGAGCAGCCGGTCAACCACCGGCCCCGCCAGCACGGCCGCTCGAAGTTCGGGCTCGAGCGCTACGCCCGCGGCGGCCTCGACCTGCTGACCGTGGTCACGCTGACCCGTTACAACCGGCGGCCCGCCCACCTGTTCGGCGGGCTCGGCCTGGTCATGGGCGTCATCGGGCTGGCGATCCTGCTCTACCTCACCGGCGTGTGGTTCCTGACCGACCAGCCCATCGGCGGCCGGCCGCTGCTGCTGCTCGGCGCGCTGCTGCTGGTGGTCGCGGTGCAGTTGGCGAGCGTCGGCCTGCTCGCCGAACTGCTCGTCCACCGCCAGGTCGCCGACGAGGATCCGCTCCGCCACGTCGTCGCCCGCGCCGAATCGGGCGGGTCGGCCGGCCCGACGCGCGACTGAGCTACTCGTTTTCCCCTCCCTGCTCGCTACCGTGGGGACATGGACGGCCAGGGTCTCACTGAACGCATCCGGGCACTGCTCGACGGCGAGCCCGTCGCCTTCGCATACCTC
>DATHUR010000067.1:0-7205 GCA_035462025.1 Egicoccus sp. | reverse complement strand
CCACGACCACGGTGGGCAACACGAACGGCACGGTCACCGCGGCCCGCACGGCCGCGCGGCCCGGGAAGTCCACCCGGGCGAGCAGGTAGGCCCCCGGCAGGCCCACCAGCAGCGTCAACACGGTCGAGACCACCGCCTGCCACAGGGTGAACCATGCCACCCGCCGCACGACCGGGTCGCCGAGGACCTGCGGCACCACGCCGAGGTCGAAGCCGCCTTCGGGGCGCAACCCGGTCAGCACGATCGTGCCGACGGGCAGCACGAAGAACACGAGCAGGAAGGCGGCCGGGACGCCCAACACGAGACTTCGTCTCACGGCTGGGTCCCCTGTCTCGCTCGCCGCGCTCGCTCGTTGCCCCCCTGCCGGGCAGCCGGCGTCACCGGATGACCGTACGTGTCCAGCCGTCGATCCACTCGTCGCGGCCCGCACCGATCGCGTCGGGCTCGAGCTGGTAGGCGTCGTCGGGGACCACGGCATGCTCGACGAACACCTCGGGCAGTGCGGCGTCGGAGCGGACCGGGAACACGAACATCGTCAGCGGCAGGTTCTCCTGGAACTCCCGCGTCAACAGGAAGTCGACGAACGTCCGCGCCGCCTCCTCGTGCTCGGTGCCGGCGAGGATGCCGGCGAACTCGACCTGGCGGAAGCACGACGCCTCGATCACGCCGGTCGGTGCCTGCTCGGGCGGCGGGTCGGCGAAGTACACCTCGGCGGGCGGACTGGACGCGTAGGAGACGACCAGCGGCCGGTCGCCCGTCCCGGTGGCGCTGAACTCGTCGTAATACGCCTCGGACCACCCGTCGGTCACCAGCACGTCGTTGTCGCGCAGCGCCGACCAGAAGTCGAGGTAGCCGTCCTCGCCGAACTCCTCGACGGTCGCGAGCAGGAACGCGAGGCCGGGGGAGGAGGTCGCCGGGTTCATCACCGTCAGCAGGCCCGCGTACTCGTCCGCGGTCAGCTCGTCGAGCGTCTCGGGAAGGGGCAGCCCGGTCTCCTCGAACCACGCGACGTCATAGTTGAGGCAGACGTCGCCGAAGTCGACCGGGGTGACCCGGTGCTCCTCGTCGAGGACGAACTGTGGATCGACCTCCGCGAGCCCGGGGGACTCGTAGGGCACGAACAACTCCTCGTCGAGCGCGCGCGACAGGAAGGTGTTGTCGACCCCGAACAGCACGTCGCCGAGTGGGTCGTCCTTGGTCAGGATCGCCTGGTTGACCGTCGCGCCGGCATCGCCGGCGGGGGCGATGTCGACGCTGATGCCGGTCTCGTCGGTGAAGGCGGTCAGCACGTCCTCGCCGACGTCGAACGAGTCGTGGGTGACGAGGGTGATCGTGGTCGGTTCGGACGGGGCGTCGTCACCCGATCCGGGCTCCTCGGTCACCTCGCCCTCGGCCTCGGGCGGCGGGTCGCCGTCCGCGCAGGCGGTCACGAGCAGGGCCGCGGCCAGTGCGGCGGCGGCGGTACGCACGGGCGTGCGCATGGCGTCTCCTCAGTCGTGTGCGGGACCGGCGACACCGGGTTGGACGGCCAGCAGCACGCCGGCCTCCACCTCGACACTCGCCCGGTCCGTCAGGAACTGGTTGCTGATGCCACGCGTCGATCCCGGGGGCAGGTCCTCGCCGTGCAGGGGGAACCGGAGGCCGTCGGTCGTGATGCCGCGCACCGGCCCGTTGACCGGCAGCAGACTGACGTAGTCGCCGGCCGCGCCGCGCAGGTCGCGGCGGTCGCGCACCACCGTGATCGTGGCGCCGGCGACCAGGGCCGTCAGCGTCAGGTGGCGGTACGCCTCGGCGGCCAGGACCAGGGCATTGCCCAGCAGGTGGTCCAAACGACCGCCGTGACCGCCCAGCAGCGTGACCCGGGCGGGGGCGAACGCGGCAGCCGCGTCCAGCGCGATGGCGAGGTCGGTGCGGTCCTTGTCCACCGGATGACGGTGGACCGGGACGCCGGCGCCCTCGTACTCGGCCAGGCGCTCAGGCGCGACCGAGTCGAGGTCACCGACGATGAGGTGCACCGGCAACCCGAACTCGCGGGCGAGATGCAGCCCAGAGTCGGCGGCGATGACGAAGGCGCGGTCGGGCAGGGCCGGGACCAGGTCGAGACCGACCGGGTCGCCACCGACGAGCACGATGACGTCCTCGGGGTCTTCCGGGGACTCGTGGCGCATCGTCACACCTCCCTCCGCCGGCATTGTCCGGCTCAGGTTCCACGGGTCGATGACGCATCCCGCTGCGGCGTGGCGTCCACGCCCACAGCGACAGTGGTCACCCTCTCAGCCCGGCTGTCCCGAGCTCCCCGGGTGTTCGTCGCGTCGAGCGGCCAGTGCCGCTCGGCCCCACCAGCCTAACCCCTCGGTAGCGTCGTGCTCGACCCGGGTCGCCACACCGAAGGAGCCGGCATGCGCGTCGCCATCATCGGCGGGCACGGCAAGATCGCCCTGCACCTCGCCCACACCCTGACCCAGAACGGTGACGAGGCGGTCTCGGTCGTGCGCAAGCGGGAGCAGTTCGACGACATCCGGGCCCGCGGTGCGCAGCCGGTGCTGTGCGACATCGAGTCCGCCGACGCCGCCGAACTCGCCGAGGCCATCCGTGGCGCCGACGCCGTGGTGTTCGCCGCCGGGGCCGGGCCGGGCAGCGGCCCCGAGCGCAAGGAGACCGTCGACCACGGCGGCGCCGTGAAACTGATCGAGGCGGCCCGCGCGGCCGGCATCGACCGCTACGTCATGGTCAGCTCCGTCAACGCCGACGCCGACCACCCCGGCGACGAGGTCTTCGACGCCTACCTGCGCGCCAAGGGTCGTGCCGACGACGCGCTCGTCGCCAGCGGCCTCGACCACACGATCCTGCGGCCCGTCCGCCTGACCGACGGGCCCGGGACCGGCCGGGTCGCAACCGAGGCCGGCCAGGGTGCCGAGATCCCGCGCGAGGACGTCGCCATGGCCATCGCCGTCGCGCTCGCCGAGCCGGCCACGGTGGGCGCGACGTTCGTACTCGCGTCCGGCGACACGCCGATCAGCCAGGCGCTCGCCGGCTGACCCGGCTGTCGTGTCCGCGGCGCCACGCCGCGACCACCGACTCGACGTCGAGCGGCCCGATGGTCGTCGAGGGCCCCACCGTCACGGTCGCGTTGACGCGGCGGATCATGGCGTTGAGCGGCTCGAGGATGTCGCGGACCTCGCCCTCGGAGCGGGCCTCGGTGACGCGCTGCATCGCCCGGTCGCGTTCGTGCCGTACGGCGAGCGCCGGCGGCAGCGACGCGATCCGCTCCTGCTCGACCTTCTTCTTGATCCACCAGTTCTCGTCGCGTGGCTTGTGCAGGTCGGGCAGCGGCCGGCCGGCGCCCGGCAGACCGTCGAAGTCGCCCCGTTCCTGTGCCTCGCGGATCTGGCGTTCGATCCAGGACTCCCAGCTGACGCCGGGGGGCTTGCGTTCGGTCACGTCGACCCCGATCACCGGCCTCGACCGTGTGGCACGGTGGGGCAAGTGAAGCGCCGACGACCGACAGGAGCCAACATGGCCACCAAGCGTCTCGACCGTCCGGGTCCCGGACAGGGCCGCATGATCGCCGGCGTCTGCGGTGGCATCGCCCAGTACTACGGCTGGAGCCCGGGCATGGTGCGGCTCGTGTTCGTGCTCACGGGCCTGTTCGGCGCCGGCGAACTGGCCTACATCATCCTCTGGCTGGTCATGCCTCGGAGATGATGCCGCCGGTTCCTGTGCCCTGTGTGGGCGCGCGGACCTCTGCGTCTGCCGAACTGGTCACCGGCGGCGGGTGAGGACTGCTGTGCGAAACGTCACCGGTCGAGGGTGCCCTGGGGGTCGGCGATGCCCCACAGCAGCGGGACGACCGCGGCGGCGGCCAGCAGTTTGAGCGCGTCGCCGAGCAGGAACGGCACCACGCCGGTCGCGATCGCCTGGCCGGCCGAGAGGTCGAGCACGAGCGCGAGCCCGGCCGCACCGAACGCCCAGATGACCACGTTGCCGACCGCCATCGCGACCACGACCTGGAGCGGGCTGCGCGAGCCGAACCGGCGCACCACCGCGCCGACCACGGCGCTGGCGACCACGAAGCCGATGATGTAGCCGACCGTGTGTGCACCGGCACCGGAGAACCACGGCAGCCCGACGACCCCGAGGGCGAGGTAGAGCAGCGACCCCGCCGTGGCCCGGGTGCGGCCCAGGGCGATCGCGCCGGCGAGCACGGCGAACGTCTGCCCGGTGACCGGCACCGTGGTGCCCGGCAGCGCGAACTGCGCCTGCGCCGACAGCGCGATCGCGACCGCGAACCCGAGCGTGAGGGTGACGTCGCGGACGCGTGCGCCCGGCAGCAGGTCGGTCAGGACGCGGTGGTCACGGGAGACGGCAGCGCTGGACACGTGGCACCTCGGCGGTCGACGACGGTGGTCAGACGCGCAGCCTAGGCCGCGTCGGGTCCGGGGTTGACATGGGAGGACTTCCTTGGTTCATTACTCAAGTAATGAACCAAGGAAGCGCGTGTGTTCGACGACGCCAGCCCCATCTACCGCCAGATCGCGGACCGCATCCGTGCGGACGTGCTCAGCGGGGTGCTCGGCGCCGACGAACAGGTGATGTCCACCACGCAGTACGCGACCCAGTTCCGCATCAACCCGGCGACCGCGGCCAAGGCGTTCCAGCAACTCGTCGACGAGGGCGTGCTCTACAAGCGCCGGGGGGTCGGCATGTTCGTCGCGCCCGACGCGCGCAACCGCCTCCTCGACCAACACCGGGCCAGGTTCTTCGCGGACGTCGTCGACCCGATGGTTGCCGAGGCTCGGACGGTCGGCATCCCACTCGACGACGTCGTCGACCACATCCGACAGCACACCACCGAGACGCCCGATCCGGGCACCACCGACCGGCGAGACGACCATGAGCCACAGTGATTCCCCCGATGTCCACCCTCCCGGGATCGAGGTCCGCGACCTGACGGTCCGCTACGGCGACAAGGTCGCCGTCGACGGCCTCGACCTGCACCTCACGGGCGGCAAGATCCACGGCCTGCTCGGCCGCAACGGGTCGGGGAAGACCTCGCTGCTGTCGGTCATCGCCGCGTTCCGCCGGGCGACGAGCGGGCAGGTGACCGTCGGCGGCCGGCCGGTCTTCGAGGCTCCCGACGTCGTCGCCGACATCTGCTTCATCCGCGGATCCGGCGACACGGTGACCAACGACTGGCCGGACGACAAGGTGAAGCACGCGCTGGGGTTCGCGGCCACGGTCCGACCGCGCTGGGACGCGACGCTGGCCGACGCCCTCGTCGAGCGGTTCGCGCTGCCGCTCGACACGCGGCTCGGGGAACTGTCGCGTGGTCAGCGATCGGCGCTGGGCATCACGCTCGGACTGGCGAGTCGCGCGCCGGTGACGATCTTCGACGAGAGCTACCTCGGCATGGACGCCCCGTCGCGCTATGCGTTCTACGACGTGCTCCTGGCCGATGTCACCGAACACCCACGGACCGTGGTGATCTCCACGCACCACATCGAGGAGGTCGCCCGCGTCTTCGAGCAGGTCGCGATCATCGACGACGGACGACTCGTCCTGCAGGGCGACGCCGACGACCTGCGCGGCGAGGGCGCGACCGTGACGGGTGCCGCCGAGGCGGTCGAGGACTTCACCGCCGGGCGCGAGGTCCTCGCCACCCGCCACCTCGGACCGACCAGGTCGGCGACCGTGTTCGGTGCGCTGACGGCCGACGAGCGGCGCCACGCCACGCAGATGGGGCTCGAGGTCGGGCCCGTACCGCTGCAGGACCTCTTCGTCCACCTGACCGAGCCGACGCGGGTCGCCGCCCGCAACGGGAGCCTGTGATGAACGCCACCGCCGGACCGACCGCCGTCGAGCGAGGTGCTGCGCGACAATCGACGCGTCGGCACCTGGTGCTCCGCCACCGTCTGCGTATCGACGGGGCGGGTCTGCCGCTGCTCGCCACCGGGTTGTTCGTCGCCGCCCTCACCGTGACCGCCGCGGTGTCGCTCCGGGTCGACATCCGGATCAGCGGCTGGGACGTCGCCGCCCAGGTGGCGCGGTGGTTCATCGGCGCGATCGGCGTCCACCTCTCCGCCGTCTATCTGCCCCTGTACGTCACCCACGGCGTGACGCGCCGCCGCGCGGCAGCCGACACGGCCGTCTTCGCCGGCGTCTACGCGCTGCTCGCCGCCGTCCTGGTCGCGCTCGGGTTCCTGCTCGAACGCCTGGTCTACCGTCTGGCGGGCTGGGAGCAGCGCCTCGATGCCCACCTGTTCGACACGCCGGGGCAGGTCCACCTGGTGGTCCTCGAGTACGGCGCGGTCTTCCTCGTGTGGCTGATGGCCGGTGCGCTGCTCGGCGCCGGCTTCTACCGCCGGACCAGCCTGGGCTTCGTGCTCATCCCGCCCGCGCTCGGTGCGGCGGTGCTGCTCGAGGCCGGGATCGGTGGGGCTTACCTCGCCCCTCCACCGGTGCTGCAGCTGGGCGGTTTGCTCGACCTCGGCACGTTCGGTCCGTGGCAGGCGGTCGGGACCGCGATCGTGCTCGGCGCGCTGCTCGGCGCCGCGACGTGGCTCGTGGTGCGCGACGTGCCGATCCGCAACCAGGCCACGTAGCCGGCCGAGACGCGGAGCGGGTGAAGGGAATCGAACCCTCATCACCAGTTTGGAAGACTGGAGCTCTAGCCATTGAGCTACACCCGCATGATGCGTGCGGGAGGGTAGCGAACGGCACCGCCGGCCTCCCGGCTGCCCCGGCCGCCGGGAGGCGTTGGGCCCTGCCGGCGACGTCCCGGCCCTCCTAGGGTCATCGATGAAGGTCCAGGCCGACCAGCGAGGTAGCCGTGAGCATCGTCACGCAACGTCTGCGCATCGTCCCCGAGTTCCAGCCCGACGACCACGAGATGGTCCGCTCGACCCTCGCGGGGAAGCTCGACCGCCGGCTCAGCCGCTGGGACGCCGAGCAGGTCGAACTCGAGATCTCGGTCAAGGGTCGCGACACCGACCAGCAGCGGGTCGCCCTCGAGTGCTGGCTCGCGGGGGCACCGAAGATGGTCGCGACCTCGTCCGAGCGGCGCCTCGAGGACGCCGTCAGCGAGGTCCGTGACGACCTGCACCGCCAGATCGACAAGTTCCTGACCAAGCGGGAAGCCGCGAGAAACCGCTGACGTCGCGCCGCGCGGCGGTAGTCGCCGCGCGGCGGTAGTCGCCGCGCGGCGG
>DATHUR010000066.1:0-39977 GCA_035462025.1 Egicoccus sp. | reverse complement strand
CCCGCCGCGCTCCGCACCGACGACGGGATGGCCGCGGTCGGCCGCCTGCTGCGAATGGTCGCCGACGCGGCCGCCACGTTCGTCCCACCGGCCGACGCCGTATGGCGGACCGGTCCGGTCCGGTGGGAACCGGGCCAGGTGGTCGCGCACGGCGACGTCGGGCACGGCACCCTCGTCTGGCGCGACGACGGCACCCCGGCGCTCTTCGACTGGGAGTTCGCGCATCCGGCACCGCCGCTGCACGACCTGGCCGGCGCGGCGGCGTGGCTCGTGCCGCTGGTCGACTTCGACCACGAGCGGCGCGGCTTCGGCCGGGTACCCGACCGCGGTGCCCGCCTGCGCGCGCTCGCGGGTGGAGCCGGGGTCGACGTGAGCGAGCTCCTCGACGCCGTGTCCGCGGCGCTGCGGTTCGAGCGAGGTCGTGTCGCGGAACTCGGCGGCCTGGGCATCCGCCCGTTCGACGACTATCTCGCCGCCGGCCAGATCGAGGGGTTCGACCGCGCGCTCGCCTGGCTGCGCGAGCACGGCACGACGCTGCACTGACCGGTCGGGGTCAGGCGGACTCGGCCGCCCGTCGCGCCGCGCGCCACTCCTCGACCACCGGGGGAAGCGGGTCGACGCGCACGTCGCCCGGGCCCATCGGTTGCGCACAGGCGGCGCAGACGGTCACGGCGTGCGTGGTCGCACCGCAGTCTCTGTGCACGATCGTGACCGGGACGTCACCGTCCTCGGGTTGCCAGGTGTCACCCCAGTGCATCATCGTCAGCAGGACCGGGAACAGCGCCCGACCCTTCTCGGTCAGGCGGTACTCGTGGCGGGGCGGGTGGGTCTCGTAGGGGACCCGTTCGAGTACGCCGTGGTCGACCAGCGTGGTCAGCCGCGTCGTCAGCACGTTGCGGGCGATGCCGAGGTCGCGGGTGAAGTCCTCGAAGCGGCTGACGCCGTAGAAGGCGTCGCGCAGGATCAGCAGCGTCCACTTGTCGCCGACGATGTCGAGCGTGCGCGCGACGGAACACTCGAAGGCGGACAGGTCGACGCGTTTTGGCATGCCGACAGTGTAGGGACGGTCACGGGCCATGGGTTGCTCCGACGAACCCAGTCGCTCGCGCCGCCGGACGGCCGGCGCGACACAGGGTTGCTTCGTGCAACTTACTAGCGTAGAGTCCGTTGCTGCAAGCAACTTACTAACCGATCCAACCTGGTGGGCGACCCGGTCGCCGCCCGTCCGAACGAGGCCTTCGATGGGTGCTCTGCAACCGCCGTTGTTCACGATCACGGCCGAGGAACTGCTCGCCGATCTCGAGGCCGGCCGCAGCCGGCCGCTCGTGCCGTCGGACGCCGGCTGGTCCCTGCGCCCCCGGCCTCGCCCGGCCGTCGACTCGCTGCGCAGCCGGTCGCTCTGGCTCGCGGCACGTGGGCTCGGCCGTCTGCATCCGCGGCTGGCGCGCCGCGCCCTGTCCGGACTCTGGTTCACGCCGTGGGTGCACCCCACCGCGCTCGCCTCCACGCGGCTGCCGGCCCGGTTCGTGCCGTGGTCGCAGCCAACCGCCGAGGGCGAACTGCACGGGTACGCGGGCGGTCACGGACCGACGGCCGTGCTGGTCCACGGCTGGGCCGGTCGCGCCGCCGACTGGCGCCACCTCGCCGACGACCTCGTCGCCGACGGCTGGCGGGTGGTCGTCCCCGACCTGCCCGCCCACGGCACCTCGCCGGGACGGCGCACCGACCTGTACGCCCTTGCCCGCGCCTTCGCCGCGGTGCTCGCGGCCGAGCGGCCCGCCGCGGTCGTCGCCCACTCGATGGGCTTCCCCGTGACGCTGCTCGCACTCGAACACGGTGCCCCCGAACCGCGACGCCTGGTCGCGATCGCACCCGGTCGCAAGGTCGAACGGGTCGTCGCCGCCTTCGCCCGGCGGATGGCGTTCCGGGGCCGGCTCGCCGACGAACTCGGCCGCCTGCTCGAGGCCCGGTTCGGCAGCGGCGTGTGGGACACCCTCGACGTCGACCGCGTCGTGCCCGGCCTGCGAGCAGCCGGCCTCGTCGTCCACGACCACGACGACGACGAGGTGCCCCTGGCCGACGGTCGCGCGATCGCGGCCGCCTGGCCGGACGCACGGCTCGCGGTGACCGCGGGACTCGGCCACCGCCGCATCCTGCGCGACGAGGGTGCACGTGCGGTCGTCGCCGCCCACCTCGCCGGCGCCACCCTCGGCGTGGCCGACGACCCGGTGGTCCTCAGCGCCTGACCGGCGTCGTCAGGGTGCCGGGTCCTCGCCCAGGGCGGCCTGCATCGCGAGCAGCTTCAAGCGGGTCTCTTCGAGTTCGGCCTCGGGCAGCGAGGCCGCCACGACGCCGACGCCGGCGAACAGGCGGGCCCGGGCACCGTCGAGTTCGGCACAGCGCAGCGCGATACCCCACTCGCCGTCGCCGTCGCCGTCGGTCCACCCGACCGGGGCGGCGTAGCGGCCGCGTTCCATCCCCTCGAGTTGCGCGATCATCGCCACCGCCCGATCGCGCGGCGTCCCGCCGACGGCGGCCGTCGGGTGCAGCGCCGCCGCGATCCGCAGCGACGTCGCGTCGCCGGCCAGGGTGCCGCTGAACGTCGTCGCGAGATGCTGGACGTTGTCGAGGCGCAGCAGACGCGGCGTCTCGTCGTGATGCAGGTCGGCGGTGAGCGGCCCGAGCACCTCGCGTACCGACTCGGCCGCGTAGCGGTGTTCGGCCTGGTCCTTGTCGGACGCGAGCAGCGCCGCCCCGAGCGCCGCGTCCTCGGCCTCGTCGGCGCTGCGGCCGGTGGTGCCGGCCAGCACGCGCGAGACCACCTCCCGGCCACGGCGCGAGAGCAGCAGTTCCGGCGTCGCACCGACGAACCCGTCCACCACGAAGGTGTGGCAACTCGGGAAGCGGACGCTCAACCGGCGGGCGAGGTCGGCCGCGTCGAAGGGCTGCTCGGACCACACGGCGTGGTCGCGGGCCAGTACGACCTTGTCGGCTTCGCCGCCGCGGATGCGCTCGACCGCGACCGCGACCGCCTCGAGCCAGTACAGGTCGGGCTGGGAGGACCCGGCGAAGCGCGCCCGGTCACGCGCCGGCTCGGGCAGCACCGCATCCGTCGCCGGGACGTCGGGCACCGGCGGTGGATCGCCGTCCACCGGATCGACCCGCGTCACCCAGGTCCGTCCGTCGCGCCGGCCCACCAGTACCCGGGGCACCACGATCAGCGATCCCGGCGCCGCGTCCGTGAACGCGAACGTGGCGAACGCGACGAGTCCACTGCCGAACGCCTCGACCTCGTCGACCACCTCGACGTCGAGGTCCACCAGCGCGCGCTCGGCGACGGCGAACCGGTCGGCGCCCGGACCGGGGGCGATGCGGGCGGCGACCCCCCAGCCGACCAGCCCCTCGTCGCCCGGGGCCTGGGCCCCCGCCGGGGTCCGTACCCAGGCCAGTGCGTCCGCGGGACCGCGACCGTCCGCACCGCGCGGCAGCAGCGACAGCAGCGGCCGATCCTCGTCGACCTCGACCGACCTCGCCCGAAGTTTCATACTGGACCGGGTCCCCCGTCTCGCTCGCTTCGCTCGCTCGTTGCCCCCCGGTCCGGCTCCGGGTCACCTGCCAACGCCACCGGGACGCGGAGGGCGGCCTCGTGCAGGACGCGGCGGCGGACGTGGTGGGCCACGAGTCGTTCGGTCGCGGGCAGCATCCGCTCGTAGGCCGTCACCAGCCGGTCGGTGGCCTCGGCCTCGCTGGCCGAGGTGCCCCGCACCGGGTCGCGCACGAAACGCAGGAACGCGTCCACTGCGGCCGTCGCCACCTCGGCCACGGCGGCGTCGGTCCGGCGCGCGAGGTCGAGCAGTTCGCCCAGGGGCAGACCGGCGTCGAGCAGGGTCATGCCCGCCCGCACCGCTGCCACGTCGGCGGCCGAGTAGCGGGCCTCGCCGTCGGCGTCGACGTGGTGGGGGAGCAGCAGTCCGGTGCGGGCCACCGCGTCCAGCAGCGTGCGGCCGGCGCCGACCTGGGCGGCCACGTCGTCGAGGTCGAACGGTGCCTCGAGGTCGTCACCGGCGTCCAGCGGCGCCGGGGGGCGGATCACGGCCTCGGCGAGCGCGGCGTCGGGGGCGTCGAGCGGCGCTGCGTGATCGCCGTTGGCGAGGGGCGCTGCTCGGTCGGCGGGCATGGTGACCTCCGGGAGGCTCGTCCTGCGCAGGCTACGGTGCGCGGCCGACACCGCATGGACAAGGCAGGACCGTGACGACCTCCCAGGCACCCGGCCCGGCCGTGCCGGGTGCGAACCCGCTGCCGGCCGCCGGCCGCGACGGCAAGGACGCCGCACTCGTCCAGGCCATGTTCGACAAGGTCGCCCCGCGCTACGACCTGGCCAACGCGGCGCTCTCGCTGGGCCAGGACGCCCACTGGCGCCGCGTGACCGCCGCCGCAGCCGAGCCCCGCTCCGCCCGTGTCCTCGACGTCGCCGCCGGACCCGGCAACGTCGCGGTCGAACTGCTGGCCCAGGGTGCGGCCCACGTCACCGCGCTCGACCTGTCGTTCAACATGCTCGCCGAGGGGGCACGGCGCGGTCACGCCGGCATCACCTGGGTCAACGGCGACGCCCAGTCCCTGCCGTTCCCCGACGCGACCTTCGGGGCGGTGACGATCTCGTTCGGCCTGCGCAACGTCCCCGACCCCGAGGCCGCACTGCGCGAGTTCGCCCGCGTCACCCGGCCCGGCGGCCGCGTCGTCGTCTGCGAGTTCGCCAACCCGACCTGGGCTCCCTTCCGCGAGGTCTACCGCCGCTACCTCGTCGGTGCCCTGCCGGCCATGGCCAGGGTCGTGTCGTCCTCGCCGGCCGCCTACCGCTACCTCGCCGACTCGATCCTCGCCTGGCCCGACCGCCGTACCGTCGCCGACTGGATCGGCGCCGCCGGGTTCGGCCGGGTCCAGGTCAAGGACCTCGCCGGGGGCATCGTGGCCGTCCACCGCGGCTACCGCGCATGAGCACGCGGTGCGGCCGGACCCGGTGGGCTGCCGTCGTCGTGCTGACGGCCCTCGCCCTGTCGAACTGCTCGTCGCCCGACCCGCAGGCGCGGTTGCGCGACGTCGTCGAGGCGACGCTCGACGACGCGTTCTCGTTCACGGTCGAAGTGACCGGCGCCGCTCCCGATCCCGTCGGGGTCGAGGTGGCCGGTCTGCTCGATGGCGCGGCCCTGCGTGGCACGCGTGATGCCGACGCGGCGCTCGCCGTCGCGTACGAGATCGGGGCGTCGGCCCCGCTGTTCGAGATCCGGACCGGTCCGGGCCGCGGCCCGCTGTTGCGCATGGGCCTCGCCGACCTGCTCGGCATTCCCGACGACGCCGATCCGGAGTCGGTCGTCGGGCCGGTCCTCGACGAGCGGGGCGTCACCGGCGAGCAGCGCGCGGCGCTGCTCGCCGGGTTCGTGGGCGACTGGATCGAACTCGACGACGTGCGCGCCCTCGGCGCCCTCGCCCCGGGTGGACCGCCCGCCGGCGCGGGCGACGAGGACGCCGAGGATCCCCTCGGCCTGGCCGACTGGCGCGACGCGGTCGACGTCACCGACGCCGTCGAGGACGGTCGGACCACGACCTACACCGTGCGGGTCGACGTCGAGCTGCTCCGCCAGTCGCTGGCCGTACACCTCGGGAGTCCGCTGCTCGGCCCGCAGGTCCCCACCGACGCGCCCGGCACGGTCACGGTGGTCGATGGGCGCGTGCACGGCTTCGTCGTCGACCTCGGCGCCGAGGACGCCAGCACCCAGGCCGCACTCGAGGTGACGCTCGACGAGCACGGCACCGCCGAGGTGCCGGCCACGCCACAACCGGTCGCGCGCGTGTCGACGGCCGACCTCGCGGCCCTCGTCGAGATCCTGCAATCGTCGGCATGATCGGGGGGACCCGGCCGGATCGGCGGCGCCGCCGGTACCGGTCATGACCACAGGTCCGACTGGCTAGACTGTGCCACCTTGTGAAGGTGTTCACGAGCCACCCCGGGGACGCAGGGACCGTGCGGTCCGCCGTCGCCCGGCCAGTCCCTCCCCCGGGGCCAACCGATCCCGGGGCCACCACCGTCCGCGCGCGAGGAGTCGGCGATGCCCCCCGATGCCACCGGCCAGCCCGTCGAGGGCGGACCGCGGCGCGGCATCGAGCTGACTGCCACCAGCGATGCCGACGTGGTCGTCGTCGGGGCGGGTCCCGGTGGTGCCGCTGCCGCCGCGCACCTCGCCGATCGCGGCCACGACGTCGTCCTGCTCGAGAAGGACGTCTTCCCGCGCGACAAGGTCTGCGGTGACGGGCTCACCCCTCGGGTCGTCAAGGAACTGCTCGACCTCGGCCTCGTCGACGAGGCCCACGGGCGGGTCGACGGCTGGGCGACCCAGAAGGGTCTGCGCATCCACGGCGGCCACACCGTGATGGAACTGCCCTGGCCCGACCTCGACGACTGGCCGGGCTGGGGCGCGACCGCGACCCGCAAGGTCTTCGACGAGACCGTGGCCCGCCTGGCCGAGCGCCGTGGCGCGCGGCTGTACGAGGGCGTCACCGTGACCGGCCCGGTGTGGCGCGACCCGAGCGAGTCCCGCGTGGCCGGTGTCCGGTGGCGTGACGCCGACGACCGCGAGGGCGTCGTACGGGCCCCCGTCGTCATCGCCGCCGACGGCGCCAGTGGCAGCCTCGCCCGCGCGCTCGGCGTCAAGCGACGCGAGGACCGGCCCATGGCCGTCGCCGCCCGCACGTACTACCGCTCGAGCCGGTCGGACGACCCGTGGATCAGTTCGTTCCTCGACCTGCGCGACGGCGAGGGCGACCTGCTGTCGGGCTACGGCTGGATCTTCCCGCTCGACGACGGGACCCTCAACGTGGGGCTCGGCCTGCTGTCGACCTCGAAGGAGTTCCAGGGCGTCAGCTACCGCAAGCTGCTGCAGTCGTGGGCCGACGGCCTGGCCGACGAGTGGGAGACGACCGAAGCGACCCGGACCGACGCGATCCGATCGGGCCCGATCCCCATGGGGTTCAACCGCACCCCGCTCCACCAGCGCGGCGTGTTGTTGGTCGGCGACTCGGGCGGCATGGTCAACCCGTTCAACGGCGAGGGCATCAGCTACGCCATGGAGGCCGCACGCCTGGCCGCCGAGGTCGTCGACGGCGCCCTGGCGAGCCGGCGGACCGCCGACCTCGATGCCTACGACACCGAGCTACGGCGCCGGTGGGGCGGTTACTACACGCTGGGCAAGGTGTTCGCCGAACTCGTCGGTCACCCCGCGGTCATGCATGTGTGCACCGAGTACGGCATGCCCCACCGCCCGTTGATGGAGTTGGTGTTCAAGCTGATGGCGCACCTGACCGATGCCCGGCCCTCCGACACCAAGGACGTGATCATCAACACCCTGCAGCGCCTGGCGCCGGCCGCATGAGCCGCTCAGCGACCGCCCTCGCGCGAGCCGTCGTTCGGCCCCGTGCGGTCGACCGACCGGCGCCTTGCGGCCTTCGCGCCACCACCCCTACGGTGGGCGCTCCCTGGGGGTCGCCGTCCCCGTTGCGCTGCATTCGCCCGACCGAGGTCGGGCCGGACGCCGAAAGAGACTGACGTGCTCGCCGACTACTTCCCGGTCCTGCTGATGTTCGCGATCGCGGCCGTCTTCGCCGCGGGCGGCGCGTTCGCCAGTGCACTGCTCGGCCCCAAGCGGCCCAACCCGACCAAGCTCGGTGCCTACGAGTCCGGCAACGAGCCGCTGGCCAAGGTCCGCGGCACCCGATTCACCGTGAAGTTCTACATGGTCGCCATGTTGTTCCTGATCTTCGACGTCGAGGCGGTCTTCCTCTATCCGTGGGCGGTCGTCTTCCGTGAGCTCGGCTGGTTCGGCATGGCACAGATGGGCGTCTTCGTCGTGATCCTCGGCGTGGCCTTCGTGTACGAACTCGGCCGTGGAGGCCTTGAATGGGACTAGAGAGCAAGCTTCCCAACGGCATCCTGCTGACGAACCTCGAGAAGTTCGTCAACTACGGCCGTTCCGCCTCGATGTGGCCCGCCACGTTCGGGCTCGCCTGCTGCGCCATCGAGATGATGGCCGCCGGTGGGCCGCGGCACGACCTGGCCCGCTTCGGCATGGAGGTGTTCCGGGCGTCGCCACGCCAGGCCGACCTGATGATCGTCGCCGGCCGGCTGTCGAACAAGATGGCGCCCGTGCTGCGTCGCATCTACGACCAGATGTCGGACCCCAAGTGGGTCATCTCGATGGGCGTGTGCGCCACCAGCGGCGGGATGTTCAACAACTACGCGCTGGTCCAGGGCGTCGATCACGTGGTCCCGGTCGACATGTACGTCCCCGGTTGCCCGCCCCGGCCCGAGATGCTGATGGACGGCATTCTCAAGCTGCATGCGAAGGTCCGTGGCGAGGAATTCGCCGACAAGACGGCGCGCTCATGAGCGAGGTGTCCAACACGCCCCTCAGCGGCCGGGTCGGGACCGACGTGCCGACGCCGGGCCACGGCACGCACGGAAGGTCGCTGTCCATCGACGAGCTCCGCGAACAGCTGAGCGGCCGGTTCGGCGACCTCGACCACGACGTCCACCGCGGCGAGTTGACCGTCTTCGTGGCCCCCGAGCGGTTGCACGAGGTGCTCGCCTTCTGTCGCGACGAACTCGCCTGCGAGCTGCTCAGCGACCTGTCGGCGGTGCACTGGCCCGCCGGCGACCACGTCATCGAACGCCAGGTGTCGACCACCGGCTGGCCCGAGTACCGCGTGTCGCGCGACCAGGGTGTCATCGAGGTCAGCTACATCGTGCGTTCGGTCCGGCGCAACCACGTGCTGCGCGTGTCGGTCGCGACCCCGGACGACGCCGCGAGCCTGCCCTCGATGACCTCGCTGTACCCCACGGCGAACTTCCACGAGCGCGAGGTCTTCGACCTGTTCGGCGTCGAGTTCACCGGGCACCCGAACCTGATCCGGATCCTGATGCCCGACGACTGGCTCGGTCATCCGCAGCGCAAGGACTACCCGCTGGGCGGCGTCGACGTCGAGTACGTGGGCGACAAGTTCATCCCGCCCCCGCACGAGCGCAACCTCCGGGAGGTGGTGGAATGACCATCTCACACGAGCCGACCGCCGACCCTGCGACCGAGTTGTGGGTCGATGGCGCCGACTGGGAGACCGTGGTCGACGCCGTCGAGGACGACACCCTCACGGTCAACATGGGGCCGCAGCACCCGTCGACCCACGGGGTGCTGCGCCTGGTGCTCGAACTCGACGGCGAAATGGTGCTCAAGGTCACCCCCATCGTGGGGTACCTGCACACCGGCATCGAGAAGAACGCCGAATACCGCACCTGGGTGCAGGGCTCGACGTTCGTCACCCGGATGGACTACGTCGCCCCGCTGTTCAACGAGTGGGTGTACTGCATGGGCGTCGAGCGACTGCTCGACATCGAGGTGCCCGAACGCGCCCAGGCCGTGCGCGTGATCCTGTCCGAGTTCAACCGCATCTCGAGCCACCTCGTGTGGCTGGCCACGGGCGGCATGGAACTCGGCGCGACCACGGTCATGACCAACGGGTTCGGGGCGCGCGAACACATCCTCGACCTGTTCGAGTCGCAGTCGGGCCTGCGCATGAACCACGCCTACTTCCGGCCCGGCGGCCTCGCCCAGGACGTCACCGACGACTTCGTCGAGCGTTGCGAGTCGCTGCTCGACTACCTGCCCAAGAAGATCCGGGAACTCGAGGACCTGCTCACCAACAACCCCATCTTCCAGGACCGCTTCGTCGGCATCGGCGTGCTGACCGCCGAGGACGCGCTCGGGTTCGGGGTCACCGGTCCGCTGCTGCGGGCCGCCGGCGTGCCACACGACCTGCGCAAGGCGCAGCCGTACTCGGGCTACGAGCGCTACGAGTTCGACGTGCCGACCGAGACCGCAGGCGACTCCTACGCGCGCTACCTGGTGCGCGTGGCCGAGATGTACGAGTCGCTGCGCATCATCCGCCAGGCCATCGACACGCTGCCCGGCGGTGAGGTCATGGTCGCGGACAAGAAGATCCGCTGGCCCTCGCAGCAGGCGCTCGGCCCCGACGGCATCGGCAACGACCCCGACTACATCCGCCACATCATGGGTGAGTCGATGGAGTCGCTGATCAACCACTTCAAGCTGGTCACCCAGGGGTTCACCGTCCCGGCCGGCCAGGTCTACACCGCCGTCGAGAGCCCGCGCGGCGAACTCGGCTGCGCCCTGACCTCCAACGGCACCAACAAGCCCTATCGCGTGCACCTGCGCGACCCCTCGTTCGTCGGGTTGCAGGCGATCGACCACATGAGTCGCGGTCACGGGATCTCCGACGTGATCGTCGTGGTCGCCAGCCTCGACCCGATCATGGGTGGAGTCGACCGCTGACCCGCTGACCGCCCGCCCACGAAGATCACCGACGCCCCGAGGAGCACGTACCCGTGCCCATCTCCGACACCACGCGCGAGGACGCGCGGCGCCTGGCCAGGCGGTATCCCGTCGCGCGCTCGGCGCTGCTGCCGATGCTGCACCTCGTCCAGTCCGACGAGGGTTTCGTCACCGACGACGGCATCGCCCTGTGCGCCGAGGTCCTGGGCCTGACCAAGGCCGAGGTCGGCGCGGTCGCGACCTTCTACACGATGTTCAAACGGGAGCCGGTCGGCGACTACCTGCTCAGTGTCTGCACCAACCCGACGTGCAAGATCGCCGGCGCGCAGACGATCTACGAGGGCTACGTCGAACGCTGCGGCGGTGCCCACCACACCGACGAGGGCTCGGGCGTCACCGTCGAGCACGCCGAATGCCTCGGCATCTGCGACGCGGCACCGGTGGTGCAGGTCAACTACGAGATGTACGGCCCGGTCACCCACGAGCAGGCGATGGAGTTGTTCGAGCAGGCCAAGGCCGGCACGCCGCCGCCGTCGAACTGGTCCAACGAGGCGCCGGCGGTCTTCCGCGCGGTCGAGCGCGAACTGTCCGGCATCGAGGACGGCACCGACCAACACCTCGTCGAGGCCGCGCGACTCCAGGCGCTGGCCGAGGTGCCGCCGTCGTATCGCACCGGCGAGACGGACCTGCCGGTCACCCATCCGGGTGGCGACCCGATGGGCCACGGCGGCGAGGCGTTCCGCAGCCGGGCGCAACTGGGCGACACGACACCGCGTCCGGAGCCACAGCTCGCCGGGATCGACGCCGCGTCCGACGACACGGGTGCGGACGCCACCACGCAGGCCCAGGTCGAGCAGATCGCCGAGACCGACACCGGCGTCGAGGGCGAACTCGCCGAGCACCTGCAGTCGCCGACGCCCGACACGCCGTCCGCCGAGGAGCAGCCCGACGTGCCCGCCGACGCCGGCACGGCGGACCCGGCCGAGTCCGAGCGTGACCGGACGGCCGCCGGCACCGAGGGGTCCCCGGACGCGACCCCGGCCGACGCGCCCGAACCGCCGACCGACCGCGAGGAGGGCTGACATGGGACAGACCGGACCCTGCATCGCCCTGACCGAGCGCTACGGCATCGAGGGCGCGCACGACATCGAGGTGTACGAGCAGCACGGCGGCTACGTCGGGCTGCGCAAGGCGCTCGAGATGACCCCGACCGAGATCATCGACGTGGTCAAGGAGGCCGGCGTCCGCGGCCGCGGTGGCGCGGGCTTCCCGACCGGCATGAAGTGGTCGTTCGTGGCCCAGGACACGGGCAAGCCGGTCTACATCGTCTGCAACGCCGACGAGGGCGAGCCGGGCACGTTCAAGGACCGCGAGCTGATGGAGAAGGACCCCCATCAGCTCGTCGAGGGCATGGTCGTCGGCGGCCTCGCGCTCAACAGCGTCCAGGGCTACATCTACCTGCGCGGCGAGTTCGCCTACGCCGGCCGCCGCATGGCCGAGGCGATCCGCCAGGCCTACGCCAAGGGCTATCTCGGCGCGAACGTCATGGGCTCGGGCAAGCGGTTCGACCTGACCCTGCACCGCGGCGCCGGGGCCTACATCTGTGGCGAGGAGACCGCGCTGCTCGACTCGCTCGAGGGGCGTCGCGGCCAGCCGCGCCTGCGCCCGCCGTTCCCGGCCACCCACGGGCTCTACGGCTGTCCCACGACGGTCAACAACGTCGAGTCGATCTCGTCGGTGCCGTTCATCCTGCGCCACGGCGTCGAGTGGTACCGCCAGTGGGGGACCGAGAAGAGCCCGGGCCCGAAGCTGATGTGCATCTCGGGTGAGGTCGACAAGCCCGGCAACTACGAGTTCGCGCTCGGCACCCCGGTCATCGAGATGGTCGAGGCGTGCGGCGGGATGCGCGAGGGCCGACAACTCAAGTTCTTCTGCCCGGGCGGCTCGTCGACGCCGATGCTGCCGGCGTCGAAGGCGGACGTGGCCTACACCTACGAGGACATCATGGAGGCCGGGTCGATGCTCGGCACCGGTGCCCTGATGGTGTACTCGGACAAGACCTGCGTGGTCGACACCGTCCTGCGGTTCACCGAGTTCTACGAGCACGAGTCCTGCGGCAAGTGCACCCCCTGCCGCGAGGGCGGGTACTGGCTCAGCCAGATCCTGCGGCGCATCGAGACCGGCACCGGCCGCATGGAGGACCTCGACCTGCTGCAGGACGTGTGCGACAACGTCTTCGGTCGCAGCTTCTGCGCCCTGGGCGACGGCATGACCTCGTCGATCACCTCCGGTCTGCAGTACTTCCGCGAGGAGTTCGAGGCCCACATCCGCGAGCACCGCTGCCCGCTGGGCACGACCGAACCGCGGACCGACATCCCGATGCTCGAGGTGCACGGTGGGGCCGGCTACGCCCCCGAGACCGGTGCCGCCCAGATCCCCGCCATGCCCGCGCGCAGCACCGTCGCCTCGGGCTCGGGGCGCCAAGACATTGCGACGACCGGCGCCACGGACCGTTCCGTGGCCGGACAGGCCTGAGTCGATGAGCGACGCCGAGAACACCGATCTGGTCACCCTGACCATCGACGGCCAGGAGATCAGCGTGCCCAAGGGGACGCTGATCATCCGCGCCGCCGAGCAGTTGGGCACGATCGTGCCCCGTTTCTGCGACCACCCGCTGCTCGACCCGGTCGGGGCCTGCCGCCAGTGCGTGGTCGAGGTCGAGGGTCAGCGCAAGCCGGTCATGTCCTGCACGATGCCGGTCACCCCGGACATGGTGGTCAAGACCCACCTGACCTCCGACATGGCCAAGAAGGCCCAGGAGGGCACGCTCGAGTTCCTGCTGATCAACCACCCGCTCGACTGCCCGATGTGCGACAAGGGCGGCGAGTGCCCCCTGCAGGACCAGGCCCTCGCGCACGGCGCCAACGTGTCGCGCTTCGTCGACCAGAAGCGCCGTTACACCAAGCCGGTCGCCGTCAGCGCCCAGGTGCTGCTCGACCGCGAACGCTGCGTGCTGTGTGCCCGCTGCACCCGCTTCTCCGAGCAGGTGTCGGGTGATCCGTTCATCGAGTTGTTCGAACGCGGCGCCCTCGAGCAGGTCGCGATCTACGAGGACGAGCCCTACGAGAGCTACTTCTCGGGCAACGTCATCCAGATCTGCCCGGTCGGCGCGCTGACCTCGTCGAGCTACCGGTTCAAGGCGCGCCCGTTCGACGTCGTCACCACACCCAGCGTCTGCGACCACTGCTCGGCCGGCTGCACGCTGACCGTGCAGTCGCGGCGCGGCGAGATCCAGCGCCAGTTGGCCCGCACCAACATGGCCGTCAACGAGTCGTGGAACTGCGACAAGGGCCGTTTCGCGTTCACCCACCTGACCTCGGACCTGCGGATCACCGAACCGCGCCTGCGGGCCGGGAGCGGTGAACTCGAGACCGCGTCGTGGTCCGACGTGCTGCTGCGCGTCACGGGCGCCATCCAGGAGTCGCGCGACGCCGGCCCGGGCCGGGTCGCCGTGGTGACCGGCTCACGCCTGCCCGACGAGGACGCCTACGCCGTCGGCAAGTTCGTGCGCACCGTGCTGCACAGCGACGACCTCGACCACCGCACCCGCTTCGCGCCGCCGACCGAGAACGCTGAACTCACCGCGCTGCTCGGGCGCGACACCGCGACCTACCGCGACGTCGAGGACGCCCCGGTGATCGTGGTCGCGGGCCTCGACCCCGAGGAAGAGGTCCCGATCCTGTACCTGCGTCTGCGCAAGGCGTGGCGGGCGCACAAGGCCCGCATCGTCGTGGTCGGTCCCCACCTGGGAACGCTGGCCGACCTCGCGTGGCGTCGTGTCCCGACGCAGCCGGGCCAGGAGGCCGCCGCGTTCCGCGATCTCGCCGCCGGCGACGGCGAGGTGGCTGCCGCCCTGCGTGATGGCGGCGCGCCGGTCGTGCTGGTCGGCGAACGTGCCGGGGCCGGTTCGGTCACCGCGGGTGCGGCCCTGGCCGACGCGGTGGGCGGCAAGGTCGCCTGGGTGCCGCGCCGCGCAAACGTGCGCGGGTCGGTCCAGGCCGGGCTCGCCGCCGGCGTCCTGCCGGGCGGCCGCCGTCTGGACGACGACACCGACCGTGCCGAGGTCGAGGCCGTCTGGGGCACCAGCCTGCCGACCGAGCGGGGCCGCGACCTGCACCAGATCCTCACCGACGCAGCCGCCGGCAGGATCGACGTGCTGCACCTCATCGGCGTCGACCTCGCCCGCGACTGCGCCTCGCCCGAGCTGGCCCGCAAGGCGCTCGGCAAGGTCAAGCTGGTCGTCGCCCAGGACCTGGCCGCGACCGAAACCGTCAGCGAGTACGCCGACGTGGTCCTGCCCGCCGCGGGCACGCAGGAGCGGTTCGGCAGCTACACCAACTGGGAGGGCCGCACCCAGCGTTTCTCGCGCGCGGTCGATGCCCATTCGCTGGTGCAGGAGGACTGGGAGATCGTGGTCCAGCTCGCCGCGCTGCTCGGCGAGGACCTCGGGTTCTCCGACCTCGAGCAACTCCGCGCCGAGATCGCCCGGCTCGGCAGCAGGAACACCCCGCACGCGTGGCCGGACGTACCGGCGACCGAGACGGGGGACCCGTCGGCGAATCCGCCCGGGCAGGGCGAGCTCACCGCCATCACCAGGCCCCTGTTGCTGGATCGTGGAACGATGCTCACGGGGGCGGACGACCTGCTCGCGACGGCGCGCACACCTGTCGTGGAGCTCAACACCGCCGACGCCGACGCGTTGGGCATCGCCGACGGCGACGAGGTCGAGGTGGCCGGAGCGGGCCAGTCGCTGGTCCTGACCGCGCGGGTCGGCCACGACGTCGTCCCGGGCGTGGTCGTGCTGCCGGCCAACTCGACCGACGTGCCCGCGGCCGCGCTGCTCGGTGCGGACGGCACGACGGTCACCGTGTCGGCCCGTCAACCCGCAGGGGATGCTGCATGAACGAGAACGCGCAGTCGCTGCCGCTGTGGGCACACCTGGTCCGGGTGCTCGCGGTGTTTCTGTTCTTCCTCGTCGGCACGGCACTGCTGACCTGGGGCGAGCGTCGCCTGCTCGGGCGCATGCAGTCGCGTCAGGGCCCGAACCGCATCGGTCCGTTCGGCGTGTTCCAGTTCGTCATGGACGCGATCAAGATGCTGTTCAAGGAGGACTTCACGCCGGGCATGGTGAACCGTCCGCTGTTCACCCTCGCACCGCTGATCGGCGTGGTCGTCTCCCTGCTGTCGATGTCGGTGATCCCGATCAGCGGCGACCTCACGATCGCCGGGCACACCTTCCCGCTGCAGGTCGCCGACCTCGGCGTCGGCGTGCTGTGGATCCTGGCGATCGGTTCGATCCACGTCTACAGCCTGTTCCTCGCCGGTTGGGCCTCGACCTCGCCCTACCCGCTGATCGGCGGCGTGCGCGCCAGCGCCCAGATGGTCAGCTACGAGATCGCCCAGGGCCTCGCGGTCGCCAGCGTGTTCATCTACACCGGGTCGCTGCGCGTCAGCGACATCGTCACCGCGCAGTCCGGTGACGGGCTGATCCCCGGCATGCCGGGCTGGTTCGTCGTGCCGCTGTTCCCGGCCTTCGTGGTGTTCATGGTCGCGATGGTCGCCGAGGCCGGACGCACGCCATTCGACCTCGCCGAGGCCGAGGGCGAACTCGTCGGCGGGTTCGTGACCGAGTACTCCTCGATGCGTTTCGGCCTGTTCATGATCGCCGAGTTCATGGGAGCCATCACCCAGTCGGCGATCATGGTCACGCTGTTCTTCGGCGGACCGAGCGGCCCGACGTTCGGCCTCGAGGGCACCCTGGCCGGACTGCTCGGGTTCGTGTGGTTCTTCCTCAAGACCGGCTTCTTCATCTTCTTCTTCATCCTGCTGCGTGGTTCGCTGCCCCGCTACCGCTACGCCCGGCTGATGAACCTCGGCTGGAAGGTGCTGATCCCGGTCGCGCTGCTTTGGGCCGCGGTCACGGCCGTGTTCGTCATGCTGACCGAGCAGGGCGGGATCGGCACGCAGACCCGCATCGCGCTCGGCATCGGTGCCGCCGTCATCCTCGCGCTGCTCGTGCTCGTGCGGCCGAAGGAGGACGACGACCGTCCGGCGATCGACCACGCCGCCGAGGTCGAGCCGGCCTCGACGCCGGCGGAGCCCACCGCGTCCTCGACCACGATCGGGAGGAACGGCTGATGCCCGCCCCCCTCGTCACCCTGTTGTTCTTCGTCGCGCTCGTCGCGTTCCTGGCGTTGTTCCTGACGCAGACCGCCTGGGGCCGTGGCTTCCTGGTCCCGTTGCGGGCGATGGTGCGCAAGCCCGAGACCTCGCAGTACCCCGAGGATCCACGGCCCGTCACCCCGCGCTTCCACGGACGGCACCAACTCAACCGGTACGCCGACGGGCTCGAGAAGTGCATCGGCTGCGAACTGTGCGCCTGGGCCTGCCCGGCCGACGCGATCTACGTCCAGGGCGGGGACAACACCCTCGAGGCCCGGTACTCGCCGGGCGAGCGCTACGCCGAGGACTACCAGATCAACTACAACCGCTGCATCCTGTGCGGGCTGTGCATCGAGGCCTGCCCGACCCGGGCCCTGACCATGACGCACGACTACGAGTTCTCGGCCGATTCCCGGCGCGCGCTGATCTGGACCAAGGACAAGCTGCTCGTCCCCTCGGCCCAGGGTGCCGAGACGACGCCGCAGACCGACCGCGAAGTGCGCCGGCGCGGGTTCAACTACTACGGTGGCCTCGCGGTCACGCCCCCCAGCGTGCACGGCGGACGTTTCGAACAGGCCGCGAACGCGCCGTCCGCGCGGGCGGGCCAGGTCCTGCCGACCGGAGTGGTCGGCCCCGGGAGGGAAACAGGAGTGGTCGGCCCCGGGCGGGAAGCCGGCACGCTGCCCTCCACCAGCGAGGAACCCGTCGACCCGGCCATCGTCAGCCGCACCAACACGACCGCGCCGCCGGCTCGACCCGACTCCGAGGGGGAGCGCTAGATGACCGTCTCCCTCCCAGGGCCCACCATGCCCCTGCTCGCCCAAGCCGCCGCCGACACGGCCACCGGCAGTACGACCGCCGAGGTCGTGCTGTTCTGGATCTTCGCCGTGATCGCGCTGGGCGCCGCCATCGGCGTGGTCACGCTGCGCAACATCGTGCACGGCGCACTGATGCTCGTGGTCAACCTGCTGGCCGTCGCCGGGCTCTACCTCAGCCTCGAGTCCGGGTTCCTGTCGATCATCCAGGTCCTGGTGTACGCCGGCGCGATCATGGTGCTGTTCCTGTTCGTGATCATGCTGCTCGGCGTCGACCGTGACGACCTGCTGACCGAGACCCACCTGCGTACGCGGATCCTGGCGGTCGCGGGCGGCGCGTTGCTCGCCGGCGCGCTGCTGTTCGGCTTCGTCGGGCCCTACACCGGGGACGCCTCGGTGTGCGGCTCGGGTGCCGAGGGCGGCGTCGAGTGCGTCGGGCTCGCCGATGTCATGGAGGAGGGCGACGAGGCGGGAGTGGCGTTCCTCGGACGCGCGATGTTCACGCGCTACACGTTGCCGTTCGAACTCTCGGCGCTGCTGCTCACGGTGGCCACCATCGGTGCGGTCCTGCTCGCGCGTCGCAACGACCTCGCGCCCGACGACATCGAGACGATCGAGGACGCGGGGCTGCTGCCGCTCGGTGACGAACCGGACGAGGCCGGCGCCGGCCTGGTGGGCTCCGGCGGAGCAGAAGCCGACGTCGACGCTCGGGAGGGCTGAACGTGGAGATCGGCTACTACTTCGCGCTCTCGGCGCTGCTGTTCAGCGTCGGGCTCGTCGGCGTGCTGCTGCGCCGCAACGCCATCGTGCTGTTCATGTGCATCGAGTTGATGCTCAACGCCATCAACCTGACCTTCGCCGCCGCCGCGCGCATGTGGGGCGGCCCCGACGGGCAGGTGTTCGTCTTCTTCGTCATCGTCGTCGCCGCTGCGGAGGTGGTGGTCGGTCTCGCGCTGATCGTCAACCTCTTCTTCCGCCGCGGCACGATCGACGTCGACGTCCCCCAGCTGTTGAGGTACTGACGTGACGTTCCTGCTCGCAGCTGAGGGCCACGCCGCAACCGCCAACGAGGTCGTCGAGGCCGCGTCGGGCTTCGTCGGCCTGGCCTGGCTGATCCCGGTCGTGCCGCTGGTCGGCTTCCTGCTCGTGCTCGCGCTCACCAAGACGCTGCGCGAGTCGGCCGCATTCGTCGCCGTCGGCGCCGCCACGATCAGCTTCCTGCTCGCCGTCGGCGTGGCCAGCCAGGTGCTGGGCGACCCCGCGACCTACGTCCGCCCGATCGGGACCTTCATCCAGGCGGGTGAGTTCTCGGTCGCCTGGGACCTCTACATCGACCAACTCACCACCGTGATGCTGCTGGTCGTCACCGGCGTCGGCCTGCTCGTCCACGTCTACTCGCTGGGCTACATGCACGGCGACGCCCGCTACGAGCGCTTCTTCGCCTTCCTCAACCTGTTCCTGTTCTCGATGCTGGTGCTGGTCCTCGGCTCCGACCTCGTGACCCTGTTCGTCGGCTGGGAACTGGTCGGGCTGTCGAGCTACCTGCTGATCGGTTTCTGGTTCGAGAAGGCCGAGTACGCCTCGGCGGCCAAGAAGGCGTTCATCACCAACCGCGTCGGCGACGTGTCGTTCATGATCGCCATGTTCCTCGCGTTCAGTGTGTTCGGATCGCTGGCGTTCACCGATGTCCTGCCGGCCGCGGGCGAGTTGTCCAGCGGCACGGCGCTGGCCCTGGTCCTGCTGCTGCTCGGCGGCGCGGCCGCCAAGTCGGCCCAGATCCCGCTGTACGTCTGGCTGCCCGACGCCATGGCCGGCCCGACCCCGGTGTCCGCGCTGATCCACGCCGCGACGATGGTCACCGCCGGCGTCTACCTGACCGTGCGCATGTCGCCGGTGCTGGTGCAGTCGGTTCCGGGCATGGAGGTCATCGCCTGGATCGGCATCGGCACGGTGCTGCTCGGCGCCCTGATCGCGCTGCGCCAGGACGACATCAAGAAGATCCTGGCCTACTCGACCGTCTCGCAACTCGGCTACATGTTCGTGGGCGTCGGCGTCGGCGCGTTCCGCGAGGGCATCTTCCACCTCGTCACCCACGCCTTCTTCAAGGGCCTGCTGTTCCTGGCGGCCGGCTCGGTCATGCACGCGATGGCCAACCGCACCGACGCCTGGGGGATGGGTGGGCTGCGCAAGGCGATGCCGATCACCTTCTGGACCTCGGCGATCGGGTGGCTCGCGATCTCGGGGGTGTTCCCGTTCGCGGGCTTCTTCTCCAAGGACCAGATCCTCACCAGCGCCTACGACCACGGCTACTTCGCGATCTGGCTGCTCGGCCTGCTCGGTGCGGTGCTGACCGCCTTCTACATGTCGCGCTGGTTCTTCCTGATCTTCCTCGGCGAGCGCCGTTTCGGCGGCGACATCCACCCGCACGAATCGCCGGCCTCGATGACCGCACCGCTGATCGTGCTGGGTGCACTGAGCCTGTTCGGTGGGCTGCTCAACGTCACCCACCACGGCTGGCTGTACAACTTCCTCGCGCCCGCCGTCGCCGATGTCGAAGCGCTCGGCTTCGAACCCGCCGGGGGCATCGGTGGTGCCGGCCTGATCGGTGCCGCGGTCGTCGCCGGCCTGCTCGGCATCGGTCTCGCCTACATGGTCTACATCCGCGGTGACATGAGCCGCGGCCGCATGCTCGAGCCGATCCGCGGCGTGCCCGCGGAGGTCCTCGAGCGCAAGTTCTACGTCGACGAGTTGTACTCGCTGGTCTTCACCCGCATCGGTGGCCGGTTCGCCGACGCCATGGTGTGGGTGGACACGCACATCGTCGACGGACTCGTCAACGGCGCAGGTGCCGCGTCGCTCGCCCTCGGGCGGGTCACGCGGCGCGCGCAGACGGGGCTCGTCCGCGGCTACGTCGCCAGCTTCCTGCTCGGCGCGCTGGTCCTGGTCGGGTTCCTCCTGTATTCGGTGAGGTAGGCGATGGCATTCGGTCCGATCACCCTGACACTGGCGCTGCCGCTGCTCGGCGCGCTGGTCCTCGCCTTCGTCGCCGACGACCCCCGGGTCGTGCGCATCGTCGGACTCGTCGCCTCGGTGGCCACCTTCGTGGCCTCGCTGGTCGTCCTCGTCGACTTCGACGTGGCGAACCCGGCCCTGCAGCTCGAAGAGCGCATGAGCTGGGTGCCGGCCGTCGGCGCCGACTTCGCCCTGGCCGTCGACGGGGTCAGCCTCGCCCTGATCCTGCTCACCACCTTCCTCGTCCCGCTGATCCTGCTCGCCTCGTTCGACAGCGTGACGACCAGCCTCAAGGGCTACGTCGCCGCCTTCCTCGCCCTCGAGGCCGCGGTGATCGGCGTGTTCGCGGCCACCGACCTGCTGCTGTTCGCGGTGTTCTTCGAGTTCACGCTGGTGCCGATGTACTTCATCATCGGGATCTGGGGTGGCGCGAACCGCCGCTACGCGGCCGTGAAGTTCTTCCTCTACACCACGCTGGGCGGACTGCTCATGCTGGTGGCGATCCTGTACCTGTTCAGCCAGACCGGGTCGTTCGACTACGAGGCGATCCGGGCGCTGGAACTGAGCGCCGGCGAGCAGAACTGGCTGTTCGCCGCCTTCCTGCTCGCCTTCGCGATCAAGGTCCCGATCTTCCCGGTCCACACCTGGCTGCCCGACGCCCACACCGAGGCGCCGACCGGTGGTTCGGTGTTCCTGGCCGCGGTGCTGCTCAAGATGGGCACGTTCGGACTGCTGCGCTACGCGCTGCCGCTGTTCCCCGACGCGACCGTGACCTGGGCGCCATGGCTGCTCGGCGTCGCCGTGGTCGGCATCCTCTACGGCTCGCTCGTCGCGCTGATGCAGTCCGACATCAAGCGCCTGATCGCCTACTCGTCGGTGGCCCACATGGGCTTCGTTGTCCTGGGCACGTTCGCGCTCAACGCCACGGCCACGACCGCGTCGGTCGTGCAGATGATCAACCACGGTCTGTCGACCGGCGCGCTGTTCCTGCTGATCGGGTTCCTGTACGAGCGTCGCCACACGCGCCAGATCGCCGCATTCGGCGGTCTCGCCAAGCGGGTCCCGGTCATGGCCGGGCTGTGGCTGCTCGTGTCGCTGTCGTCGCTGGCGTTGCCCGGGCTCAACGGGTTCGTCGGCGAGTTCCCCATCCTGCTCGGCACCTTCCAGACCTCGCGTTGGGCCGGTGGCCTGGCCGCGTTGGGTGCCGTGCTCGCCGCGCTGTACCTGCTGTGGGCCTACCAGCGCATGTTCCACGGCCCGCTGGTCGGGGCCGACAACGAGCACACGACCGACCTCAAGCTGCGCGAGGTCGGTGTGCTGGCCCCGATCGTGGTCCTCATCGTCGCGATCGGCCTGTACCCCAAGCCGCTGTTCGACCTCGTCGAGCCCTCCGTCGAGCGGGTGCTGACCGAGGTCGGCGTGGACGCTCCGGCCGCCGAACCGGCCGCCGCGCAGACTGACCAGTAGGAGCGTGTCCGTGTTCCTCGCCCAGTCCTCCGTCGACGGCACGTCGATCGCCTGGTCCAGCTTCGCGCCGGAACTGGTGGTCGTCTGTGCCGCGCTGGTCCTGCTGCTGCTCGCGGTCGCCGGACGCTTCCGCCTCGCCGTCGCCGCCGTCTCGGGCGTCCCCGCCATCGGCGCCGGCGTGTGGTTGGTCGCCTCCGGCCGCGTCCTGCCCGGTGCCATCGCCATCGCGCTCGGTGCCGCGGCGCCCGCCCTCGTCGTCGCCTTCCCCGGCCGGCCCTCGCTGACCCAGGCCTGGGGGTCGGGCCTGACGCTGCTCGCCGCCCTGCTGCTGACGTTCTGGCAGTACGCCGAGGTGCTCGCTCCCGGCGGCGGGCTGATCGCGCCGACCGAGGCGCTGCAGGGCGCCATCGCCAACGACGGCATCGGGTTCTTCACCCGGATCACCGTCTACCTCTCCGCCATGCTGGTCGTGCCCATCGGCTACGGCTACCTGCGCGACCGCCAGATCGGCCGCGCCGAGGTCGAACCGCTGATGCTGCTCTCGGTGGCGGGCATGGCGTTCCTCGGCACGGCCAACGACCTCATCACCCTGTTCGTCAGCCTCGAGGTGCTCTCGATGGCGCTGTACATCCTGACGGGGTTGGCCCGCCGCGACCGGCGCTCGCAGGAGGCCTCGCTCAAGTACTTCGTGACCGGCTCGGTCGCGTCGGCGATCCTGCTCTACGGCATGGCGCTGCTGTACACCGCGACCGGATCGCTCGACCTCGCCGGGATCGGCAGCGGCCTCGGCCTGGTCACGTCACCGCGGGTGGTCGGCGTGCTCGGCCTGGGGCTGGTGACCGTCGGCATCGGGTTCAAGGTCGCGCTCGCACCGTTCCACCTGTGGACGCCCGACGTCTACCAGGGCGCCCCGACCAGCGTGACCGCGTTCATGGCGGCCGCGGTGAAGGCCGCCGGCTTCGCGGCGCTCCTGCGCCTGTACCTGGTCGCCTTCCCCAACCTCGCGTCGCTGTGGGTGCCGATGCTGTCGGTGCTGGCGGCCATCTCGATGCTCTACGGCGCCTGGGTCGCGATCGTCCAGCACGACGTCAAGCGCATGCTCGCCTACTCGTCGATCACCCACGCCGGCTACGCGACGATCGGCGTGGTCAGCAACTCCGACGCCGGGCTGTCGTCCACGCTGTGGTACCTGTTGACCTACGCGGTGGCGACCCTCGGCGCGTTCGGCTGCGTCGTCGCGATCGAGCGGGTCCGCCAGGGCGAGGTCACCCTCGTCGACCTGCGTGGCATGGGTCGCAGCTCGCCGATGCTGGCCGGGATCTTCACGCTGTGTCTGCTGTCGCTGGCCGGGGTGCCGGCCACGGCCGGCTTCGTCGGCAAGCTGACCGTGTTCCAGGCGGGTATCGCGGCGGGTCACACCTGGTTGGTCGTGATCGGTGTCGTGAGCAGTGTCATCGCCGCGTTCTTCTACCTGCGTATCGCGGGGACGATGTTCCTCGAGGAGGCCGACGAGTCCCGCGGCCTGCCGCTGGTCACCACCGGCCTGTCGGCCGGGGTGTCCGTCGCCGCCACGCTGGTGATCTTCCTCGGTGTCCAGCCGCAACTGCTGTTGCAACTGGCCGAGAACGCCGCGGCTGTGGTGCGTTGACCGCCGCCTCCACTCCCGCCCAGCCTCCTCGCGCCGCGCGGCTGGCCATCCCTGCGCCCGTCCTCGGTGAACTCGAGGCGCACGGTCTGCCGGTCGCACGCGTGCTCGACGGCGTCGAGACGCGGCTGCACGACCAGGTCACCTCGGACAACGCCTTCGTCGACGAGGTCGCGCGCTACCTCATCAGCGCCGGCGGCAAGCGCTTCCGCCCGCTCATGGTCGCGCTGACCGGCCACCTCGGCCCGCACCCGCCGGTTGCCGACGACAGCAACGGCACGCTGCGTGCGCTGGTCGACGCCGGCACGATCGTCGAACTGGTCCACCTCGCCACGCTCTACCACGACGACGTCATCGACGAGGCCCCGGCCCGTCGCGGCAGCCCGTCGGCCAACTCGCGCTGGGACAACACCGTCGCGATCCTGACCGGCGACTACCTGTTCGCCCGCGCCTCGGACCTCTCCGCCGACCTCGGCGTCGAGGTGACACGGATCATGGCGCGCACGCTGGCACGACTGTGCGAGGGCCAGATCCGCGAGGTGCAGGGGTCGCTGGGTGCGCTGCCCGATGTGCCGCAGGTCGAGCCGACCCTCGAGCATTACCTCGAGGTGATCTCGGGCAAGACCGCCTCGCTGATCGAGACGTCGTGCCGGTACGGCGCACTGCTCTCGGGCGCCGCCGAGCCCGAGATCGAGGCGGCCGCCCGCTACGGCTGGAACGTCGGGATGGCGTTTCAGTTGTCCGACGACATCCTCGACGTCGGCTCGGACCACGAGGACTCGGGCAAGACCCCGGGGACCGACCTGCGCGAGGGTGTGCACACCCTGCCGGTGCTGTACGCCCTCGCCGACGACGCCGACGGCGAACTCGCCGGCCTGCTGGCTGGCGACCTCGGCGACGCCGAGGTCGAGCGCGCCCTGGTGCTGCTGCGCAACGGCGACGCGCTGGCGCGCTCGCGCGAACACGCCGCCCACTACGTCGAGGCCGCCGTGGCCGAACTCGCCGACTTCGGTGACCGCCCCGTCGTCACCGCCCTCACCCGCCTCGCCGAGTACGCCCTCGACCGGGTGGGATAGTCACCGCGACGGCAGGCGTTCGCGCGCCCCGGGTCGGGGAGAAGGGGGACCCGGCCCAAGAGCCGAGCGAGACGGGGGACCCGACCTCGAATCGAACGGGATTGATGGGATCAGGTAGGGTTGATGTGTCGCCTGCCCGAGGTCATCGCCGTGGATCCCGACCAGCCCTCGTCCGCCGCGGTCGCCGACGCCCGCGACGCGGCCGTGCTCGACCGCCTGTCGCTGCTCGACCGGTTCCTGCCGGTGTGGATCGGCGCGGCCATGGTGGCCGGCCTGCTGCTCGGGCGGCTGATCCCCGGCGTCGGCGAGGCGCTCGAGGCGCTCAAGATCGACACGGTGTCGCTGCCGATAGCGGTCGGCCTGCTCGTGATGATGTATCCGCCGCTGGCCAAGGTCCGCTACGGCGAACTCGGCCGCGTCGCCGCCGACAAGCGCCTGCTGGTGACCTCGCTGGTCCTGAACTGGCTGGTCGGGCCCGCCCTGATGTTCGTGCTGGCCTGGACGTTCCTGCCCGACCTGCCCGAGTACCGCACGGGGTTGATCATCGTCGGGTTGGCGCGCTGCATCGCCATGGTGCTGATCTGGAACGACCTCGCCTGCGGCGACACCGACGCCGCCGCCGTCCTGGTCGCGATCAACTCGGTGTTCCAGATCCTGGCGTACTCGCTGCTCGGGTACTTCTACCTGTCGGTCCTGCCGGGCTGGCTCGGCTGGGAGCAGCAGACCCTGGACGTGTCGCTGTGGCAGATCACCCAGGCCGTGCTGGTGTTCCTCGGCATCCCGCTCCTGGCCGGCTTCCTGACGCGGACCCTGGGCGAGCGGCGCCGGGGCCGCGCCTGGTACGAGGGGACGTTCCTGCCGCGGCTCGGCCCCTGGGCGCTGTACGGCCTGCTCGCCACCGTGGTCATGCTCTTCGCGCTGCAGGGTGACCAGATCATCGCCAAGCCGCTCGACGTGGGCCGGATCGCGCTACCGCTGCTGGTCTACTTCGCGGTCATGTTCGGCGTGTCGTTCGCCGTGGGACGGCGTATCGGGCTCGGCTACGAACGCAACGCGACCCTGGCGTTCACGGCGGCCGGCAACAACTTCGAACTCGCGATCGCGGTCGCGATCGGTGTGTTCGGCGCCACCTCCGGCCAGGCGCTGGCCGGCGTGGTCGGCCCCCTGATCGAGGTCCCGGCCCTGGTCGGACTGGTGTACGTGTCGCTGTGGGCGCGCCGCCGCTGGTACGGCGAACCGAGCGGACCGGGAGCGCGGCGATGACCGCGGCCGCGTCGTCCAGCGCGCCGGCGGTGCTCGACACCGTCGGCCTGCTCGCCGACCCGTTGCGACGTCGCATCGTGGCGATGCTGGTCGACGAGGAGTTGTGCACCTGCCACCTCGTCGCCGAGACCGGTGCCGCCCAACCCACGGTCAGCTACCACCTCAAGCAACTCCGCGAAGCCGGCTGGGTCCGGGCCGATCGCGTCGGGCGCTACACCTACTACCGGCTCGAGGCGAGGGCGCTGGCCGACGTCGCCGCTTCCCTGGGCGACCTCGCCGAACGTGCCCGCGAGGTCGACCGGCGTCGCCTGCCCTGCGACTGAACCCGCGTCCGTCGTCACGGTAGGTTCGCGGACGATGACGACGCGCGCCGCCGACCTCTCGCAACTCCTCGGTCCCGGATGGGCCGAGGCGTTGGCGCCGGTGCACGACCGCATCCGCGCGATGGGCGACTTCCTGCGGGCCGAGCAGGCGGCCGGCCGGCGGTTCCTGCCACGGGGCGAGCAGGTGTTCGCCGCCTTCCAGCAGCCCTTCGACGCGGTCCGGGTGCTGCTGGTCGGCCAGGACCCCTACCCGACCCCGGGCCACGCCATCGGGCTGTGCTTCTCGGTCGCGCCCGACGTGCGGCCCCTCCCGGCGTCGTTGCGCAACATCTTCACCGAGTACCGCGACGACCTCGGGCTGCCCGAGCCGACCAACGGCGACCTCACGCCATGGGTCCGGCAGGGTGTGCTGCTGCTCAACCGCAGCCTGACGGTGGCGCCCGGCGCGCCGGCCTCGCACCGCGGCAAGGGGTGGGAGGCCGTCACCGACGCCGCGATCGACGCGCTGGTCCGACGCGGTGGTCCACTGGTCGCGGTCCTGTGGGGCCGCGACGCCCGCTCGCTCGCGCCGCGGCTCGACGGGGTGCCCCGGGTCGAGTCGGCGCACCCGAGCCCGTTGTCGGCCAGATCCGGCTTCTTCGGCTCGCGCCCCTTCAGCCGCGCGAACGCGCTGCTGGCCGAGCAGGGCGCCGCGCCGGTCGACTGGCGGTTGCCGTGACGCCGACGTTGCGGTCCGGCCGCGAGCGTGATCTCCCCGGGATTCGCGAGGTCTGCATCCGGACCGGCGCCGCCGGGCAGGACGCCACCGGCAGCTACCCCGACGACGGGATCCTGCCCGACCTGTACGCCGAGCCCTACGTGCGCCTCGAACCCGACCTCGTCCGGGTCGCCGACGAGGCGGGACGGGTGGTCGGCTACGTGCTCGGCGCCGCGGACACCGACGCCTTCGTGGTCGCCTGGCGTGAGCAGTGGCTGCCGATCGCCGCCCGACGCCACCCGGATCCGTCTGCGGAGCCGGTCACGCCGTACGAGCAACTCGTCGCCCTGCTGCACCGTCCCGAGGCCATGCGCACGCCGTGGGTCGATCGCTACCCCGCGCACCTGCACGTCGACCTGCTGCCCGAGGCGCAGGGGCACGGCGTCGGGCGGGCGCTGGTCGAGCGCTTCTGCCAGGCGGTCGAGGCCCGCGGCGCGTGCGGCGTCCACCTCGGTGTCGCGGCGCAGAACGTGCAGGCACAGGCGTTCTACCGCCGCATCGGCTTCGAGGCACTCGCCACGACCGAGGGTGCGGTCTGGTTCGGTCGCCGGTGGTGACCGTCGTGGCGGACGCGGGAGTGCACGGCGGGATGCGTCCATTGGGGCGGTGTCCGGGCGGTTGCTAGCATCCCGGCCCGCGGCCGTGGCCGGCCGCAGGTGCGCGCTCTTCGGGAAGCGATCACGAACCAGCACTGTGGCGAACATCGGCCGGCAGGTCGACGGACGCCCTCGACAGGAGGACCGGGGTGAGCTTCACCGAGCAGTACGGGGCCTTCGCGATCATGGTGATCGTGGGCTGCGCGCTGTACGCGGTCATCATGCTGGGCAGCCGCCTGATGCGCCCGAGCGTCCCGAGCCCCCTGAAGCTGACGACCTACGAGTGTGGGATC
The DNA here is from genome assembly GCA_035462025.1 of Egicoccus sp. Classification (GTDB taxonomy): domain Bacteria; phylum Actinomycetota; class Nitriliruptoria; order Nitriliruptorales; family Nitriliruptoraceae; genus Egicoccus. The sequence goes on along the minus strand of DATHUR010000066.1, from coordinate 12,114 downwards.
GAGGCCGTGGGTACCGGGTGGTCGCAGATGAACATCCGCTACTACGTGTTCGCGTTCCTGTTCGTCATCTTCGACGTCGAAGCGATCTTTCTGTTCCCGTGGGCCCTGGTCATCGGTGACCTCGACGGGAGTACCTCTCCCTCGGCGTTGTACGCCCTCGTGGCCATGTTCCTGTTCATCGCCACGCTGCTCGAGGGCCTGATGTACGCCTGGAAGAAGGGGGTTCTCAAGTGGGACTAGTCGACCAGTTCGAGCTTCCGAAGCCGGTCAAGTACGTCTTCAACTGGGGTCGCAAGTACTCGCTGTGGTGCTTCAACTTCGGCCTGGCCTGCTGCGCCATCGAGTTCATCGCCGCCTCCGGTTCCCGACACGACTTCATCCGTCTCGGCGTGATCCCGTTCGCGCACGCTCCGCGTCAGGCCGACCTCCTGGTGGTCTCGGGCACGCTCACGGACAAGATGGCGCCGGCACTGCGGCGGCTGTACGAGGAGATGCCCGAGCCCAAGTACGTGATCTCGTTCGGGTCGTGCGCCAACTGCGGCGGGCCGTACTGGGACAGCTACTCGGTGACCAAGGGCGTCGACCAGATCCTGCCCGTGGACGTCTACGTGCCCGGCTGCCCGCCGCGGCCCGAGGCGCTGCTCGACGGCATCGTCGCCCTGCAGAACCGCATCCAGGGCGAGAGCCTGAAGGACCGCATGGCCCAGCGGCGGCGCGAGCCGATCGTGCTGCGCCACGACGGGCCCGACATCGCTCCCGAACTCCAGACCACGGAGGGCTAGGAACACCGTGTCTGACGTCCTCGCACGCAGGGAGCAGGCCCTCACCCCTGACGAGACCGCCGAGCTCATCCGGGCCACGGTGGGCGATGCCGCCGTGCTCGGAACCACCGTCGAGTACGGCACCTTCACCCTGCACGTCGCCAACGAGCACTTCGCCGACGTCGCCCGCGCATGCCGCGACGAGCGCGTGCTCGCCTACGACTTCTTCGACTGCCTGTTCGGCGTCGACGCCCGCGACGAGGGCTTCGACGTCGTCGCGGTCCTGTACTCGACCTCGACCGGCAACCGGGTCGCCCTGCGCACCCGCTGCCCCGGCGGCCGCGAGACGCCGACCTGCCCGTCGCTGACCGACATCTACCGCGGCGCGAACTGGCACGAGCGCGAGTGCTGGGACATGTTCGGTATCGAGTTCCCCGACCACCCCGCGCTCGAACCCCGCATCTTCACCATCGAGACCTTCGAGGGGTGGCCGCTGCGCAAGGACTTCCCGCTCGCCTCGCGCGTGGTGAAGCCCTGGCCCGGCGTCAAGGAGCCGGCCGAACTCGACGAGGACGGCAACGTCATCGAACGCCAGCCCCAGCTCGGTGACGCGCCCGGCCCCTACGAACTCGACAAGGCCATGGCCGAGCAGGCCAAGCTCGCCAACCCCCAGCCGGCGGTCGACCCCGCCACGCCCGAGGGTGAGGAGGTCGAGGACGCACTCGGCGCCGGCGCCGAACAGGCCGCCGACAGCGGCGCCGTCCTGGCCGGCGACGCCGAGCAGGCCCAGGAACAGCACGAGGACGTCAAGTCCGAGGCGCGCGAGAAGGCCGAGGAGAAGCGCAAGGCCGCCGCCGAGGCGCGCGCCCGCAAGGCGGCCGAGCGCGCCGACGGCGCCGGCGACAGCGAGCTGGCCGCGGCCGCCGGTGGGGCGGTCGAGCCCGGCGAGGACCAGATCCCCGAGGAGGCGACGTCCGAGGCGCAACCCGAGGACGACACCGACGACGGGGAGGAGCACTCATGAGCGCGTCCGACCTGAGCGCCCGCGAGATCAGCCATCCCGCCACCGCCCCCGGCGAGAACCTCAATCTCGAGATCGTCGGCGACGGTGCGTTCACCACCGCCGACATGACCCTGTCGGTCGGTCCCGCGCACCCGGCCACGCACGGCTTGCTCCGCGTGGTGCTCGAGATGGACGGTGAGCGGGTCAAGTCCGCCCACCCCGTCATCGGCTACATGCACCGCGGCTTCGAGAAGCTGGCCGAGCACCGCGACTTCCGTCAGAACCTCGCCCTGGTCAACCGTCACGACTGGCTGTCGGGCATGACCAACGAGATGGGCCTGGTCCTGACCGTCGAGCGGATGCTCGAGATGGAGGTCCCCGAGCGGGCACAGTGGATCCGCATGCTGACCGCCGAGTACAACCGGATCCTCAACCACCTGCTGTTCGTCGGCTCCTACGGCCTCGAGCTCGGCGCCATCACGCCGATGTTCTACGCCACCCGCGAACGTGAACGGATCCAGTACCTGCTCGAGTCGGCCACCGGCGGTCGCCTGCACTACACCTACAACCAGCCGGGCGGGGTCAAGATCGACCTGCCCAAGGGCTTCCTGCAGCAGTCGGTGGAACTGGTCCCCGACCTGCGCAAGCGCATCCAGGACCTCGAGGACCTGCTGCTCGGCAACGAGATCTTCATGGCCCGCACCAAGGGCGTGGGCCCGCTGCCCACCGAGGTGGCGCTGTCCTACGGCGTGTCCGGCCCGACCCTGCAGGCCACCGGCATCCCCGAGGACGTGCGCGTCACCGAGCCGTACCTGAAGTACGACGAGATCGACGTCCCGGTCCCGGTCGGCGAGAACGGTGACAGCTGGGACCGCTTCTACTGCCTGCTAGGCCGCATGAAGGCATCGCTGTACATCATCGAGCAGATCCACGACCGCATCCCGTCCGGGCCGGTCAACGTGAAGCTGCCGAAGATGGTCAAGGCGCCCGAGGGCTCGACCTACGTGCGGGTCGAGAACCCGCTCGGCTCGCTGGGTTACTGGCTCGAGTCCGACGGTGGCCGTACCCCGTGGCGGCTCAAGATGCGCACCGCCTCGTTCTCCAACGTGCAGATGCTGCCGTACCTGCTCGAAGGGACGCTGGTGCCCGACACCGTCTCCATCCTCGGGTCGGTCTTCTTCGTGGTCGGAGACGTCGACCGATGAGCGAACGGATGCCCACCGCCACGGTCCCCATGATCGCCTCGCCAGTGAGTGAGAGCGCGGTCGCGGGAGAATTCGACCGATGATGACTATCGACACCGTCCTGACCACGTCCACGGCGCTGGTCGCGCAGACCGCCGGGCTGCTCGACACCGACTCGTTCCTGCTGTCGATCCTGCTCAAGGTCGTGCTGGTCATCGGCGTGTTCCTGAGCCTGCCGCTGGTCGTGGGCTACATGGAACACAAGGCCATGGCGCGCCTGCAGCACCGCCGCGGCCCGATGTTCGCCGGCCCGGCCGGGTCGCTGCAGTTGGTCGCCGACGGCATCAAGTTCATCCAGAAAGAGGACATCATCCCGCGCGCGGCGGACAAGTGGGTGTTCGCGATCGCGCCGGGCATGGCCCTCGTCCCGGCCCTGTTGATCTTCTTCGTCCTGCCGCTCGGCCCCGGCATCTGGGCCGCAGACCTCGAGCTCGGGCTGTTCTACGCGCTCGCGATCACCTCGATCTCGGTCCTCGGCGTGATGATGGGTGGCTGGGCGAGCGCCAACAAGTTCTCGCTCATCGGCGGCTTGCGCGCCGCGGCCCAGCTCATCGCCTACGAGCTGCCACTGATCCTGGCGGCCATCGCCGTCGCGGTGCAGGCCGGGTCGCTGTCGCTGGTCGGCATCGTCGAGGCCCAGGCCACGTTCACGCTCGCGGGCACCGACCTCAACCTCTGGTTCGTGTTCCCGCAGCTGCTCGGCTTCGGGATCTTCTTCCTCGCCGCCCTCGCCGAGCTGTCGCGCCCGCCCTTCGACATGCCGATCGCCGACTCCGAGCTGGTGTTCGGCTACATGACCGAGTACACGGGCCTGAAGTTCGCCATGTACCTGCTCACCGAGTACGCGGGCATGGTGTCGATGTCGGCGCTGATGGTCGTGCTCTACCTCGGCGGATGGCAGATCCTGCCCGGCGTGCCGCTGCCCGGCTGTGACGCCGGTGGCGGCCTGTTCGACTGCGGCGTGCTGGGCACCCTGATCGGCGTGGGCGTGGTCATCGGCAAGATCCTGATGCTGACCTTCGTCATGGTCTGGCTGCGCGTCGCCTACCCGCGTCTGCGCGAGGACCAGTTGCAGCGGATGTCGTGGCTCGTGCTCGTGCCACTGTCGCTGGTCAACCTCGCGGTGGTCGCCGTCGCCAAGGTGGTCTTCTAGATGGCAACGACCTCGCTCCCCGGTGTCGGCCTGCTCAAGGGCCTCGGCGTCACGCTCAAGCACCTGTTCAAGACACCGGCCACACAGCTGTACCCCCACGAGCGCCCCGACCTGCCGCCGCGCACCCGGGGTGTCATCGCCCTGATGGAGGAGAACTGCACCGTCTGCATGCTGTGCGCACGCGAGTGCCCGGACTGGTGCATCTACATCGACTCGCACAAGGAGCAGGTACCCCCGGCGAAGGAGGGCGGCCGCGCCCGCACCCGCAACGTGCTCGACCGGTTCGGCATCGACTTCGCGCTGTGCATGTACTGCGGGATCTGTGTCGAGGTGTGCCCGTTCGACGCGCTGTTCTGGTCGCCGGAGTTCGAGTACGCCGAGTACGAGATGGGCCTCCTGCTCCACGAGAAGGGCAAGCTGCGCGAGTGGATGGACACCGTGCCGCCGCCGCCCGCGCTCGACGCCGGCGCCGTGATCCCCGCCGAGGTGTCCGACGCGATCGCCAAGGCCGAGAAGGAACTCGAGCAGGCGTCGCAACAGGCCGAGCAGGCCGCCAAGCAGGCCGAGCAGGCCACGCCCGCCGCGGGCGCACCGAAGGCCGCGGCCAAGGCCGACGAGCCCAAGGTCGAGGCCGGCGAGATCGACCAGGAGACCTACGACGCGCTGATCGCCGAGGGCAAGTCCGAGCGCATCGCGCGGTCGAAGGCCAAGGCCGCCCACGTCAAGAAGCAGAAGGCGCTGCTGCGCGAGCAGGCCGCCGACGCGGGTGACGCGGCCCCGGCCGAGGCCGCCACGGCCGAGGCGCCCGCGCCCAAGCCCGCCGAGGTCCACGTCGAGGCCGGCCAGATCGACCAGGAGACCTACGACGCGCTGATCGCCGAGGGCAAGCCCGAGCGCATGGCCCGGGCCAAGGCCAAGGCCGCCTGGGTCAAGAAGGAGAAGGCCCGGCTTCGGGCCGAGGCCGAGTCCGGGGGTGACGCCGCGCAGGTGGACACGCCGGCCGCGGACACCGCCGAGGCGACCCCCGAGCCCGAGAGTGCGGCTGGTCCGGCCGCCGACGCGCCGGCGCCGTCCGAGCCCGAGACGCCCGCTGCGCCGCAGAAGAAGCTCGCCGACGTCCACGTCGAAGGTGCCGGCGAGATCGACCAGGAGACCTACGACGCGCTGATCGCCGAAGGCAAGTCCGAGCGCATCGCGCGGTCGAAGGCGAAGGCGGCCTGGGTGAAGAAGAAGAAGCAGGAGCAGCTCGATGCCGGAGGTGATTCGTGACCGGCTATGACGTCGTCTTCGCCCTGGTCGGGTTGGTGACCGCCGGTGCGGCGATCCTGACCGTGACCTCGAAGAACCTGGTCCACGCCGCGCTGCACCTGGCCGTCACGCTGGCCGGCATCGCCGGGGTGTTCCTGGTCCTGCACGCCGACTTCCTGGCACTGGTGCAGTTGATCGTGTACGTCGGCGCGGTCACCGTGCTGTTCCTGTTCGGTCTGATGCTCACGCGCGCGCCGATCGGCCGCGAGGCGCTCGACAGCCAGAACAAGGGCATGGGCCTGGTGGTGGCCGGTGGCCTGTTCGTCACGCTGTCCGCGCTGATCGTGATGGCCTACGGCGGCGAAGCGGGCGTCACGCCGCAACGCGTCCCGACCGAGGACATCGGCATCTCGATCTTCCGCGACTGGGTCCTGCCGTTCGAGGTCCTGTCCATGCTGCTGCTCGGCGCCCTGATCGGCGCGATCGTGCTCGCCCGGCGCGAGTCCGGCGACTCGGGTGAGGCCCAGGACCAGACCATCATCGACTTCGGTGACGCCCCGCGTGACGAGCAGGGCGGCGCCCGTACCACCCCCGCCGCCCCCGGCGCCGAGCTCGCGCCCGGCGAGGCCACGACCAGCGCAGGGGAGCGCCGATGAGCCCGCTCGGACCGCTGCTGCTCGCCACGCTGCTGTTCTGTGTCGGCGTCTACGGCATCATCGCCCGCCGCAACGCCGTCCTGGTGTTGATGAGCGTCGAGTTGATGCTCAACGCGGTCAACATCAACCTCGTCGCATTCCAGAACCTGGTCTGGGCCGGCGAGGAGTTCGTCAGCGGGCAGATGTTCGCGCTGTTCATCATCGCCGTGGCCGCAGCCGAGGTCGGCGTCGGCCTGGCCATCATCTTCAACATGTTCCGCAACCGCGCGTCGGTCAACGTCGACGACGTCGACCTGATGCGCTGGTAGGGGGCGACACTCGTGGAAGCACTCCTGGACTACGCATGGCTGGTGGTCATGCTGCCGTTGGCGGCCGCCGTGCTCACGGCTGCCTTCGGCCGGCTGATGCCCATGCGCGGCAGCGAGGTCGGCATCGCGCTGGTCGGTGTCGCCTGGGTCCTGTCGGCGCTGATCGCGTGGCAGACCTTCACCAGCGGCACGGCTCCGCCGGTGCAGCACTCGCTGGACTGGGCGCCGCTGGGCTCGGGCTTCGTGCTCGAGATCGGCATGCTCGTCGACGGACTGACGTCGATGATGTTCCTGCTGGTCACCACGGTCAGCCTGCTGGTCCACATCTACTCGCGCGAGTACATGGCCCACGAGCCGCGGTTCACCTACTTCTTCGCGATGCTCGGCCTGTTCACGTTCTCGATGCTGCTGTTGGTCATCGCCAACAACACGTTGCAGGCGTTGATCGGCTGGGAACTGGTCGGCGTGTGCTCGTTCCTGCTGATCGGCTTCTACTGGGAGGAGAAGTCGAACCAGGACGCGGCCAACAAGGCGTTCCTGGTCACCAAGTTCGGTGACGTCGGCCTGATCGTCGGCGTGATCGTGCTGTCGATCCCCATGTTCGAGATCGCCGACGGCGGCAAGGTCTTCAACATCCTCGCACTCAACGAGGCGGCCGCCGCCGGCGAGATCGGCAACTCCTCGATCGTGCTCGGCATGCTGCTGATCTTCCTGGCGTGCGTGTCCAAGTCGGGTCAGATGCCGCTGCACGTGTGGTTGCCAGACGCGATGGCCGGCCCGACGCCGGTGTCGGCGCTGATCCACGCCGCCACGATGGTCACCGCCGGCGTGTTCCTGCTGGCCCGCCTCTACCCGGTGATGGCGCAGTCGGCGACCGTGATGGCCGTGATCGCGATCGTCGGGGTGATCACGCTGTTCTTCGGTGGCCTGGTCGCGCTGGTCCAGGACGACATCAAGAAGGTGCTGGCCTACTCGACCGTGTCGCAGCTCGGCTACATGGTCGCGGCGCTCGGCGTCGGTGGCTACACCGCCGGCATCTTCCACCTGTTCACCCACGGCTTCTTCAAGGCGCTGCTGTTCCTCGGTTCGGGCTCGCTCATCCACGCCGTGCACAGCAACAACATGTCCGACATGGGTGGGATGCGGAAGTACATGCCGCACACCTTCTGGACCTTCATCGTCGGCTCGCTCGCCCTGGCCGGGTTCCCCATGACGGCCGGGTTCTTCTCGAAGGACGAGATCCTGGTGTCGGGCCAGATCTGGGCCGACAACGGCTACGTGACCGGCGACCTGGTGTTCTGGGTCGGACTGGCGGCGGCGTTCGTCACGACCTTCTACATGGCCCGGGCGTGCTTCCTGATCTTCGGTGGCGAGTTCCGGGGCGGTCACGACACCCACGGCGACCCCGACGTCAAGCACCAGGCGGCCCAGGTGGGTGGGCCCCGGGAGGAAGACCAAGCCGAGGGTGTCGACCCCGAGGTCGCCGGGCACGAGGAGGAACTCGCGCACGCGGGCGCTCCCGCGACCGCGACGCTCGCCCACGACGACCACGGCGGTGGCCACGACGACCACGGTGGCGGCCACCACGCGCCGCACGAGTCCGGGCCGCAGATGGTCGTGCCGCTGGTGATCCTGGCCGTGCTGTCGCTGCTGGTCGGCTACATCGGCTCGCCGGTGTGGGGCGCCGAGAACAGCTTCGAGACCTGGACCGCGACGCCGATCCTCGAGGAGGCGACCTACCCCTTCCTCGACCACGGTGACGACGGGCACGGGGAGGAAGCCGAGGAGGACGACGAGCACGCGCTTCAGGGGGGCGGGGTCCTCGCCGGCGGCCCGGTGCTCGCGGCCGAGGGCGGCGGCACCCACCCCGAGGTCCTGCACGGCCCGCCGAGCTGGCACCTCGACGTGCTCGGCCTGGCCATGCTGGCGTTCTTCGCCGCGGTCGGACTCGCGTTCGTCATCTACGGACGCGGTCGTCCAGCCGAGGACCCGACCATGAAGATGGGGCCGCTGTCGCGCGTGCTGATCGCCAAGTACGGCCTCGACACGCTCGGCTACAAGGCGATCGTCGTGCCGGTTCGCGACAAGCTCTCCGCCTGGGCCAGCTACACCAGCAACGAGGTCATCGACAAGGCCGTCGCGGGCGTGGGCATCGGTGTCAAGCGCGCCGCCACGACGACCTACCAGGTCGTCGACCAGCGCGTCATCGACGGCGGCGTCAACGGCGCCGCCTTCAGTGCCGCGTGGTGGAGCGACCGGCTCAAGCGCATGCAGTCCGGTGACGTCCAGCGGTACGCGGGTGCGATCGTCGCCGGCACGATCGTGCTCGTACTGGCCTTCGCGGCCGCACGGTAAGAGACAGGTTTCGTCGGCCGTCGCACGGTGGCCGTGACACGACCAAGAACACGGTGACGGTCCGAGAGGACCGCTCTCGCCCCGGACGGGGCGAGCAGGAGGGAACGACACGATGGACCCGCAGACCGCAGGCTGGGCCCTGATCATCGCCCTGTTCCTGCCCCTCGCCGGGGCGGGACTGCTGGCGCTGATGCCCGCCCGACTGGACCGCGAGATCCGCTGGGCCGGCGTGGGCATCACCGCCGTCGCCTTCGCGCTGGTGGTCGCCATGACCGCCGTGTTCGACTTCGGCGCGTCCGACACGCTGCAGTTCGAGACGGACGTGACCTGGATCTCCGCGATCAACGCGAAGTTCCACATCGCCCTCGACGGCATCAGCCTGCCGCTGTTCTTCCTGACCTACCTGCTGCCGCTGCTGTGCGCGATCTACACCACCAAGATCCTGCCGGCACCGGGCAAGCCCAAGGCCTTCCTCGGCCTGATGCTGCTGCTGCAGACGGGCATGGCCGGCACGTTCGTCGCCTTCGACCTGATCGTGTTCTTCGTGTTCTGGGAACTGGTCCTGGTCCCGATGTTCTTCATGATCGGGATGTGGGGTGGCCCGCGGCGCGACTACGCCAGCGTGAAGTTCTTCCTGTACACGCTGTTCGGGTCGATCTTCATGCTGGTCGCGTTCCTGGCCATCTACTTCCAGGGCGGCGCCGAGACCTGGGACATCCAGGCGCTCTCGGCCGCGGGCGGCGTCGGCGGCACCACCTTCCAGACCTGGGCGTTCCTGGGCATCTTCCTCGGGTTCGCCATCAAGGTCCCGATGTGGCCCTTCCACACCTGGCTGCCCGACGCCCACACCGAGGCGCCGACGGTCGGCTCGGTGTTGCTGGCCGGTGTGCTGCTGAAGATGGGCACCTACGGGTTCATCCGCATCGCGCTGCCGATCCTGCCCGACGGTGCCATGCGCTTCGCGCCGGTCATCGGCGTGCTCGCGGTGATCGGCATCATCTACGGGTCGCTGTGCTGCCTGGCCCAGACCGACGTGAAACGCCTCATCGCCTTCTCGTCCGTCGGCCACATGGGCTTCGTGATGCTCGGTATCGCCGCCATGAACGAGCAGGGGATCCAGGCCGCGCTCTTCGGCAACATCGCCCACGGCGTGATCACCGGCATGCTGTTCTTCCTGGCCGGGTCGCTGCACGAGCGCTACCACACCCGCGAGATCGCCGAGATCGGCGGCGGGATGTTGACCAAGATCCCGCGCTACGGCGTGCTGTTCACCTACGTCGCGGTCGCCTCGCTCGGCCTGCCCGGTCTGGCCGGGTTCTGGGGCGAGTTCACGGCGATGTGGGCCGCGATCAACCCCGGCGGGGGACTGGCGGACAGCTACCGCGGCCTCTACCTCGCCCTCGTCATCACCGCCGCCGTCGGCACCGTGCTGACCGCCGGCTACTTCCTGTGGCTGCTGCAGCGGGTCAACCTCGGCCGGCCGCTGGCGAAGTGGAAGGACGAACCGCTGCAGGACGTCATGACGGTCGAGTGGGTGTCGTGGCTGCCGCTGCTGCTGCTGGTCCTGGCGCTGGGCCTCTTCCCCCGCCTGATCTTCGGCGTGCAGGACGCCGCGGTCAGCAACCTGATGGGCTGGGTGCTGGGGGGCTGACCCCGGCCCCGTGAACACCGCCGGAGACCCGGCATCCGAGCACGAGCGAGACGGGAACGAACACCATGGCCATCGACTTCTTCGCGATCGCACCAGAGATCGCGCTGACGGTCACGGCACTGATCGTGCTGGCGTCCGACCTGGTGCTGCGCGGTGACGCGAAGCAACTGGTCAACCCGCTGGCCGGCCTCGGCACGCTGGTGGCCATCGGTTTCACCGTGGCGTTGTGGGGCGAACAGCGCACCTCGTTCGGCGGCATGTTCGTGGTCAACGACTTCGCCGTCGTGTTCAAGTTCATCTTCCTCGGCAGCCTCCTCGCCATCATCGGGATCAGCTGGCGGTTCTTCGCCGAAGGTCGCTACTTCCAAGGCGAGTACTACTTCCTGCTGCTGACCTCGTTCATCGGCATGCTGCTGATGCCCTCGTCGCGTGACCTGCTGCTGCTGTTCATCGCGCTCGAGACCGTGTCGATCCCGGCATTCGTGATGGCCGGACTGCGCAAGCGCGACCTGTACTCGTCCGAGGCGGCACTGAAGTTCTTCCTCATCGGGGTGCTGTCGGTCGCGCTGATGCTGTTCGGCATGTCGATGGTGTACGGCGCCACCGGCACCACCTCGCTGCAGGGGATCGCCGAGGCACTGGCGACCGAGGCCACCGCGACGCCGCTGCTGCTCGCGTCGGTGATGCTGGTCATCGTCGGCTTCGCCTTCAAGATCTCGGCGGTGCCGTTCCACTTCTGGGCCCCCGACACCTACGCCGGCTCGCCGATGCCGGTCGCCGCGATGCTCGCCGTCGCCTCGAAGGCGGCCGGGTTCGCCGGCCTGATGGCGGTCACCTTCATCGCGTGCGAACCGCTGGCCGACGTGTGGGCACCCGTGCTCGGCGTGCTCGCCATCCTCACGATGACGATCGGCAACCTGATCGCGCTGCAGCAGCGCGACCTGATCCGCCTGCTGGCCTACTCGTCGGTCGCCCAGGCCGGCTACATGCTGATCCCGTTCGGCCTCGCCCGCAGCGGCGCCACCGAGGTCAACGAGGCCGCCGTCTCCGCCATCGTGTTCTACCTCGCCGCCTACGCCGTGATGAACATCGGCGCGTTCGGCGTCGCGATCGCCGTCAACCGACGGACCGGGCTGCGTTCGATCGCCGACTTCGCCGGCCTCGGGTCCAAGAGCCCGCTGCTGGCGCTGGCGATGACCACGTTCCTGATCAGCCTCGGTGGCGCGCCGCCGACCGTCGGCCTGTGGGCCAAGTTCGCCATCGTCGAAGCCGCACTGGTCGAGGCGAGCGTGTTCGGCATCGTGCTGATGGCCTTCCTCGCCATCAACTCCACGATCGCGTTCTTCTACTACCTGCGCGTGATCAAGATGATGTGGATGGACCCGGCCCGCGAGAACGCCCCGGCCCTGCAGCCCGGCTTCCAGCTGTCGCTGGTCGTGATCGTGCTGATGGTCGGCACGGTCGTGCTGGGCGTGCTGCCGGGCCTGTTCAGCGACTTCTCCTCGCTCACCGGCGTCCTCGCCGCCAATTGATCTGCCGCGCCTTCCTGTGCCCGTAGCGCGAGATCGAAGGATCGATCGAGCCGAACTGGTCAGGCGCGGCGGTACGTCGTGCCGCTGGTCCGAAGCTTGAGGCCCCTCGACGTAAGTTTTCGGTGAGGGCACCATCCGGGCGTGGCTGTCGGTGACGAACCACTCGTACCCTTCTCCCACCCATCCGTGAGCCGAGAACAGGT
>DATHUR010000065.1:0-8569 GCA_035462025.1 Egicoccus sp. | reverse complement strand
CGAGCAGGACGGCGACGGTCGTGTCGTCGATCGCGGCCTCGAGCGCGGGCAGGTCACCGAACGGCACGTGGCGGAACCCGGGCGTGAACGGCCCGAAGTCGGCCCGGGCGTCGGGGTCGGTCGAGAAGCCGACGATGGTCGTGGTGCGGCCGTGGAAGTTGTCCTCGGCCACGATGATGGTGGCGCGGTCCTGCGGCACGCCCTTGACCCGGTAGCCCCAGCGACGGGCGAGCTTGATGGCGGTCTCGACCGCCTCGGCGCCGGTGTTCATCGGCAGGACGGCATCCATGCCGGTCAGGCGCGACAGGTCGGCGCAGAACGGCGCGAACTGGTCGTGGTGGAAGGCGCGGCTGGTGAGGGTGACACGGCCGAGTTGCTCGACGGCGGCGGCGATCAACGTGGGGTGGCGGTGTCCGAAGTTGAGGGCGGAGTAGCCCGCCAGGGCATCGAGGTAGCGGCGTCCGTCGACGTCGGTGACCCACGCACCCTCGGCGTGTGCGATCACGACCGGCAGCGGGTGGTAGTTGTGGGCGGCGTGCGCCTCGAGGTCGTGCAGGTCGCTCAGGGTGCTCATGCTCACTCCGTTCCCGGCGCGGGGCGTAACTCGAGCGTGCAGCACTTCGGGCCGCCGCCGCTCTTTCGCAGTTCGGACAGGTCGATCGGGATGGGCAGGTAGCCGGCGTCGGTGACCTGCGCGATGAGATGGGCGGCCTCGTGCGGGACGACGACGTGGCGGCCGTCGCTGACCGCGTTGAGTCCGAGGACCAGCGCGTCGCGTTCATCCGCGAGGATCGCATTCGGGTAGCGGCGTGTCAGTTCCGCTCGCCCGTTCGCGTCGAACGCGCCCGGGTAGTAGGCCACGTTGTGGTCGTCGAGCGCGAACACGGCGACGTCGAGGTGGTAGAAGCGCGGGTCGACCAGGCGCAACGACACCACCTCGTGTCCGGTCAGGCGCGCGAGTTCGGCGTGGGCCCGCGGGTCGGTGCGGTAGCCGGTGCCGGCGAGGATGGTGTCGCCGACGACGACGTAGTCGCCCTCGCCCTCGTTGACGTGGGTCGGTCGATGGACGACGTCGATCCCGGCGGCGAACAGTGCCTCGCGATAGTGGGCGGCCTCGGGGGCACGTTGCGGCGTGGCGAAGCGTGCCCCGACGGCGATGCCGCCGACCACCACGGCGCCGTTGGCGGCGAAGACCATGTCGGGCAGCCCGGGCGCCGGGACCGCGCGCTCCACCTGGTGTCCGAGGCTCTCGTAGACGGCGACGAGGTCGTCCCACTGCCGCTGCGCCCGGGCGCGGTCGACCGGCCGGCTCGGGTCCATCCACACGTTGATCGCGTAGCTGACCGCGAAGTGGGTCGGTGGCGTCATCAGGTAGCGGCGGCGGGTCGCCACCCGCTCGATCTGCACGGGCGCGGGTCGGGCGACGACGGCGGGACGGGTCACGACACCTCCTCGGCGACACGGAGCCGATCGTGCACCGTACGATCCACGGGCCCTCACCAACAGCCGCCGACGTTGCACGGGAGTGACGAGATGTTGCGTCTGGATGAGCTCGACCAGCGGATCGTTGCGTGGTTGTCCGCGGATGCCCGGGCGAGCTACCGCGAGATCGGCGACGACATCGGCCTGTCCGCCCCCGCCGTGAAACGTCGCGTCGACCGCCTGCTCGACGCCGGGGTCATCGAGCGGTTCGCCGCGGTCATCGACCCGAGCGCGCTCGGCTGGGACACCGAGGCGTTCGTCGAGTTGTTCTGCGAGGGGCGCACTCCGGCCACCCGTATCGGCACGGCGCTGTCGCGCCACCCCGAGGTCGTGGGCGCCTACACGATCACGGGTGATCCCGACGCCCTGGTCCATCTCCGCGCCCGCGACACCACCCACCTCGAAGCGACGCTCGAGGAGATCCGCAGCGAACCGTTCGTGGTCCGGACGCGATCGGTGCTCGTGCTGTCGCGGCTGCTGGAACGCCAGGTCCGGCCGCCGCCGAGTGGCCGGTAGGGCGCGTCAGTCGGCGACGGCCGGCCCGTGCGTCGCGGCCGCGTCCGCGGTCGCGGCGTCGATGGCGTCGGCGGTGACGGCGCGCAGCAACGCGTACACCACGGCGATGGCCGCCACGGACACGGCCGCCGGCCACCGCACGCCGTGATGCTCGGCGACCAGGCCACCCAGCATGCCCCCGACCGGCGCCGCGATCAGGGCCACGAACGCGACCGTGGCCGTGACGCGGCCGAGCACGTCGTCGGGGACGATGGTCTGCCGCAGTACGCGGCTGCCCACGTTCCAGATCATGCCGAGCGCGCCTGCCAGCACGATCGCGAGGACGGCGACCGCCAGGCGGGGCACGAGGCCGATCGTCGCGAACAACAGGGCGATCAGCACGCTCGCGACGCGCAGGACGCGGGCGAGTCCGAGGCGGCGCAGGACCCGGTCGGCGACGAGGGAGCCGAGCACGCCGCCGGCGGCCGCGCCCGTCAGGAACAGCCCGTAGGCGGCCGCGGGGAGGCCGAGTGGGCCGGTGACGTACACGGGCAGGACGGCGACGAAGGCCATGTTGCCGAAGTTGAACACGCACGCGGTGACGGCCAGCCGTCGGAGCAGGGGGTTGCCGGCGAGGTAGCGCACCCCGATGGCGAGGTCGGAGCGCAGGCCGGCCGTCAGCGGTTGCGACCGTTCGGTTCGCGCCCGACTCGGCAGGCGCAGCCGCAGGACGAAGGCGGCCGCGAGCGCGAACAGCAGCAGCGGGGTGGCGAGGAAGATCGCCGCACCCACGCCGGCGAGGAAGCTACCGATCGGCGCGCCGACGGCGTCGTTCATGACGACCTGGGTACCGCCGAGGCGCGCGTGCGCCCGGCCGAGGTCGTCGCGGGCGACGAGCGAGGGGACCGCGGTCTGCGCGGTGGTGTCGACCACGATCTCGCTGGCGCCGACGAGGGCGGCGACCGCGTAGACGATGGCCAGGTGCAGTTCGCCGACGGCAACGGCAACGGCCGCCGCGAGCAGACCGACCACCCGCAGCAGGTTGCCGGCGACGAGCAGCCGACGACGGTCGTAGCGATCCGCCAACACCCCCGAGGGCAGCGCCGTCAGGGCCATGGGCAACTGGATCGCGACCGCGACACCGGCGATCAGCGCCGGCGAGTCCGTCACCTGCAGCGCCAGCACCGGCAGTCCGGCGAACAGCAGGCCGTCGGCGAGGTTCGACGCGCCGGCACCGAGCCACAGACGGCCGAAGTCGCCGCGAACGCCCACGCCCGGCGGCGCGGTCGCCGTGGCGGTCATCGGGCGGGACGGGTGTCGGCGGGCGCGGTGGACACCGTGGACGGCTTCGCGTCCCGGGCCCGCTGACGACGCGGGCGGTCGTCGACGGCGTGGCGCCGGCGGCGCCGGACAGGTCGCTGCGCCGCGGCGCGTTGTGCGGCGGCGCGCTCGAGGTCGGCCAGATCGGACAGCAGACGCGGGTGCATGGTGCGTCTCCTCGGAGTAGGTTGGACTGCAAAGATTCCTTTGCGATAGCGTCACCATACACCGCCAAGAGTTCTTTGCAAATAGATCTTTGCAAATTATCCTTGGCGTTCCGAGCGCACCGGGAGACGACGACCGTGACCGACGACACCGGCACACCCCGGATGCCCGACAGCGTGCTGCACCAGCGCGTACTCGACCCGCCGGCGCTCAAGGCACTCGCGCACCCGTTGCGGTTCCAACTCGTGGAGTTGCTGGTCGAACACGGCCCGTCCACGGCCAGCGGCCTGGGGCGTCTCGTCGGCGAGAGCAGCGGGTCGACCAGCTACCACCTGCGGCAGTTGGC
The DNA here is from genome assembly GCA_035462025.1 of Egicoccus sp. Taxonomy (GTDB): domain Bacteria; phylum Actinomycetota; class Nitriliruptoria; order Nitriliruptorales; family Nitriliruptoraceae; genus Egicoccus. The sequence continues at coordinate 4,761 of DATHUR010000065.1, read as the reverse complement.
CGAACACGGCCTGATCGAGGAGGCCGAGGACCTCGGCTCGAAGCGGGACCGGTACTGGCGGGTCGCGCGCGGCGGCTGGACGCTCGAGGGGTTCGACCTGCTCGAGCGCGATGACACGCGCGACGACGCGCAGATGGTGCTCGACGAGGTGCTGCGCGCCCGGATGCAGCGACTGCGCCGCTGGCACCGCGATGCGGGGGCGTGGGGCGAGGAGTGGGTCCAGGCGACGATCGAGATGACGTCGCGGCTCCGTCTGACCCGTGACGAGATGGCACAGTTGCGTGACGACCTGGTCGTGGTCATCGACGCGTGGCGCGAGCGCCTCGGCTCACGTCGCGACGACGGTACCGAGCCGGCCGACGTGGTCCCGGTCACCGTGCAGATCGACACCTTCCCGACCGGTGACCCGCCGAATGCGGCCGGGTCGGCGGCCGGAGGGTCGTGATCAGCCGGCCACCAACTGCTGTCGTCGGTCGAGTTCGCGCGACAGGATGGCGCGCAACTGGTCGACGGCGCCGATGAGTTCGGGGTAGCGCAACGAGTAGATCACGCTCGGTCCGCGGCGTTCGGTGCCGACCACACCGCGTTCGCGCAGGATCGCCAGGTGCTGCGAGACGTTGGTCTGCGAGGCCCCCAGGGTGTCGGCCAACGCCCCGACCGAACGCGGTCCGTCCGCCAACGCATAGATCAGCAGCAGGCGCTTCGGGTCGTTGAGGGCCTTGCACAGGGTCGCCGTCAACTCCGCGAGCTCACCCCGCAGGCCCGCGTCGAGCGCGACCGGTGCATTCGCGTCGTCGGCGGCCACCTCGGACCCTCGAGCCGCGTCGTCCCCATCCCGCCCGACCATGGTCAGCCTCTCCTCGTGGGCGTGCGCACATCATGGCGACCCCGCGCACGACCCCCAACTCCAGTCTTGACAGAAACGTCCGGACCAATCAAGCTCGTCGGGCAAGTATATGCGTACCTGCGCATCTGGGAGATTCCGCAGGTACCGGGAGAGCTTGCGGAGGAGTCACGCCGTGGACGACGGCATCGAACGCATGACCATCATCTGTTGGTCCGGGGAGATGGACAAGGTCTGGCCGCAGTACATCCTGGCGACGACCGGTGCCGCCTACGGCATGGAAGTCACGATGTTCTGCACCTTCTGGGGGCTGTTCCCGTTGAAACGCCCGGAGGTCCGGGTCACCGGTGACAACTGGATGACCAAGGCGATGGGGGCGATGAACAACCAGCGCCTGAGCCACCTCAACTTCGGCGGCGCGGGCCCGAAGATGCTGCGCACGATCGCCAAGAAACACAAGGTCGAGCCCCCCGAGGCGCTGATCGCCACGGCGCAGGAACTCGGGGTCAAGCTCGCGCCGTGCCAGATGACGATGGACCTGATGGGGCTGACCCGCGACGACCTGATCGACGGGATCGAGGAGCCGCTGGGCGCCGCGGCGGCGATGGCCAACATGCAGCGCTCCAGCATCAACCTGTTCATCTGACGCAGACGGCCCCGCCGGGGGCCGAACCCGACGTGGAAGGACGCATCCGTGAGTGAAGACACCACCAGCGGGACGGTCACGCAGACCCTGGACGCCAGCGGTCTCGCCTGTCCCATGCCGATCGTGCGCACCCGGCAGGCCATCGACAAGATCGCCTCCGGGGAACGCCTCGAGGTCATCTCGACCGACCGCGGCTCGTTGCGCGACATCCCGGCCTGGGCCGAGTCGACCGGTCACACCCTGCTCGAGGTCGACGACGCCGGCGACCGCTTCACCTTCCTGATCCAGAAGGGCTGACGCGACGTGATCGAGATCCTCACCATCGAGACCCCGTCCCTCGGGGACCGCAGCTACCTCGCAACCGACGGCGAGGTGGCGATCGTCGTCGATCCCCAGCGCGATCTCGACCGGGTCCTGCAGCTGGTGTCCGAGCGCGGGCTGCGGGTAACCCATGTGCTCGAGACCCACATCCACAACGACTACGTGACCGGTGGCCTGGCACTGGCGGAGCAACTCGGCGCACAGTACGTCCTGTCCGCCGACGACCGGGTGAGCTTCGAGCGCACGGGCGTGCGCGACGGCGACGAGTTGACGGCCGGCACGATGCGCATCGACGTCCTGCACACGCCGGGCCACACCCCGACCCACCTGTCGTATGCGGTGCGTGACGAGCAGGGCAAGGCAGTGGCGGTGTTCACCGGCGGTTCGATGCTGTTCGGCACGGTCGGACGCACCGACCTGATCTCGCCGGACCTGACCGAGGAACTGGCCCGGGCCCAGTACCACTCGGTGCGCAAGCTCGCCGCCGCGCTGCCCGACGAGGCAGCCGTGCACCCGACCCACGGCTTCGGCAGCCACTGTTCGGCGACGCAGGCGACCAAGGCGTCGTCGACCATCGGTGGCGAGCGCACCGACAACCCGGCGCTGGTCCACGCCGACGTCGAGTCGTTCGTGCGCGAGATGATCGAGGGCCTGACGCCCTATCCGACCTACTACGCCCAGATGGGTCCGCTCAACGCCTCGGGGCCGTCCGCGTTCGACGCCACCCCACCGTCCGCGATGGATCTCGACGCGGTCGTAAAGGCGGTCGAGGACGGGGCGTGGGTGCTCGACCTGCGCGACCGCACCGCCTACACCCGTTCGCACCTGCTGGGCACGATCAACGCCGAGTTGCGCAACGACCTGCCCACCTACGTCGGCTGGCTCGTCCCCTGGGACGCGTCGGTGATCCTGCTGGGCGATGACGAGGCGGCTATCGCCGAGGCCCAACGGATGCTGACGCGCATCGGCTACGACCGGCTCGCCGGGCGATCGATCCTCGACCCGGCCGCGCTCGACGACCACCCACGTACCGCGACCATGCGCCGCGAGCGGTTCGCCGAGCTCGCGGCCACCACGTCGGACGAGCGGGTCGTGCTCGACGTGCGGGACGGCTGGGAATGGGAGTCTGGCCACCACGCCGACGCGATGCACGTGCCGTTCCACGAGTTGCCCGAGCGCATGGGCGAGGTGCCCGACGACCGGCCGGTGTGGGTCTACTGCGCCACCGGCGCGCGGGCTGCCATCGCCGTGTCGCTGCTCGAACGCGCCGGCCGTGAAGCGGTGCTGATCGACGACTTCTGCCTTCCGGGCGACGTGCCGGGCGCGGAGGTCGTCGTCGAGGACGCGCAGGCCATGGCCGGGGGCTGACGAGCTTCAAACGGTCGCCGCTCGACCACCGTGACGTCAGGGTTCGTGGTAGGAACCACGAACCTGATGCCCGGAGCCGCAGATGAGCGATCGCACACCCCCAGCCAGCTACGACGACCTCGCCGCGGTGTACATCAACTGCACCCTCAAGCCCGGTCCCGAGCCCTCCCACACGCAACTGCTCGGCGAGGCCTCGATGCAGATCATGCGCGAGCAGGGCGTGCGCGTGACGTCGATCCGTGCCGTCGACCACGACATCGCGCCCGGCGTACAACCCGACATGACCGAGCACGGCTTCGCCCGTGACGACTGGCCGGCGATCCAGCGCCAGGTCCTCGAGGCCGACATCCTGGTGCTGATGACACCGATCTGGCTCGGCGAGAAGTCCTCGGTCGCGACCCGGGTCATCGAGCGGCTCTACGGCTGGTCGGGTGAGCTCAACACCGACGGCCAGTACGACTACTACGGCCGGGTCGGCGGCTGTCTGGTGACCGGCAACGAGGACGGCATCAAGCACGTCGCCATGAACGTGCTGTACTCGCTGCAGCACCTCGGCTACGCGATCCCGCCACAGGCCGACGCCGGCTGGATCGGCGAGGCGGGACCCGGGCCGTCGTACGGTGACGAACTCGACGACGGCACGCGCGCCGGCCTCGACAACGAGTTCACGCAGAAGAACACCACGTTCATGACGTGGAACCTGCTCCACCTCGCCCGCATGCTCAAGGACGCCGGCGGCATCCCGGCCTACGGCAACCAGCGCACCGCCTGGGAGTCGGGGGAACGCTTCGGCTTCCACAACCCCGAATACCGCTGACCCGCCCCCAACAGGAGCACCGATGACCGTTCACGTCGAGGACGCCGGGACGAGGTCCCAGCCGATCATCCGCGGCAAGTCGCTGACCGCCGTCAACGAGGCCACGCTGAAGACGGTCGTCGACACCGGCGAGTGGGGCACGTTCGTCACCGACGAACCGGTGGCGCACGGTGGGACCGGCGAGGGTCCGTCGCCGCTGCAGACCGTGCTCGGCGCGCTGTGCGGCTGCGAGGGCGTGACCTTCAAGCGCGCCGCGGACGACATGGGACTCGACTACGAGGGCCTCGAGTTCGAGGCCGCCTACACCATCGACATCCGGGGCCGCCAGGGCGACCGCAGCGTGCGGCCCCATTTCCAGACCATCAAGGTCGTCGCCAAGGTCTACACCGCGGCCAGCCACGGGCAGCTGCGCGAGGTGGTCGCGGAGACCGAGGCACGCTGTCCCGTGCTCAACCTCGTCAAGGACGCCGGCGTCGACGTCACGATGGTCTGGCAGCGCGAAGAGGTGTGAGCCCCGGCCGGGCGCGGGACTGACCGCGCCCGCCCGGATCACATCGGGGTCGGCATGCCGCCCGCGCCGCCGCCGCCGGGTGAGCCGCCGGTGCCGCGGGCCAGGTTGGCGAACTTGGTGAGGTGGTTGAGGAAGGCGAGCTTGACCACGCCGGTGGCGCCGTTGCGGTGCTTGGACACGATCAGCTCGGCGATGCCCTTGTCCGGGCTGTCCTCGTCGTAGACCTCGTCGCGGTAGATGAAGCTGACGATGTC
>DATHUR010000064.1:0-1973 GCA_035462025.1 Egicoccus sp. | reverse complement strand
CACCGCGTCGGTGATGATGCCGGCCTGCGATCCGGTGAACGACTTGGCCGGGACGCCGCGTTCGGCCAGCGCGATCGCCAGCAGCGACATCGAGATCCGCTCGCCCGACGTGAGCAGGATGTCGAGTTCGCGCTCGGGCGGGTGGTCGCTGATGCGGGCGGCCATGGACACCAGGTCGTCGGTCGTCTTGCCCATGGCGGACACGACGACGACGGTCTGGTTGCCGCCGCGGTGGGAGCGGGCGACCCGGTCGGCGACGCGCTTCATGCGGTCGACGTCGCCGACGGAGGTCCCGCCGTACTTCTGTACGACGATGGGCACGGGGAACTGGCCTTCGTGGGAACGAACGTGGTTGCGGCCGTCAGCGCGCCGAAAGGGGTGCCTGGTGCGCGGCGTGGCGGCAGCCCGCGCGGAGTGCCCGCAGCAGGGCCGGCGCCCAGCCTATGCGGCTCGTGGCGCGTATTCATCCCGGCGCCAGCGGCCACCGGTCAGGGTGGTCGCCGGCCCAGCGTCATGCGCCGACGTCGCGGCGGCCCGCGAAGGCGCGACCCAGGGTGACCTCGTCGGCGTAGTCGAGGTCGCCGCCCACCGGCAGCCCGCTGGCCAACCGGGTGATCCGCACGCCGAGCGGGGCGAACAGCCGCGACAGGTACGAGGCGGTCGCCTCACCCTCGACGTTGGGGTTGGTCGCGATGATCAACTCCTCGACCGGCTCGGCGTCGAGGCGCTGGATCAGGTCGCGGACGTGGAGGTCGTCGGGGCCGATGCCGTCGATCGGTGAGATGGCGCCGCCGAGCACGTGGTAGCGACCCCGGTACTCGCGGGTGCGCTCGATCGCGATGACGTCCCGGGCCTCCTCGACCACGCACAACACGCTGGCGTCGCGCCGCGGGTCCCGGCAGATGCGGCACTCCTCGGCCTCGCTGACGTTGAAGCAACGGGTACAGAACCGCACCGTCGCCTTGACCCGCGTGATCGCGTCGGCGAGGCGTTGCGCGTCGGTGGTGTCGGTCTGCAGCAGGTGGAACGCGATCCGTTGCGCGCTCTTCGGCCCGACGCCGGGGAGCCGACCGAGCTCGTCGATCAGGTCCTGGATGGCACCCTCGTACATGTGGGTGTCCTCTCTACGGGGCGTCCGGTGCCGGCCGCTCCTCGAGGAGTTGGGCCCCGAGTTCCTGGGCCAGCAACTCGTCGGTGCGGGCGGTCTCGGCCGGTGCTGGGGCGGACGCCTCGGCCTCGCGGACGTCGGCCTCCTCGACCGCGTCGTCGAGCACGGGGGTTCGGGCGTCGTCGGGGGTCACCGACGGCGGCTGGGGGCGGCGGCGGTCGTCGTCGCCCTCGACCACGACGTCGACCTTCAGGCGCAGACCGGTGGCCCGCTCGATGGCGTCGCGCAGGACATCCGCGAACTCGCCCTTGACGGCGTTCTGGGCATGGAAGGAGGCGTAGCGCTTGGCATAGCGCAGGGTCACGATGTTGCGGGACACGCCGGCGACCTCGGCCTGCAGGAACACCGCGTGGATGCGCCTGCTGCGGTTCTTGACCAGCTCCAGCACGCCCTCCCAGTGGCGCTCGAGCAGCTCGCGCTGGTCGCCGGTCGCGGCCGCCTCCGGCGTCGTGCTGGGCGGTGCGTCCGGAGCGTCAACGACGGGTTCGGGCTCGACGGCGGGACCTGCGGCGGCCTCGGGCCCGGCCGGCGGCGCTGCGGTGACCGCTTCGGTCGGCGCGGCCTCGGCGGCCGGCTCCGTCGGTGCCGGGTCCGTCGGTGCCGGGTCCGTCGGTGCCGGGTCCGGCTCGCGTGGCGGTGTGGTGGACGCCTCGGGCGCCGGGCCGGTCGCGGGCGCCGGGTCGGAGGTCGCCGAACCCTGACCACGAGCCCGGGCCCTGGCCTGCAGCGGGTGCTCGCGCGCCGGCGTCGCCGGCTCGACCCGGGCATCGGGCGCCGGATCGGGGTCGGCGGGCCCCGGGTCCTC
>DATHUR010000063.1:0-40879 GCA_035462025.1 Egicoccus sp. | reverse complement strand
CTGGGCTACACCGCGGTCGCCGCGCTCGAGGACGACCGGGTCGGCTCGCTGATCGTGGTCGAGGCGCTGCCACAGGTGATCGGCTGGCATGAACGCGGCCTGCTGCCCGAGGCCGCGGGGCTCACCGACGACGCCCGTACGCGGTTGGTCCTGGGCGACTTCTTCGCGATGGCGGCGGGGGAGGAGGGCTTCGACCCGCAGGCCCTCGGCCGCACGTTCGACGCGATCCTGCTCGACGTCGACCACTCGCCCCGGCACGTCCTGCATCCGAGCCACGCCGGGTTCTACACGGCCGACGGTCTCGGCCGGCTGTCGCGCTTCCTCGCCCCCGGCGGCGTGTTCGCGCTGTGGTCCGACGATCCACCCGACGACGAGTTCCTCGCCGTGCTGCGCGCGGTGTTCGACCGGGCCCGTGCCGAGGTCGTGTCCTTCCGGAACTTCCTGATCGGCGGCGAGTCCACCAACACCGTCTACGTGGCGTCCTGAGTCAGTGACTGCGCGTGTAGATCCGAACGCCGTCGCCGTCGACGAACATCAGTGCCACCTGCTCGGTGCCGGGTACGTGCCGCAGGTGGGCCGGGCTGCCGGGGTCACTGGCCCCGAACGGGTCACGAACGACCTCGATCGGTGCGACCCGTCCGTCAGGCTCGATCGTCGTGTATCCGGCCAGCTGTGGTCCGGGCTCGGCATGGCCGTAGAGCAGGAGGTGGATGCGACCGGAGACGTCGGCAACGAACTCCAGGAGGGGCCACACGGCGGTGTCGGCCGGTTCGGCAGCGAGCACCGTCAGCTCCAGCCGGAGCGGTGCGGGAACAGCGTCGGGCAGCTCGATGTGGATGACGTTCCGCGTCGCCGGGTCGGCGCGGATACCGAACCGTCGACCGTCGGGCGTCAGCAGCGAGTCGGCGGCGTGCCATAGCGGTTCACCGTCGACGACCGTGAACCGGTGGATGGTCCGGCCGTCGTCGCTGAACACCGACGTGCCGTCCGAATAGCTCCATGAGCGCGCCTGCTGCCCCTCGGGAACGGCGAATCGGACCACGCGATCCTTCCGCGCGATCAGACCACGGCTCCCGGCAGCCACCAACGTGTCGTCGCCCAGGATGAACGGCAGCTGCACGCCCATCGTCCGACCCGGGATCTTGATCTGATCCAGGTAGCGCCCGGCGGCGTCGAACCGTGCGATCCGTTGCTTGTTCGAGTCGAGCAGCCACCAGTTGCCGTCGCGGTCGGGAGCACCGAACTCCGGGCCCCAGGCCGTCGTCGAGCCACCGTGGTCGTCCGCCACGCCGAGCTCGTGGACGGCCGCTCCATAGGGCAGCAATGCCTGCAGTTGCCAGCTCGCGGGCAGCTCAGCCGCGACGGGCAGCACGAGGTCCTCTCGTCGCGTGTCCACCGAGGTCGGCGACGGTTCGTCGTCGATGGATCGCCCGGGTGCCGGCGATGACGCTGGTGCCGGAGGCGGCGCCTCCGCCGGCGTCGGGACCGCCGCAGGGCGGGTGGCGGTCCGGCAGGCGGCCAGCGTCACCGCGAGCACGAGGATCGTCGTCAGCCGCCCACGCGACGTCACTCGTCCATCCGGCGCAGTGCGTCGACGAGGATCTGCGTCTCCTCGTCCGTGAGCCGGGCGCTCGGGTGCGCGAGCACGTAGGTCAGCGGCGGCATGCTGCCGTCCTCGATGGCTTCGATCGCGTCGTCGGCCTCGCCCTCGTCGTCGTCCCAGCGCGAGAAGTTCATCTCATCGCGGCCCTCGACGACATCGCGGTAGACGAGCCACGACACCGGTGCGACGTGCGAGTACCAGGGCCAGTCCGTCTCGTTGCTGTGGCAGGCGGCGCACGACTGCGTGAAGACCTCCGCGGCACGCTCGTTGGGCCACGGCGCTGCCTGCACCACGGGCGGGTCGGTGTGGTCACGCCCGTAGGGGACGAACTGGATCGCCACGAACACCGCCAGTCCGACGAGCAGCACACGCCGGACCCAGACGAATCGGCGTGGCCCATCCATGCTGACCTCCTCGGGGCTGTCGCACGGCCGAGTTTCGCACGAGCTCCAACGGGCCGTCGGTGGGGCTTGACGAAAAACTCAACGTATGTTGAACTCATCAAACGTTGAACTACGGTCGGAGATGGTGTGGGCGCACGGGCCGTGTGGGCGATGACCGCCAAGGAGTTCCGGCAACTACGCCGGGACCGACGCACAGTGGCGCTGCTGGTGTTCCAGCCGCTGATCATGCTGATCGTCTTCGGCTACGCGGTCGGGTTCGACGTCGAGGAGATCGCGACCTCGATCCACGGTCCGCAGGCCGAGCGGACGGCCGACGCGCTGCCGCCGGCGCTGGAGGTGGAGACGATCGACGCCGCCGGTGGCCGCGACGCCGCCGAGGCCGCGCTGCGCGGTGGGGACGTGACCGTGGCCGTCGTCACCGATGGTGGGGTCGACGCCGTGCTCGTCGACGGCTCGCAACTGTTCGCGGCCCGCAGTGCCGTGGGCGTGCTGCGGGGAGCGGGCCTGCCGGTCGAACCGGAGATCCTCTACAACCCCGACCTGGCGAGCCCGCCGGTGCTGGTCCCCGGACTGGCCGGGCTGGTGATGGCCTTCGTCGGCACGATCGCGACCAGCCTCGGCATCGTCCGCGAACGTCAGGCGGGAACGATGGAGCAACTGGCGGTGATGCCGTTCCGGGCCGTTGACGTCCTCGCGGGCAAACTCGTGCCCTATCTGCTCGTCGGCCTGCTCGACCTGGTGCTCGTCGTCGGCGCGGCCATCACGGTGTTCGACGTCCCGTTCAACGGCTCCTGGCTGCTCTTCGCCACCGGGGCGGTGGTGTTCCTCGTCGTCACCCTCGGCCTGGGCCTGTTCATATCGACGGTGTCGGAGAACCAGGGCCAGGCGATGCAACTGGCCCTGATGGTGACGCTGCCGCAGGTGCTGTTGTCGGGGATGATCTTTCCGCTCGACGCGATGCCCGAGGTGCTCACGTGGGTGTCGTACGTGCTGCCGCTGACCTGGTTCGTGCAGGTGGCCGTCGGCGTGATGCTGCGTGCCGCGACCTGGGCCGATCTGGCCGTGCCGCTGCTGGCGCTCGGGGTACAGGCGCTGGTCGTGTTCGTGCTCAGCGTGGTGCGGGTCCGGCGCGACCTGCTGCCCGCGACGGGTCGGGGACGGGCGGCCCGACACGACGATGCGCCGGTGGCGGTGGACGCATGAGCTGGGGATTGACCGAGGCGTCCGTCACCTGGAGCGGCGGGCCGTGGCTCGACGAGGTCAGCCTGCCCCTCGACGCGGGCGAGGTGGCCGTCGTGGTCGGCGGGGACGGCGCTGGGAAGACGACCACGCTGCACCTGGCGGCCGGGTTGCGTCGGCCCGACCGCGGCGCGGCCCGGCACCCCCGGCGTGAGCGGATCGGCGCGATGCTCGAGGTGCCCGGGGTCTACGGCGACCTGACCGTCGACGAGAACGTGCGATTCACCGCCGGTGCCTACGGTCTCGCCCGCCGTGAGCGCGACACCCGCAGTGGCGAACTGCTCGAGCGCGCCGGTCTCGCAGCCGCCCGTTCGCGCCTGGCCGCCGACCTGTCCGGTGGGATGCGCCAGCAGCTGGCGGTGGTGCTGGCCTTGTTGCACCGTCCCGACCTGCTCGTGCTCGACGAGCCGACGACCGGTGTCGATCCCGTCAGTCGTGCCGAGGTGTGGCGCCTGATCGGCCACGCGGCAGCCGAAGGCGCCGCGGTGCTGGTCGCGACCACCTACCTCGACGAGGCCGAGCGTGCGCGCCGGGTCCTCGTGCTCGACGCGGGCGCGCCGCTGCTGCACGGCACACCCGATGTGCTGACCGAGGCCGGTCGGTGGAGCTTCGAGGAGATCGTGATCGCGGCGCAACGGGAGCGTCGAGCCGCGGCGGTGTCCGCATGACTCCCGTTGAAGCGCATCACCTCACACGCAGGTTCGGATCGCACACGGCGGTCGACGACGTGTCCTTGCGCGTCGCGGCCGGCGAGGTCGTCGGCCTCATCGGCGCGAACGGCGCCGGCAAGACCACCCTGATCCGCATGCTCCTCGGCCTCGTAGACCCCAGCGGCGGGCACGTACGGCTCGTCGGCCGCCGCCCGGACCGCGACGCCCGACGGCGGATCGGGTACGTGCCGCAGGGGAAGGGCCTGTGGCCCGACCTCACGCTGCGCGAACACCTCGATCTGTCGGCGGCCGTCCACGGACACGCGCGGGTGACGCTCGATGATCCGGAGCTACGCGCGGTCGCCGACGAGGTCACGGCGCGGCTGTCCTTGGGGTTGCGCCGACGTGCCGCCTTCGTGGTGGCGACCGCGCACCGACCCGACGTCCTCCTGCTCGACGAGCCGACCTCGGGCATGGACCCGCTCGGTCGGGCCGAGTTGTGGGACCTGATCCGCGCTGCCGCGGACGCCGGCAGTGGCGTGCTGGTCTCGACCCACTACCTCGACGAGGCTCGCCGCTGCGACCGCATCGTCCTGCTGGCGCGTGGCCGGGTCGCCGCCGAGGGCCGCGTGGCGGACGTGGTCGGCGGACGGACGGCCATCGAGGTCCGCACCGAGCAGTGGCAGGCCGCGTGGCATCGTCTCGACACGGTCGCCGGCGTCGGCCTGCTGCCGATGGGCCGGGTGCTCCGCGTCAGCGGCGCCGACGTGGCCCGCGTCGCCGATATCGTCGTCGGCCTCGATGCCGAGGTGCGCGAGGTCCCGGCAACGCTCGAGGAGGTCTTCTTGGCGGTCACGTCGTGACCGGTGGGCGTACTGGTCGTCGCCCCGGCACCCCCGACACCCGCCAGGCGATCCTGGTCGCGGCGCGCGGGCGGTTCGCCGAGGCCGGCTACCGCGGCGCGAGCATCCGCGCCATCGCGGCCGAGGCCGGCGTCGACCCGGCGCTGGTCCACCACTACTTCGGGACGAAGCGGGCGCTGTTCGCGGCCGTGCTCGAGGTGCCGGCCGACCCGGCGGACGTGGCCCGCCGGATCGTCGCGGCGCCGCGGGACGAGATCGGCACCGCGGTCGTGCGCACGTTCATCTCCGTGTGGGGTCCCCCCGAGCGCCGTGAACGGCTGCGCGTGCTCCTGGCCAGCGTGGCGACCGATCCCGAGGTCGCCGGCCTGGTGCGCGAGTTCGTGGTCGACGCCCTGCTCGGGCCCGTGGCCGAGAGCCTCGAGGTCGACCGGCCGCGGCTGCGCGCCACGCTCGCCGGCTCCCAGGTGATCGGGTTCGCCCTGCTCGCCTACGTGATCGGGATCGAACCGCTGGCGTCGCTGGACGCCGAGGAGATCGTCGCCATCTACGCCCCGACCATCCAGCACTACCTGACCGGCGACCTGGACGGGCCGATGGGCGCCTGACGTCAGCCGCCGGCCATCGCACCGATGACGGCGAACGGTTCGTCGCCGCGGGCGACCGCGTCGGGCAGCGGGTCGTCGGGGGCGTCGTGCGAATGGTCCTCACCGCAGGCGAAGAACCGCACGAACGCCCGTCGCTTGTGGGTGCCGTGGTCGCGGATCGTGCCCCGCAACACCGGATAGGCCGCCTCGAGCGTGTCCAGGATCGCGCGCTGCGTCACCGGATCGGGCACCTCGAGGCGGACCTCGTGCCCGGTGCCGGCAAGGTTGCGCAGATGGGCGGGGAGCAGGACGCGGACCGTCACGACAGCGTCTGCGCCTCGACCGACAGGATGCGCGGCAACCCCTCGACGATCGGTGCCCAGCTGTCGCCGGCGTCGGCCGAGCCGAACAACTGCCCGCTGGTCGTGCCGAAGTACACGCCACAGTCGTCGAGGCGGTCGACCGCCATGCAGTCGCGCAGGACGTTGACGTAGCAGTTGCGCTGCGGCAGTCCCTTGGTCAGCGGCTCCCACTCGTCGCCGCCCGTCGTCGAGCGCCACACCTGCAGCGCACCGTCGATCGGGTAGTGCTCGGAGTCGGACTTGATGGGCACGACGTACACGGTCTCGGGGTCGTGGGCGTGGACGTCGATCGCGAAGCCGAAGTCGGTGGGCAGGTTGCCGCTGATCTCGCGCCACTGGTCGCCACCGTCGTCGCTGCGCATCACGTCCCAGTGCTTCTGCATGAACAGCGTGTCCGGGCGTGTCGGGTGTCGGGCGATCTTGTGGACGCAGTGGCCGACCTCGGCGTCCTCGTCGGGGATCTCGCCCGAGCGCAGCCCCTTGTTGGTGGCCTTCCAGGTCGTTCCGCCGTCGTCGCTGCGGAACGTGCCGGCGGCCGAGATGGCGACGAGGATGCGCTGCGGATCGGTCGGGTCCTGCACGATGGTGTGCAGGCACAGCCCACCCGCCCCCGGCTGCCACTGCGGGCCCGTGCCGTGCTCGCGCAGACCCTGTAGTTCCTGCCAGGTCATGCCCGCGTCGTCGGAGCGGAACAGCCCGGCGTCCTCGATGCCGGCGTACACCACGTCGTGTTCGGTCAGCGACGGTTCGAGGTGCCAGACCTTGGCGAACTCCCACGGATGCGGCGTGCCGTCGTACCACTGGTGGGTGCCCGGCACGGTGGCATAGGAGAACTCGTTGCCGACGGGGTTGAAGGTCTGCCCGCCGTCGTCGGAGCGCTGGATCACCTGCCCGAACCAGCCGCCCGCCTGGGAGGCGTAGATCCGGTCCGTGTCGATCGGTGAGCCCTGCATGTGGAAGATCTCCCAGCCGCCGAACAGCGGCCCCTCGACCTTCCAGTCCTTGCGTCCCTCGTCGGAGGTCAGCACGAAGCCGCCCTTCGCCGTCCCGACCAGCAGTCGTACCCCAGCCATCGCACGTGTCCTTGTCGTCGCGTCGTCAACGGGTGACGACCGCGGGCCGCCGAACTCATCGGCCCGGCGGCGATGAGTCTGGCACCCCCGCACGGGCCGTGCGCGATGTCCTCAGATCACGGCGCGATCGGCAGGCTGAACCGGAACGTCGTACCGCGGTGTGGGCTGCTGTCGACCTCGAGCGTGGTGTCGTGGAGTGCGACCAACTGGCTCGCGATCGAGAGGCCCAGGCCGGTACCTCCACCCGCGCCGCGCTGGAACCGGTCGAAGACCCGCTTGAGCAGTTCGGCCGGGATGCCCGGGCCGTCGTCGGCGACCGCGAGTTCCACCGCATCCTCTACCGGTCGTGCCGAGATGGTGACCTGCGTGCCCTCGGGGGTGTGCCGTGCCGCGTTGCCGAGCAGGTTGCGGAGCACGCGCTCGAGACCCTGCCGGTCGGCGAGCACGGTGGTGTCGGTGACCTCGCAACGCGTGTCGTGGGCGGACAGGACGGGGCGCATGTCGGCCACGAGGTCGTCGAGGAAGCGGCGCAAGGGGATGCGTTCGGGCCGCAGCACCACCCGGCCGTCGCTGAGCAACGTGTACGAGCGCAGGTTGGACACCAGTTCCTGCAGGGTCCGTGCGTTGGACAACAGCCGGTCGTGGACGTCGTCGACCATGTCGTCGGGGATCTGTCCGCGGGTCATCAGTTCGAGGAAGCCGCTGATGCCGATGATCGGGGTCTGCAGGTCGTGGATGATGGCGCCGATGAACTCGCGGCGCCATCGGTCCAACTCCTCGAGCCTGCCGATGGCCCGCTGGTGCTCGGCGAGCGCGCGTTCGCGGGCCTCGGTCGCCAGATGCGCCTCGGTCATGTCGCGGGTGACCTTGGCGAAGCCGGTGTGCAGACCAGAGTCGTCGTAGAGCGCGGTGATGACGACGTCGGCCCAGAAGCGGGTGCCGTCCTTGCGTACCCGCCAGCCGCTGTGCTCGACCCGCCCCTGGGTGAGCGCGGTCTGCAACAACGTCTCGGGCAGACCCTGTGCGCGGTAGTCCTCGGGGTAGAACGCCGAGTAGTGGCGCCCGACGATCTCCTCGGCGAGGTAACCCTTCAGGCGCTGCGCGCCGGCGTTCCAACTCTCGACGATGCCGGTCGGGCCGAGGATGTAGATGGCGTAGTCGATCACGGTCTCGACGAGCAGGCGGAACCGCTCCTCGCTGCGCTGCAGCGCGAAGGCGTCGGTGACATGTCCCGCGTCACGCGGCTGATGCTGCACCCACGACTCCGAGTCTGAACGTGGAAGGCCGCCCGCACGCTAGTGGTGTGTGGTGCCCGCCCGGTCACCTCCGATCGGCCATCGGCTGTCCGCGGAACGCACCCGGACAAAGAAGCGAGCCCCGCCGAAGCGGGGCTCGTCTCGATCTCGTTGTTCGACTGGCGGATGCCGTACGCGAACCTCAGGATCGTTGTGCGTCGACGCCTTAGAGCGGCGTGACCTCGGTGGCCTGCGGGCCCTTCTGGCCCTGACCGACGTTGAACTCGACGCGCTGACCTTCGTCGAGGGACTTGTAGCCCTGCGACTGGATCGCGGAGAAGTGGACGAACAGGTCGTCGCCGCCCTCAGCCGGGGTGATGAAGCCGAAACCCTTGTCGGCGTTGAACCACTTGACGGTGCCCTCTGGCATGTTCTGTTTCCAATCGAAAAGCGCCGGTCGAGGATGTTCCCGACGAAAGCGAGGAACGAGGAATCCTGACCAGCGCGATACCAGAGCCTACCTGATCGTTGCCGTCATTGCGCGCTCGGTGGCCGACCACCGAGTCCGGGCGAAGTCGACGGGCTCACGCGGGTTGTCTGTGCGCCGCGTCGCGCAGGGCACGCAGCACGTGGTTGCCGTCGCCGAGCAGGCGCTTGAGGTGACGCTCGAGCCCCGCGATCGGGTACAGGTTCTGGGGCGCGCGACGGTCCTTGTGGGGACGCGAAGCGAAGCGGGGCAGTTGTCCGGCGGCGAGATCGGCGAGGCGTGCCGCCTCGGTCGGGCCGACGTCTGCCGACGCCTCGCACCGCACGATCCCGCCCCACGGGTGGTCGCCGCCGTACGGCAGACGCAGGTACCACGAGAAGCGTGTCCACGACGACTGCGCCAGGAACAGCGGGGTGCGTTCGCCCGCCGCGAGCGCCCCGACCACGTGACGGACCTCCTCGGGCAGGTAGGCCACGTGGTGCGACTTGACGTAACCGATGGCGTGCGGGACCTCGACCGCACCATCGAGCGGGCCGTCGAGGACCAGCAGACCGACCTCGCCGACGCCCTCGGGCCAGGCCAGTTGATCGAGCAGACGACGCTCGAGCCGGCGAAGACGTTCCTGCATCCCGCGCTGGAGTGCCGCCGGGTCGTCATCGGCGACGGCGCGGGGTTCGAACCGGCCCGCGCGTGTCTGCAGCGGGGCGAACCCCGCGGGACCGACCAGCAGGCGCTGCACCTCGGCGTTGGTGATGGTGGCCTTGTCTCCCGCGCAACACACCGCACCGGCGGCGATGGAGACCGCCGCCGCCTGGCGGACCGTCCCGCCCGGGCCGTCGTCAGCGCCCCAGACGATGGCCTCGACACGGCGGACCCCGTCGACGAACGCCACCGCCGTGTCGGCCAGGACCGCCGGACGACGCGGCGACCAGTCGGCGGCTGCCACCTCGACGTTCGGGTCGACGTCGCCCGGCCCCGTCGGCAGGTCGTCGCCACCGCCGGGCGCCCCCATCTCGGGGGACCAGGTGTCCACGGCCAGTTTCATGCCGCGTCCTGTTCGTCGGTGGTGGGGGTCTCGCCGGCATCGATGCGGCGCACGACCGAGCCCGTCGGGCCACGACGCACCTCGAACCGGACCGGCAGCCGTTCGGCGAGATCGGCGACGTGGGTGACGATGCCGACCATGCGGCCGCGCGAACCCAACTCCTCGATCGCGGCGGCCACGACGTCGAGGGTGTCGGCGTCGAGTGTCCCGAACCCCTCGTCGAGGAACAGCGACTCGAGCCGTGCGGCGCCCTCGGCGGCCAGGTCGGCGACGTGTTCGGCCAGGGCGAGTGCCAGGGCCAGGGAAGCGAGGAAGCGTTCGCCACCGGACAGACTGCGCACGGTGCGTGGTTCGTCGGCGTTGCGATGGTCGATCACCAGGAACTGGTTGGTGTCGTCGAGTGCGAGCGAGTACGCCCCTGACGACAACTCGCGCATCACCCCGGACGCGCCCACGACCAGCAGGCGCAGGGCCCGGTTGAGCAGCCAGCGTTCGAACCCGTCGGCGCGCAGGTGGTCGCCCAGGGCCTTGGCGACGGCCTGCTCCTCGCGGGCGGCCGCGAGGTCGATGCGGGCCTGTCCGGCCCGTTCGAGCCGGTCGTCGAGGGTGCTCAACTGCTCCTCGGCACGCGCCCGGGCGCCGGAGACGGCGACGGCGGGGGCGGACCCGTCGGCGAGGTCGACGCCGGCGGCGACGCACTCGTCGCGGAGGCGCCGGTCGAGTTCGCGCCAGCGGGTCTTGGCACGCTCGACCTCGGCGAGTGCGGTCTGGGCCTGCTCCTGCGCCCGGGGTAGCTGTTCGCGGCCCCAGTCCAGCAGCGCCTGCCAGGCGCCGGTCAGGTCGTCGCGCTCGGCGACCGGGGGCCCAAGCGCGGCCACGGCATCGCGCGCACGGTCGAACGCTGCCCAGGCGTCGCGCTCGCGGGCCCGCAGCCGGTCCGCCGCCGCCGCGACGTCGCGCGCCGCCGTGCGGGCCTGGCGTTCGGTGCCGCGCGCGGTCGCCAGGGCCTGTTGGGCGGCACGGATCCGACCGTCCAACTCGGTCACCGCCACGGGCTCGGGCGTGACCTGCAACTGCGCGGCGAGGTCGTCCCGGCGACCGGCGAGTTCGGCGGTGCGTTCGGCGTGGGCCGTCGCCGCCTGTTCGGCCATCGCCGCGGAACGGTCGGCGTCGGCGCGCGCGCGGGCGGCCGTGGCGGCCAGGGTCTCGGCCTCGGTGAGGGCCGCCCGCGCGGCGTCCGTGCGCTGGGCCGGCGGATGGTCGGGCAGCGCGTGGACCTCGCCCAGGCACACCGGGCAGGGTGATCCGACCTCGAGGCGCTCGGCCAGGGTGAGCGCCAGTTCGGCCCGCGTGGCGTCCTCGACCGCTGTGCGGGCTGCGGCGACGGCCTCGACAGCCTCGGTCTCGCCGGCCGCGGCCTGGCGGGCCGTGGCCACCGCCGCCGTGGCGGTCGCCTGCAGTTCGTCGGCCCGCTGGTCCGCGGCGGCCAGTTCCTGCAGGAGGCGGCCGAGTTCGCCGACCTGGTCGGCTGGCGGCAGCGCCTCGGCGGCGTGTTCGGCGGACTCGAGTGCCGCGCTCGCGTCGCTCAGCGCCGCGTCCGCGGCCGCGCGCTGCTCGGCGACCGCACGCAGCTGGTCGCCGAGTTCGGAGGTCCCTTCGGGCATGACCAGCTGCGCCAGCGACGAGGCGGCGGCCTGCGCCTCGTCGGCCTCCTGTCGGCGGCGCTTGCCCTCGTCGATGATCGCATCGAGCTCGGGCTGCAACTCGTCGCACCGCGTGCTCAGCCCCTGCAGCTGATCGAGCCGCGCGGCCGCCGCCGCGCGCGCCTCGGGCGTCGCCTCGGCGAGCTCGCCGTCGAGGCGACGCTGCAGCTCGGTGACCCGCGCTTCGGCCTGGGTCGCCCGCAGCCGCGCCCGTTTGCCGATGTCCTCGTAGACCCCGAGGTCGAGCAGCTGGACCAGCAGGTCGGCGCGCTCGGACGGTTTGGCGAACAGGAACCGGTCGAACTCGCCCTGCGGGAGCACGACCGAGCGCGTGAACTGCTCGAAGCTCAGGCCCAGCAGCCGCCCGACCATCGCCGACAGCTCGTCGGCGTTGCCCGCCAGGGTGGCCAGCCCACCGTCGGTGACGTCCTCGAGCCGGGCCTCCTTGGTGGTCGCGCCCGTCTTCGTGCGCCGGACCACCCGGGTGGCCTGATAGGTGCGCTCGGCGACGGTGAAGGTCAGTCGCACACGCGCCTCGTTGCGCCCCTGGTTGACGATCGGGGCGACCAGCCGGCGGTCGTCGTAGCGGGGCACGTTGCCGTAGAGCGCGAACACGATCGCGTCGATGACCGAGCTCTTGCCCGCCCCCGTCGGACCCGACAGCACGAACAGCTCCGCGTCCACGAGGTCGACCGTGGTCGCGTCCCGGAAGCTGCTGAACCCCTCCATCTCGAGCTTGAGCGGCCTCATCTTCGATCCCCCCCGCCGCCCCGATCGTCTCGCTCGCTGCGCTCGCTCGTTGCCTCGCCGGTTCGGTCCCCCTCGCCGTCGGTGGTGGCGTCGTCGAGGAGTTCGGCGAACAACTTGTCGAGGCGGGGGTCCTCGATGCCCTGTTCGGCCAGGTACTCGCCGAACAGCGCCACGGGGGACTGGCGCAGGTCGTCCGCGTCGAACGCGGACGTGTCGTCGTGCAACGTGTCGCTGCCGTCCTCGTCGCGCACGATGCTGACGTCGACCGCCTGCGGCAGTTCCTGGCGGACCTGGTCGGCCAGGCCCGGACGGGGCGCCTCGTCGAGCAGGACGCGCAGGTAGTCGTCGCCGAGTTCGCGGCCGTGGGCGAGGACCTGTTCGACGCTGCCCCGCAGGGTGCGCATGCGCCGACCGGCGTGCAGGTCGACGCGTCCGACCCGGGCCGGGGTGTCGGGCGTCACCTCGACGAGCAGGACCTGTTTCGCGCCGCGGTCGGCCTCGCCGAAGTCGAGGTGCAGTGGCGATCCGCTGTACCAGGTCGGCGCCGGGCCGGAGACCTTGTGGGGCAGGTGGAGGTGGCCGAGCGCGACGTAGTGGGCCGAGGGCGGAAACGCCTGCGGCGGGACCACGTAGTCGAAGATCGTGTGGGCGTGTCGCTCGCCGCCGCCGAGGGACGGGGCGCCCGTGGCGACCGTGAGGTGGCCCACGACGACGTCGACGGTGTCACCCGAACCGAAGTCGGCGGTCAACGCCCCGATGATGCGCCGTGCCCGGTCGGCGTAGGTGGACGACTGCTGGGCCGCGTCGTGGGCCATCAACTGGTCGCCGGTGACGATCGAGCGTTGCGACAGGAACGGCACCAACGCCACGCGCGCGACCTCGCCCGACGGCGTGGGCAGGTCGAGCACGCCACCCTGGTCGGGGCGCATGATCCGGTCGGCGAGGTGGACGTTGCCGAGTTCGAGCAGCGGCCGGATGGCGGCCCACCTGCGTGGGTTGTCGTGGTTGCCGGCCAGCACGACGACGTGCGCGCCGGTCGCGGCGAGATCGAGCAGCGCGCGGTAGACGATCGCCTCGGACTCGGCCGACGGTGCGCCGGTGTCGAACTGGTCGCCCGCGACCAGGATCAGGTCGACCTCGGACTCGTGGGCGATTCCGGCGATCTCGGCCAGCACGGCCCGGTGTTCGTCGGCGCGGCTACGGCCGCGGACGGTGCGTCCGACGTGCCAGTCGCTGGTGTGGAGGATGCGCATGGCTCCACTCTACGAACCCCCTGGGACACCGCCCGACAACCGCCCCATCGGTGCGTGTTCCCGGGTGGGCGGCAACGAGCGAGCGCAGCGAGCGAGACCGGGGACCCGTCCGGAATCACTGGTAGCTGACGTAGACGGGGAGGGGGTCGAGGGCGAGGACCTCCTCGGGCGTCGGGGTGGGGAAGTCCTCGTCGTAGAAGTTCTTCCAGCCCCACAGCCACCGGTCCTCGGCGCCGGCGGTGATGGCGTCGTAGGTCGCGTACTTGGACCCGATCGAACCCTGTCCGTCCATGTGGACGACGGTGGCCAGTTCGGGGCCGGTCTCGATCGTGTCGCGGTCGGGCAGCATCGACAGCCGGAACTGGTGCAGCAGCAGCAATTTCTGCGGCAGCTGTTCGTCGCGGACGAGCCCGGCGAGCCAGTCGGCGACCTGCTGGACCTCGGCGTCCTCGACGGAGCCGATCTGGCGCAGATGCCGTTCGTCGGGAGCCAGCCGCCACTCGGGGTCGAGCGCGAGGCCGACATGTGGTTCGCGCAACAGTTCCTCGTACTCCTGCGCCTGGGTCAGGAAGTCGGTGCGGCCGGATTGCAGGTCGAGCACGACGTAGAAGCCCTCGGCGGCGGCGCGGTCGACCCACTCGCGCAGCATCGCGGGGTCCATCCGTCGGCTGTAGTCGCCCCGGTCGCCGGCCTCGGCCGAGGCGACGGTGGTGATGATCTCGAAGGCGGGCAGGACCTCGCGACCGTCGGCGCCGTAGGGTTCGGCGATCTCGAGCAGGCGTGGGACGGTCGCCTCGAGGTCCTGTTCGCCGAGCACACCCAGCGCCCGCGTGCCCGGGACCCCGTACATCGCGACGATGCGTTCGGTCTCGAACAGGGTGTAGGCGCCGGTCGCCAGCGGTTCGGCGTCGAGCACCGTCTGCAGTTGCCAGGTCGCGAGTCCGGCGTCGACCGTCCCGACCACGCCCGTGCGTTCGGGCGCGACCTCGTCGAGTCGGGCCATCCGCTCGCGGCCGTGCCACGGTGCGGTCGCGCTGATCGGCAGCAGGACCTCGCCACGTCCACCGGCCGCTGCTGCGGCCACCGCGTACCCGGCACCGTCCGCGGGATCGGCCAGCCAGGCCACCTCGCCGCGGTCGGTCGCGAACCGGGGCCGACCGGTGGGCTCCGCGTCCACGCCGAGGTCGAGGAGCCTGCCGGCCAGCGCCCGTGCACGCTCCTCGTCACGGGCGATGGTCTCGATGCGCAGGTCGGGCGGCAGGTCGGTCACCAGTTCGCGCAGGGCCACGTCGTCGGCCGGCAGGGGGAGCAGGGGCAGCCCCTCGGCGGCGCGCGAGAGCGCCGCGGCCAGTGACCCGGCGTCGTCGGCGACGAACCCCAGCGCGTGACCGGTGTCCAGGTCGTCGGCCACGGCGAGCGCGAGGGCGGCACCGTCGCCCGGCGGTGCGGTGATCGCGCGGACCTCGACGTCGCCGCCCACGTCGAGGCCGTCGTCGAGTCCGACGGTGACGACCTCGAACGGCTCCAGCGTCGCGACCGTCTCGGCCACCGCCGTTGGGTCGTCGCCCCGGACGAGCAGCAGGGGCGCACCGGCGGTCGAGGCGATCGGTGCCGCCAGCGACGCGGACCAGGCATCGTCGAGGCCGGCGACGACCACCACGTCCGAGCAGGTGTGCGTGGTCGAGGCCACGGCGATGGCCACCGCCACCGGATCCTCGCCCGTCAGGTCCGTCACCGCTTCGGGGGGACCGTCCGTCGTGCACTCGCGCGGCTCGGGTTCGGCCTCGGGCTCGGTGTCGCCGGGGTCGGTCGTCGCCTCGGCAGGGGAGGCGTCGCCGTCGCCGACCGCGGTCTCGCTGGGCGTCGCCGTCGGTTCGTCGCTCGTGCACGCCGACAGGGCGAGCGCGACGGTCGCCGTCAGGCCGATCAGGGGCGTGGCCAGTGCGAAGCGTGACACGTCGAGGCAGACCTCCCGGAGACCGGCGACGCTAGCCCGCCGCGCCACCGGCGGTACCGCGCGGCTCGTACTCCCGGCCGAGCAGGCCGTAGATCGCGTCGTCGGTCCACTCGCCGTCGTCCCAGTAGGACTCGCGCGTCACCCCTTCGCGGGTGAACCCGAGCCGTTCGAGCAGCGCCGCCGACCGCGTGTTGCGCGGGTCGATGCTGGCCGCGACCCGGTGCACGCGGTTGCCGGGCGCGAACAGGTGGTCGAGCAGCAGCCCGACGGCCTCGGTGGCATACCCCTGTCCTTGGTGCTCCGGCGCGAGGGTGAACCCGATCTCGACCAGGCGGACGTCCGCGCCGGTGGACAGCATCACGTCTCCGATCAGCCCGGGTACCTCGAGGCGTTCGATGGCGTACTGGAACGAGGTGCCCGGCGTCCCCGGCTCGTCGGCGGCGAACTGGACGACGAGGTCGCGCGCCATCTCGAGCGGGTAGGGCGTCGACCACGACTGGAACCGGGCCGTGTCCGGGTCCGAGCGGTAGGCCGCGAGTGCCTCGGCGTCGGCGGGCCGGAACCGCCGCAACCGAACCCGGTCACCGGTCAGATCATCGGCGATCGCCAGCCGATCATCGGGGCTTGCGGTCGTGGCCATCGTCGTCCTCGTCGGCACCGATGCCCCGTCGGCCGGTGCAAGCCGCGAAGTGTGCATCCTCGACCCCATCCATGCGTGCCAGCATGCACACCTGACCCGCCGACCGGGGGACCAGGGTGGAGTCGGCTCGGCCCGCCGCGGCTGAGCCGCGCGCTGATCGGCGCACGTGCGTCGGGGGCCGGGCGGATGCAGATGAGGACGGACGCACGGATCACTCGGGCGGGTGTTGGTTCCTCCGCTGTGGCGACGCTGAACCGGTGCAGGGAAGGAGGCAACCGGGCTCGGCGACGGGGTCAGAAGGGGAGGCCCGAGCCTTCGCTGTCGAGGTCGGCGAAGGGGTCGTCGGGCTGGGTGACGAGCGCCCCGTCCTTCGGTGGCGGTGCCTCGCCGGCCTCGGAGGGACGGGTCGCCCACGCCGGGAACGGGAACTCGACCACCAAGGGAACGGGCAGTTGCGGCTGGGACACGATCATCGTGCCGGGCTTGACGATCGTGGCGCGCTGGCGGTGCACGCTGGGCAGGAACCCGTACTCCTCGCGCGACGCCTCGGCCGCGTCGAGGCGGCCGACGATGCGGATCGCCGAGTTGGCGACCACGCGCCGCTCGACCTCGGAGGCGGTCTGCTGGGCACCGATCAGGATCATCCCGAGCGACCGGCCGCGCTCGGCGACGTCGAGCAGGATTTCCTTGATGGGGGAGGTGCCGTCCCGCGGCGCGTACTTGTTGAGTTCGTCGAGCACGATGAAGGTCAGCGGGTCCGGGCTGCCCGAGCGCTCCTTTTCCTCGAACGCCCGCTGGAGCACGACACCGACCACGAACCGCTTCGCCCGGTCGTTGAGGTTGTGGATGTCGACGACCGTGACCTGCGCATCGTGCGAGATCGTGTGCTTGCGCGGATCGGACAGGTCGCCGCGGATGAGGTGTTCGAGGTGGCGCTGCGCCCCGTACAGCCGCCGCACGAACGCGTTGACGGTGCCGATCCCGACGGCGCGGCCCGCCCACTCGGGAGCGGTCAGCTCGTCCTGGACCCGGGCCGCGATCAGGTCGATCAGTTCGCGGAACGTCCGGGCCGACTCGCCGTCGATCGACACGGCCCCGTCGCCGATCGCGACCGCTTCGCGCTGCAGTTGTGCCGTGACGTTGTGCACCACCATCGTGTACTGCTGGCGGTCGTCGCCGGCGTCGGCGAACAGAAACGGCAGCAGCCCCTCGCGACAGAACTCCTCGAGCGACCAGGCGAACGAGGTGATGCCCTCGCTACGCGCGCCGGTGTCCGGCGCGGCGCTGGCGGCCCCCCGCCTCGGCGGCGCCCAGAAGTCGACGGACGTGAAGGCGCCGGCCGGCAGCCCGAGCGCGGCGTAGCGGTCCCGCTGGGTGTCGTCGAGCTTGACGTTGGCGTGGTCGAGGAACAGCAGGTCCTCGCCCTTGACGTTGAAGATGAGCGCCTTGGCGTTGTGGGCGGCCGGCAGGGCTCCCGAGCGGAACAGGCTGTGGAGCAGGAACGTGGCGTAGGTGGTCTTGGTCGCCACGCCGGACACGCCCGAGATGTTGACGTGGGCGCCGCGGGTGCCGTCGAGGAACTCGAGGTCGATGAACACCGGCTGGCCGTCGCGCGACAGACCCGCGGGCAGGCGTGACGCCATGCGGTCGAAGAACAGCGCCTGGTCGCGGTCGTCGCCCTCGGCCTTGAGCACCGCCTGGCCCGGCAGCGGCGGTACGAACACCTCGGGTTCGAAGCGGGTCGAGAGCACCTTGGCGGCCTCGGCCACCTCGGCGGGCAGGACCCCGTCCTCGATCAGGAACACGTCCGAGTCGAACCGGGCGCCCTCGTGGCGGGCACGGACCTGGCTGACGATGCCGTAGATCATGACCGGGTCGCGACCCGGCGGCGTGCGCTGCAGCGCGACGACATCGTCGAGTTGGAGGAACCGGTCGGGCGCGACGCCGACCCAGAACTCGAGCGGGGTGGCGTCCTCGGTGCCGATGACCCGGCCGACGAAGTCGTCGCGATCCTCGGGCGCCGCTTGGCGGGGCGCCTGGGGCGAGTCTGGGGCGGACACGGGCGCTCCTGCGGCGAGATCGGCGACGCGTTTCGCCGGCGAGCCTACGACCGATGTGTGACCATCACGACGAGGTCGCACGCGGACACCACCGGAGGACCCCACTCGACCCGCCGAAGGTCCCGAGAGCTTCCACCCATTGGCCGCGTCCGCCCCGCCCCCGATGTGCGACCTTTCCGTAACGGTCGGCGTAGCCTGCGCCGCAACGGTCGAAGGTGATCAGGCGATGAGAGTCCACCTGCGCGATGATGGTCTGCTCCATCTGCCTGCCGAAGCCGTGAAGGCGTCGGCCATTGCGTTCCTGCGCATCTTCCTCGGCTTCATGTGGCTGTTCGAGGTCACGGTCGGCCACAACTGGAAGATCGGTGGGCCGGGGTCGGGGACCAACCCGGCGTGGATGGGCCCTGGCGCGGGTGACGCGGTCCGCGACGCCGCGGCGTCGGCCGTCGCGGACGGCACCTACGGCTGGGCCGCCTGGGTGTTCGACACGATCGTCGCACCGAATGCCGCCACGATCGGCTACCTCGTCATCGGCCTGCAGATCGCGCTCGCCGTCGCGTTCATCGTCGGCGTCGCCGTCCGCCCGATGGCGGTGCTGGGCCTCGGGCTCAACGCCTGGATCCTGCTGCTCGGCGACGACCGGGTCACGCCCTACTTCGTCGCGATGCACGTGTTCATGCTGGTGGCCGGCGGCGGGGCCTACTACGGCCTCGACGGCTGGATCCTCGAACGGACGCGCTGGACCGAGCGCCGCGTCGTGCGTGGCATCCGGCGCGTGCTGGCCGTCCCCCCGTTCGACCGCGGTCGCCTCGCACCGGGCGTGGCCGTGTTCGCGCTCCTGGCCGTCGGCTTCGTGCTGACCGTTCCCAACCGTGCGACCGACCGGTTCGCCTACGTCGCCCTCGAACTCGCGTTGCTGTCCGGTCTGGCCGCGCTCGGGTTCTACGCCACGAGCCGCTACGGCGATCGCCTTGCCGCCGTGACCGCCACCCTGCGCATCTTCGTCGGGCTGATGCTGCTCTATGAGATCTTCGCGTGGACGACCAGCGGCGTGGACGCGCTGCCCGGCTTCGCACCCGCCGCCGCCCAGGCGGGCATGGTCGAGGCGATCGCCGCCAACCACTGGTCGCTGTTCCGCCTGATCGCGAACCTGCTCGTGCTGCCCGAGGTCGCGTTCTGGTCGGTGCTGCTCGGCAGCATCCAGTTGATCGTGGGTGCCGCGCTGCTGCTGGGCTACCGCACCCGCCTGGCCGGGCTCGTCGGCCTGGGCTACCTCGGCATCCTCGTCGCCTTCGGCTTCACGCGATTGGCCCCGCTGGTGTTCGGCCTGCTGGTCGCCGTGGTCGCGCTCGACGGTGGCCGGATCCTGAGCCTCGACAGCGTGCGGCGTCCCGGCCTCGGCGAACGTTTCGGCCTGCCGATCCCGATGGCGGCCGTGCCGTTCCTGATCGTGCTGGCCGCCATCAACGCGCTGGCGGCCGGGTTCACCGCGTTCCAGGCCGGCATCACCCCCGACGGCTACGTGACCTCGATGCCGGCGGTGGTGACCGCGTTCGTCGCGATCCTGTCCGGGCTGCTCGCCTTCGCGGGCTGGCTGCAGCGCCACCCCGAACTCGACCACAGCGGCGAGATGCTCTCGATCGGCCAGCGCACCGAGGCCGAGCCCTTCTAGGCGTCACCGCACCCGGGCGTCGACGGGGACGCGTCAGGTACGGGTCCAGATCGGGGTGGTCGTGCCGTCGGCATGCTGCTGGAGGTAGTCGACCACCAGGCCGTCGTCGTCCACCTGCAGCGCACCGACGAACCCGCCGTTGGAGCGGTAGGTCCAGCGACGTTCGCCGTGATCCTCGTAGGACTGGTGCAGCGGTTCGATCGTCGGGCCGGGGACGCGGACCCAGGCGGCCGTGACCGGGCCGCTGCCGACCCGCCGGATCGGCAGCGTGTTGGTCGCCGGCGTGGACTCGATGTCGACGTCGAGGCAACCCGTCAGGTCGTCGGCCGGTGCGCCGTCGCGCCACCACGTGCCGGTGCCGTCGCCGGCAAGTGTGCGCACACCGTCGGCGTCGCTCACCTGCACGCGCCGGGTCCTCCATTGCGCGTCGACCTCGACGTCGTAGGCCAGTCGGCCGTCCGGTGCCTTCGCAACGACACCGCGGAGTACGACGCCGTCGGGCAGGTCGTACCAGCGGAGTCGCTCGGGGCCGAAGGGGCCGGTCCAGGCCACCTCGCGGCGAGGCGTCGGCGGTGCGACCGGCTTGCTGAACTGGATCTCGGTGGTGTGCGACGGGTCGTGCAGGTCGCGCCGGGCACCCGTGTCCGCATAGCCCTGGGCGGTGTAGAGGCGGTGGGCGTCGCCGAAGCGGGTGTCGGACCACAACCTGACCGTCTGCGCGCCGACGCCGCTCGCCTGCGCCTCGACGCGTGCCACCAGTGCGGCGGCAAGGCCCCGGCGCCGGTGCGAGCCGGCGACGTACAGGCGCTTGAGTTCGACCGTGCCGTCGTCCGGCGCGCCGGTGCCGACGCTCGCCACGATGCGGCCGGCGTCCTCGACCACCCACCAGCGCCCGCCACGCCGTGCGGCGGTCGTCGCGGGGACGGGCAGGTCGGCGTCGAGGTCGGGCAGGTCCAGCACGCAGCCCGGGTACTCGGCGTAGGCGGCACCGATGAGATCGACCAGTTGCGGCCCGTCGTCGTCGCTGACGGGACGCAGGACCAGACCGTCGTGCATGTGCGCCGGGCTCCTCGGGGCGGGAAGTCGGGCAAGCTAGCGCCCGACCCGGACTGTCCCCGACCCGCGGGTCGGGGGGCAACGAGCGAGCGAAGCGAGCGAGACAGGGGACCCGACCGACATGCCGATCGACGTGAACACGCTGCGGCCGATGCTGGCCGTGCCCGGCCGGGAGGCCGAGGTCCGGCATGGTTTCCGCTACGAATTCAAGTGGGACGGCGTTCGCGCGCTGGTCGCGATCACGACCGACGGCGAACTGCAGTTGCGCAGCCGCAACGGGGTCGACATCACGTCGAGGTACCCCGAGCTCGCGGGGCTGCCGGCCGCCATCGGACGCGCGGCCGTCCTCGACGGCGAGATCGTCGCCTTCGACGCGCAGGGACGGCCCTCCTTCTCCGAGTTGCAGTCGCGCATGCACCTCGCCGACCCGGCGCGTGCGGCACGCGCCGCGGCCGCGAAACCGGTCGCGCTGCTGCTGTTCGACCTGCTCTCGCTCGACGGCGACGACCGCTTGGCGTGGCCGCAACAGCAGCGGCGGGCGGCACTGGCCGCGCTGCCGATCGCGGCCGACGGCCCGTGGTCGGTCCCGCCCGACACGGACGACCTCGACGCGGCGCTGACGATCGCGACCGACCGCGGCCTCGAGGGCGTGGTCGCCAAGCGCGGCGACGCGCCCTACCGGCCGGGTGTCCGCTCGAAGGCCTGGGTCAAGTTGCGCCTGGCCCGGCGGCAGGAGGTCGTGGTCGGCGGGTGGCGGCCGGGCAAGGGCCACCGCTCGGGCCGCATCGGCTCGCTGCTGGTCGGCGTCCACGACGCCGCGGGTCTGCACTACGCGGGCGGCGTCGGCAGCGGGCTGACCGAGCAGGAGATCGCCGCACTCGAGGCCGTCCTGGCCCCGCGGCGGGACAGCCCGTTCCACGACCCGGTCGAGCACCGCGACGCGCGGTTCGCCGAGCCCCACGTCGTGATCGACGTGCGGTTCACCGAGTGGACGCCCGACGGGCGCCTGCGCCACCCGGTCTACCTCGGCCGGCGCAGCGACAAGGACCCCGCGGAGGTCGTCCGCGAGGACTGAAACCGGCCGCCACGGGTCCGGGTCACGGCATTACGCTGCCCGGCGGCGCCCAGCCCGACAACGAGCGCGAAGCGCGAGACTTCAGAACTGGTGAGCCCGACATGCCACGTGCGATCTGGAACGGCTCGATCAGCTTCGGGCTGGTCAACATCCCGGTGAAGCTGGTCACCGCCACGCAGCCGAAGACGGTGCGCTTCCGCGAGATCCGACGCGGGGACAACTCGCGCATCCGCCACCGCAAGGTGGCCGCCGCCGACGGCGAAGTGGTCACCCAGGACCAGATCGTCAAGGGCTACGAGATCGCGCCCGACCGCTACGTCGTGCTCGACCCCGAGGAGTTGCGCGCGCTCGATCCGCAGCGATCGCGGGCGATCGACATCGAGGACTTCGTCGATCTCGCCGACATCGAACCGTTGCAGTACGAGTCGTCGTACTACCTCGTGCCCGGCGACGTCTCGGCCAAGTCGTACGAGTTGCTGCGCCGCGCCATGGAGGAGACCGGCAAGGCGGGCGTCGCCCGGTTCACGCTGCGCAGCAAGCAGTACCTCGCCGTGCTGCGCCCGGTCGGGAGGGCGCTGGCCGTCTCGACCCTGCTCTACCACGACGAGGTCGTCGCCACCGAGGATCTCGACGGGCTGCCCGACGATGTCGAGGTGGCCGACCGCGAACTGGCGATGGCCACCTCGCTGATCGAGTCCATGACCGCCGAGTGGGACCCGGCCCGCTACGAGGACGACTACCGCAAACGGGTGCTCGAACTGATCGAGGCGAAGGCCGAGGGCGAGGACATCGGCGAGGTGCCCGCGGCCGAGCGCGAGTCCGGCGACGTCGTCGACCTGATGGCGGCACTCGAGGCATCGTTGTCGGCCGCCAAGGCCGCCGGTGCCGGCGAAGGTGACGGCAAGCGCGACACGGCCTGATGGCGGCCAAGGGCGAGTCGAAGCGCCAGACCGTCGAGGTGCCCGGCGTGGACGCCGACGGCAACGGGGTGGTCCGTCAGCTCAGCGTGTCCAACCTCGACAAGGTGTTGTGGCCCGACGGGACCACCAAGGCCGCGTTCATCAACTACTTCGTCACGGTCGCGCCGGTGATGCTGCCCCACCTCGCCGACCGGCCCGTGACGCTCAAGCGCTACCCCGACGGGGTGAACGGGCAGAGCTTCTTCGAGAAGCGCTGTCCGCCGCACAAGCCGGACTGGCTGGCCACGACCCCGCTGCCCAAGCGGGGGACCGGCCGCTGGGGAAGGCCCATCCCCGAGGAGGAACGGCGCAAGCCGCGCCCCGGCGAGCGCGAGGACATGGTCGACCACTGCAACCTGACCGACACCGCGGCGCTGGTGTGGGTCGCCAACCTGGCCGCGCTCGAACTGCACGTCACGATGGGGCGTGCGCCCGACCCCGAGGTGCCTCGCGCCGTCGTGTTCGACCTCGACCCCGGTGCGCCCGCCGACGTGGTCACCTGCGCGCAGGTGGCGATCCTGTTGCGCGAGGTGTTCGACCGGCTCGGCCTGACCGCGGTCCCCAAGACCTCGGGCGGCAAGGGGCTGCAGCTCTACGTCCCGCTCAACCACGACGGCGTCACCTACGACGACACCAGCGACTTCTCGCGTGACATCGCACAGTTGCTCGAGCGGGTCCACCCCGAACTGGTGATCGCCACCCAGACCAGGTCCGAGCGGGTCGGCAAGGTGCTCATCGACTGGTACCAGAACACGCTGACCAAGACGACGGTGTGCGTGTACTCGCCGCGGGCTCGCGAGCGCCCGACCGTCTCGACGCCATTGACCTGGGACGAGGTCGCCGACGGTGCGGACGGCGGCGACGCCGACGCGCTGCGGTTCACGATGGACGACGTCGTCGCGCGCGTCCATGCCCACGGGGACCTGTTCGCGCCGGTGGCCGAGCTCGAACAGGAACTGCCCAGGCTCGCCTGAGCCCGCCTCGCGCGACGTTCAGCCCACGTACAGGGTCCGTTCGCCCGGCGCGGGGTCGATCCGGGACGGATCATGGCCGCCGGTCGGCATCGCCCCGGCGGCCGCACGGCGCCCGGTCCGTACCGTCCTGTGCAGGTCACGTGACCAGCCCCGCGATCCCCCTCCGCCCCCGGGGCCCTGACAAGGACGACACGAACGTGGACGCACTCGCCTCGACGCCGGACACTTCGGCGACCCCCATCGCCGACGGCATCCCGCGACCGATCCAGCAGCCGGGGCGTCATCTGCCCTGTCCGCTGCCGGCCACCCGCGGACCGGTCACGAGCTTCCTGCTCGAGCACCTGACACAGCCGCCGCACGACCTGCCGCTGTGGCCCGCCCCGGAGGACGACCCGCTCACCGGCGAGGACACCCACCTCGCGCTGTACCTGATCTACGAGCTCAACTACCGCGGCGTCGAAGGGGTCGACGAGCGTTGGGAGTGGCACCCCGACCTGATCCGCCTGCGCGGCCAACTCGAGCAACGGTTCGAGGAGGGCCTGGTCGAACTGGTCGGCGAGATGCCCGAGGTCGACGACGTCACCGTCTTCCTGCAGGAGCTGACCACCGACGACAGCGACGGTCGCTCGATCTCGAAGTTCATCGAGCACGACGGCGACCTGCAGCAGTTCCGCGAGCAGGCGGTTCATCGCACGGCATGGCAGCTCAAGGAGGCCGACCCGCACAGCTGGGCGATCCCGCGCCTGGGCGGCAAGCCGAAGGCGGCCCTGGTCGAGATCCAGGCCGACGAGTACGGCGACGGCGTGGACGCCGACGTGCACGCCGAGCTGTACGCGCTGACCTTGGAGCGCCTCGGCCTGTCGTCGCGTCCGAACCACTACATCGACCTGCTCCCCGGCATCACCCTCGCCACCGTCAACCTGGTGTCGATGTTCGGGCTGCACCGCCGCTGGCTCGGCGCCGTCGTCGGCCACCTCGCCGTGTTCGAGATGTCGTCGGTGACCACGATGGCCCGCTTCGCCACGGCGCTGCGCCGGCTCGACTTCGACCCGTGGACGTGCCTGTTCTTCGACACGCACGTCGTCGCCGACGCCCACCACCAGACCGTGGCCGCCACCTCGCTCGCCGGCGGCCTGGTCGAGCAGGACCCGAAGCGGCTCAACGAGGTCGTCTTCGGTGCCCTGGCCCTGGGCAAGCTCGAGGCCAAGCTGACCGAGCACGTCCTCGACGCCTGGGACCGCGGCGAGTCGTCGTTGTTGCGCGACCTGGACGTTCCCGACGAGGCCCCTGGGCAGGGTGTCCTGCACGTGCCGGCCGAGGACCCACGCCTGCCTGCGCGCACCTAGTGCGGGCAGGACGCACACGACACCCGCGAACCGAGGAGCAACCAATGGCCAAGGATCACGGACCGTCCATCAAGAACGACGAGCAGTACGAGGCGCTGCGCGACGAGGGGTACGGCAAGGAAGCTGCGGCGCGCATCGCCAACAGCGGCAAGGACGCGTCGAGGAAGGGCGGCGAGAGCGGCTCGTACGAGGACTGGACCGTCGACGAGTTGCGCGACCGCGCCGCCGAACTCGACGTCGAGGGCCGCTCCGAGATGAACAAGGACGAACTGATCGAGGCGCTGCGCAGCCGCTGATCACGCGCGTTCTCGTCGACACCTCAGGTGGCCGGGGCCGCGTCATGGCGGCTCCGGCCACATCCGCTTGACTGGCTCCCGTGAGTACCGACCCCGCCACCACCAGTTCCCGACCACCGGCGCCCGCCGCGCCGGTGTCGACGTTCGCGCCGCTGCGCGTGCCCGAGTACCGCCGGTTCTGGTCCGCCGCACTGGTCAGCCACCTCGGCACCTTCCTGCAGATGACCGCCGGCCC
This sequence comes from Egicoccus sp., assembly GCA_035462025.1. Lineage (GTDB taxonomy): Bacteria > Actinomycetota > Nitriliruptoria > Nitriliruptorales > Nitriliruptoraceae > Egicoccus. Next base: position 15,358 of record DATHUR010000063.1, on the reverse strand, counting down.
GTGGGTCATGCAGGAGATGACCGACTCGCCGCTGCTGGTGGCCCTGGTCACCACGTCGCTGACCCTGCCGCGGCTGCTGCTGACGCTGCCGGCCGGTGCCCTGGCCGACGTCATCGACCGGCGCTCGCTGATGCTGGTCGGCCAGGTCACGAGCGCGCTGGCGGTGGCCGCCATGGCCGTCCTGACCGCGACGGACCTGCTGACGCCGGTCCTGCTGCTCGGCCTGTCGTTCCTGCTCGGTGTGGGCAACGCCATCGGTCTGCCGTCGTTCCAGACGCTGATCCCCGACCTCGTGCCACGTCCGATGATGGCGCAGGCGATCACGCTCAACAGCGGTGCGTTCAACGTCGCCCGCGCCATCGGTCCGGCGATCGGCGGGGTGATGGTCGGGGCCGGGCTGGCCAGCACCGCCTTCGGCGCCAACGCCGCCTCCTACCTCGCGATCGTCGGTGTGCTGCTGACCTTCCCGCGCGCCACCGTGCAGGACGCCTCACGGATGCCGCTGTGGCGCTCGACCGCCACCGGGATGCGCTACGCGCGGTTCACCCGTCCGATCCGGGTCATGCTGGTCGTGAGCGCCACCTTCGCCTTCACGACCGCCAGCATCCAGTCGCTGCTCCCGGTCAAGTCGACCGAACTGGGCCTGGGCGGTGGCGGCTACGGGACCCTGTACGGGATCTTCGGTGCCGGCGCGCTGGTCGGGGTCCTGACCCGCGAACGTGCTCGGGCGCGGTTCCGCAGCCGGATGCTGCCCGGCGCGGTACTGACCTTCGGCGTCTCGGGCGTCGTGCTCGGCCTCGCCGCTCACCCGGTCCTCGCGGCAGCGGCCCTGGCGGTCAACGGCCTGTGCTGGGTCTACACGCTGGTCACCATGAACGCGACCGTGCAGTTGCTCGCGCCGAGGTGGGTGCGTAGCCGGGTCGTGTCGCTGTACATCCTCACGATCGGCCTGCAGCCGGTGGGCGCGTTCGCGGCCGGCGGCGTCGCGGAGTTCAGCACGGCCGGTACCGCGGTCGCGCTGTTCAACCTCGGCACCATCGCGTTGGGGCTGCTGGCGTTCCGGCTCGGGCTGCCCGTGCTCGGCGAGTTCGACGAACCGGCCGCCCCCGACGACTGGCACGCGCCACGCCACGCCCACAAGGTGGCCGGCTCACCGGTGCTGATCGCCAACACCTGGGAGATCGATCGCGAGGACGTCGCGGAGTTCCTCTCGCTGATGCGTGAACTCCGCCGCCAGCGCTTCCGTACCGGCGCCCACCGCTGGTCGCTGTACCGCGACGCCGACCGACCGACGCGCATCACCGAGTTCTTCATGGTGCACGACTGGGAGGAGCACCTCGCCCAGCACGCGCGGATGGACCAGGAGGTCGCCGAGGTGCTCTCGCGGGCGCGCGCGTTCTCCCATGGCGACTACCCGGTGACCCGTCACATGGCCGGCCTGGACATCCTGGACGCGTCGGCGCCGTCGATCGACGAACAACTGCTGACGGTCCACGCCGAGGCCCACAAGACCGACGGCAGCCTGCCCCTGCGGCCGGAGCCCGACGGCCGCGAGCCCGACGACGCTCACTGACGCCCCGACGCCGCGCGTCTCGGCGGGACCAGCGCGGCCAGGGTGGCAGGCAGGGCAACGGCGAGGACGGCAGTGGAGCGGCTGGCGTGCGTGACCAGCACGCCGAACAGACTCGGCCCGACGATGAACCCGGCTGCGACGAACACGATCGTCACGGTGAAGCCGGTGGTGGGACGATCGTGGAAGACCTCCTGACTCCACATCACGACGAGCGCGAACGCCGTGGTGAAGCCGACACCGAACACCGCGGCCGACCCGACGGCTGCGGCCATCGAACCCGGCGCGACCATCAGCATCAGGGTCGACCCACCGAGCAGCCCGAGCATGACCGCCAACGGCCGGCGCAGCCCATACCGGTTGGCGAGGCGGCCGCCGAAGACACCCACCGCGGCACCGGCGGCCCCGAGCGCGGCCCACATGGCCGGCCCGGTCCAGGCGGCCAGTCCCGCCTCCTGCACCGTGTCGGGCGCATACGCGAAGTAGGCGCCGGACGTGACCGACGCCCCCAGCGCCACGACGAACAGCCGCAACGAGCGGCGGTTGAAGAACCAGCCCAGGGGTGGTCGCGCCCCGTCGTGTGGCCCGGCCACCGCGGTCGGTGAGACCACCTTCCAGGCGGTCGCTGCCGCCACCAACCCGATCGCCGCGAACGCCCACCACACGGCCCTCCACCGGTCACCGGCAAGCAGCACGAGCACGCTGGCGACCACGAGGCCGACCGGCGAGCCGGCGTTGACCAGCGCGAGGGCCCGACGGCTGCCCGACATCGGGACCTGGTTGTCGACGGCGTCCGAGAACGGCGCCCATGCCCCGCCGGCACTCGTGCCCGCGGCGATGATCCCGGTGGCCAGCAGCAGCGGCCCCGAGGCGGACGCGGTCATCGCCGCGCCGACCGCCAGCAGCAGGCACCCCGCGACGACCGGCGCGCGCGGCCCGAGACGGGTCTCGACGACGCCGGTGGCCACGGTGGCCGCCAGGTAGCCGGCCTGGGCCGCGCTGGCGTAGAACCCGAGCACGTCCAGCGGCAGGTCGAACTCCGCACGGAAGGCCGGCAGGAACAATCCGTACGCCTGCCGGCCGATGCCATACGTGGCCACCAGGGCGAGCAGGCCAGCGCCGCCGACACGGGAGGTCTGGCTGACGTGCATGAGCGACTCCTCCGCAGCAGCCGGGACGGTGCCCCAGACGACCCTGCTGCGTCCACCGCCGGACCCGTTCGTTCGAACGACGGAGCTGCCGTCCGGCGGGCACTCAGCCGCCGTGGTCGCCGGTCGCCGAGATCTCGGCGGGAGTCCGGTGCCGGAGTGCGACCTCGCCGATGTGGACCCCGCCGGGGCCGGTGGTCTGCGGTCGCAGCGTCACGGCGACGAGCCGATCGAGGTCGAGCGCGGGCTGCTCCCTCGAGAGCGCCGCCAGCGGCAGTTCGTAGGTCTGCAACAGGTGCTCGGCCGGCCAGGCGAAGTCGGTGTCGGCGTCGTAGCGCGCGGCGAGCGCCGGCAGCTTGGTGACGCCGGCGGGCAGGGCCGGCCGCAGCGCCGTGGTGAGGTCGAGCGGCAAGGACGCCCGGATGCCGGCGGCGTCCTCGAACTCGACGGTGAGGGGGATTGGGATCCCGGGCTCCGTGTGGCCGTAGGCGATGCTCAGCACGTCTCCGGCCCGGGGCGTGGGGGCGTCGTCCGCGACCGCGAACCGCATCGCCGGCGCCGCTCCAGAAGGCCATTGCAGACGGACGACCCGGCTCCCGAGCGATCGGTCCCCGTCGCGGGCCCGAAGCGTCAGGACATCCAGGTCGGCGGCGGTCGAGCCACCCGTGTCGGCTCCGGCCCGTCGCAGCGGCAGGCTGGTGCCGTCGCGGTAGCCGGTGACGACCACGTCGTCGGGCAGCCAGGCTCGGGCCGCGTCGGGGCGGGTGAAGACCGCTCGGCTGCCGTCCTCGCCACGGAGCGCGGCATCGAGGAAGGCCGTCACGAGCGTGCGGGTGGCCTGCCGCTGTTCCTCGCCGTCCAGCAGCGCGCCGCGGTCGAACATCGCCGAGTTCAGCCACCCGATGTCGTTGCGGCCCCAGACGGTGTTGGCCTGGCCGTGGTTCGCCCGTTGCAGGTAGGCGAATGCCGCGAACTGCCTGGCGTCGGGGGTCAGGTCGATCCGGTGGTACTGCGCCAGGCCCTGCCACGTCGTGGCATCGCCGTCGAGACCGGCGCCGAGCACCAGGTAGCTGGTGTCGTCGAGGTGGCGCGGTCCACCGTCCTCCCACTGCCCGTCCGACGGCATGATCGCGACGACGCCCTCAACCCGGACGGCGGTCTCGTCGAAGGTGGGCCAGGTCGGTTCCGGGGCCAGCGAACGGTCTCGGGCGATGGCGGCGGCATGCACGACGGCCTCGCCGCCGCGGGAGTGGCCGAGCAGCGCGACCCGCCCGAGGTCCACCCGGCCGGCGAACGGCCCGTCGTCGGCCGCCCACGCCTGCCACACCCGCAGGTGCTCGAGCATGACGCGGGCCCGCAGCGGCTGCTCGGCGCCGTGGCCGTCGCCGGCGATGGAGCCGTTGAGGAAGTTCTGGTCCACCGACACGGCGACGTAGCCGTGGCTCGCGAGGTGTCGGCCGAGGTAGGCGTAGCCGGGGTCGGACGCCTGGTTGAGGGCGTGGTTGCCGTGGACCATCAGCACCAGGGGCGCCGCCGTCACCTCGGCCGGGTACCAGACGGTGCCGTCGATCGGGAGGCGGCCGGGGGTCGCCCCCGTTGCGAGCCGGACGTGGAGGCGGTGCAGCCAGGTGAACGACGTCGCGACGTCGCGGCCGTCGATCGGCGTGGTCCGCAGCGTCGCCTCGTCGCCGAATGCCGGGCGGTGGGGGTTCACACCGCTGCCGTAGGTGGCGGTGGTGACGGCGAACGGTCCTGGCGCACCGGGATCGGCGAGGTCCAGGGTGGCCGACGTCGTCGGGGTCGGGGGCCCGACGATCCCGCTCCCGGGCCCGGCGTCGGCCAGCCACAGCACCGGCGCGGCGGCGATCGCCACCGCGACCAGCGCGACGCCGGCGGCCGCCCGCGTCCGGCGGTGCCATCCCCACCCGAGGGCCGCGCCGAGGAACGTGGCGACCACGATCACGATGCTGCCGCCGACTCCCAGCGTGACCTGCCGCAGACTCGGCCAGGGTGTCCACGGTGCGAGGACGAAGACCAGGCCGGCCACCGGGAAGGACAGCCGTGTCGTGCGGGTTCGGGTGAGCCGCTCCGCCAGCCGGGGGAGCGGCCGTCGCAGGAGCCGGCTCACCACCGCTCGGAGCAGGGTGACGATGCCGTCGGCCAGCGCGAGCGACAGCACACCGAGGAGCACGCCGAGGGCCACCGCCCAGGGCGTGGTGTTCACGATCCCGACCATCGCGACGACAACGCCGACCGCGGCGCCCCACGCCGCCCCGTCCGCCCAACGGCGGGGGGTCGGGGCGGGTGCCGGCGGGCCGGTTTCCGGGAGCCGCGCCTCGTCGACGTGCTCGACGGCGACGGTCATGATGGAGTCCTGCACGCGCACCGCGAGGTGGCGCGTCGCGCACCCTCAGCCTGAGCCCCCGGAGCGCGTGCCCGTAGAGGCCTTCGCCCCGGGCTGGCGGGCGATTGCGCTCTTGGGTCCGGCTCCTCGAGGTCGGTGGAGGACCCGGGCGTCCGGGGGGCCCGCCCCGGCTCGGAGCTGTGACGTGAGCTCCCCGGCGCGGACCGGTATGCCGTGGAGGTAGCCCTGCGACCGGCCGATCCCGAGCCGACGTATGTGGGCGAACTGCTCCGCGGTCTCGATGCCCTCCGCGATCACCGTGATGCCGAGGTCGCGGGCGAGGGCGACGACCGCGCCGGCGATCGCGTCATCGGTCGGATCGTGGCTGATGCGGGTGACGAACGACCGGTCGAGCTTGAGCACGTCCACGGGGAAGGTCTGGACGTGGGTCAGCGAGGAGTAGCCGGTCCCGAAGTCGTCGAGCGCCACGGCGATGCCGAGTGCGGCCAGGTTCGTGAGTTGACGGACGGCCTCGTCCGCGTCCGCGAGCGGAACGTGCTCCGTGACCTCGATGACGAGCCCGGATGCCGGGAGCCCGGTCGCGGCCAGGACCTCGGCGACCATCGCGGCGTGTCCGGGGTGCAGCAGTTCCGCGAACGACACGTTCACGCACACGACGGCAGGCGCATCGAGACCGTGCTCCTCGCGCCAGCGCTGGCCGTCACGGCAGGCCGTCCACATGATCCACCTGCCGAGCACGAGGGTGAGACCGCCCCGCTCGGCGCCGGCGAGGATCTCCGGCGGTGCAACCGGACCGAGCCGGTCGTGATGCCAACGCAACAGCGCTTCCACACCCGTCCAGCGTTCTGTCACCGCGTCCACGATCGGTTGGTACTCCAGGTGGAGCTCACCGGCGGCGAGCGCCGCCGCGAGGTCGGCATCGATCGTGTGCTCCCGATCTCCTTCCGCCAGCGAGAGGTGCGCCGCGTCGACCTGCTGGTTGCCTCCCCGCTGCTTCGCGCGGTACATCGCCGCGTCCGCGCGGATCAGCGCCGCCTCCGGGGTGCCGTGCCCGGCGCCTGCCAGGGCCATGCCGATGCTCACGCTCAGGACCAGGGCCTGCTCGACACCAGTGACCGAGAACGGCTCGGCCAGCGCTGCGAGCACCCGTGCCGCGACCTCCTGGGCCTGGGACGGGTCGGTGAGGTCCTCACAGACGATCACGAACTCGTCACCGGACACCCGAGCGAGGGTGTCCTCGGGTCGCAGGCACCCGGTCAACCGTGCCGCGAGTTCCACCAGGAGGCGATCACCGACGTGGTGCCCGAAGCGGTCGTTGACGGCCTTGAACCGGTCGATGTCGCAGAACAGCACCGCGATGACGCGGCCCGAACGGCCCGAACGGTCCATCGCCTGGTCGAGCCGATCCTTGAGGAGTCGCCGGTTCGCGAGCCCGGTCAGCGGGTCGGTGACCGCCGCCTCGGCCAGGACCAGGGCCGCACGCGCCGCGCCCTCGCGGCGACGGGCGATCGACAGGTACGACGCGGTGACGTCGGCCAGCGTCTGCCCTCCGTCGAGTTCGTCGGCCGACAAGACGACCGGCTCGCTCGCGTACAGCTCGAGCGCCCCGATCCGGCCGCCGCCGTGACGGAGCGGGAAGCTGAACACCGCACCCAACCCTGCCGTCGACGCGGCGGGCGAGAAGCGCGGGTAGCGGACGTCGCAGGACAGGTCGACGACGGCGACGGGCTGGTCGGTCTCGTAGGCGGTCAGACACGGTCCCTCGCCGAGCTCGACCTGCAACCCCTCGATCCTGCGGAGCTGCTCATCGGTCGCGGACACGAAGTGGTGGTCGCCGCCACCGTCCATGAGCAGGACCCCAGCGCCGGTCACCGGGAGCAGGCCGACGATCTGCTCGGTGAGGCGTTCCAGGATCTCCTGGATCGAGAAGTCGTCGGTCAGGGTGGTCGCGAACTCCACCAGGACCCGCAGGAGATCGCGTTCGTTCACAGCGGCTCCGACCAGCGAGGACGACTCTTCTCAGAGACGCCATCACCGGGGGCCGGAGTGAGGACGACGTTGAGCCATCAGCCTACACCCCGGTCGTCAGGAGAGCCGGCTGCAGGGCCCGGTCCGGCTAGCGGATTGCGGAGAAGACCTCGGTGCCGTCCGGGCCGCGATGGACCTCGATGCGTCGGAAGCCGGTTTCGGCCAATGCCAGGCGCCACTCCTCACGGGTGAACAGCCCACAGACGTGTCGGTCGTGGATCGCGCGAACGTCCGTGCCGTCACGGAGCAGATACGCGAAGTCGATCGTGTAGGTCGTGTCGGAAGGATCGGGGTCCCACGTCCACTCGAGGTAGCGCAGGCCGCGTGCACCTTCGTCGTGCCCGCCGTGATCGGTCGAGGGTCCGAAGGAGTCGCGCAGATGGTCGGGGCACAGCAGCGCAACGCCGCCGGGCCGCAGGTGGACATGGGCGGTCGTCATCGCCGCATGCAGATCATCCAGGGTCAGCATGTAGTCGATCGCATCGTGGATGAACACCGCATCGAACTGCCGATCGAGCCGAACGGTGCGCATATCTGCAGTGATGTGCTCGCACCCGGGGTTGATCCGCCGGCTCAGTGCGAGCATCCGGTCCGACGCGTCGACCAGGGTCAGGTCGTAGTGCGCCCGGAGATGGAAGGCGTTGTTCCCTCCGCCGCTGCCCAACTCCAGCACCGAGCGAACCCGCCCCACGGTTCCGAGCAGGCGGCCGTAGACGGCGGCCTCATCGGCGTACTCGCTCGGCGCCGTGAGCAGGTGGAACCAGTCGGCCAGTTCGCCGTAGAGCTTCGGGGCGACGTCGGGCGTACCGTCCATGCAGGCACCGTAGCTCTGTGACGACGCCTCCGGACGAACTCCAACCGGGTTCAGGCGGGGTGAACGCGGAGGGCGCGGGGGCCGCGGCCGTCGTCGCTGCGGTCGAATGCGACCCGCTGGCCCGCGCTGAGCGAGCGGAAGCCGTCGCCGGCGATCGAGGAGTAGCGCACGAACACGTCGTCGCCCTCGTCGTCGGGCGCGATGAAGCCGTACCCCTTCTCGTCGTTGTACCAGCGCACCTCACCGGTGACGTGGTCGGCCTCGATGGGGATCTCGGTCGTCAGATGCTGGATGTCGGCGCGCACGTCGGGCTCCTGGGCGCAGGGGCGAGCCACGGAAGGATCTCGGAGCCGAGACTAGGGAGCGCCGCTGGCCGCCCACGAGCAGGCGTGGGGGCCGTCCGGCCGGGGGCCGCGCTTCACTCGTCGCCGGTCGGTGTCCGTTCGGCGACCGCCGGTCCGGCGACGTCGGCACCCAGCGGCGAGCCACGACCGGCCCGCTTGGCCGGTACGACGTCCAGGGTGCGCACGACGACCGGTTCGTCGCCGTGGAGGTGCAGGTCGGTGGCCACGCCGCACCACAGCAGCGGGTCGGAGCCGGTCATCAGGCCCTTGCCGCCGCGTCCCTTCGGCGCGTAGTCGGCCAAGGGCGAGCGTTTCGCGGTGCCGTCGGCGCCGACGGTGACCACCTCGCCGGCGTCGTCCGCGCCGCCCTCGACGACCGAGGCGGACACGATCTGCGCACCCTTCGGCACGGTCATGCCGGCCACACCGGCCGCGGTGCGTCCCATGGGGCGGACCTCGTCGGCCGCGAACCGGGTGACCAGGCCGCCCGAGTGGGCGAGCAGGAGATGGTCGGCGTCGCGGCAGACCACGACCGCGGCGATGCGGTCGCCGTCCTTGACGCCCGCGGCCTGCAGCGAGCGCTGGCGGGCCTCGGCGAACTCGCGCATCGCGGTGCGCTTGACCTGGCCGCCGGCGCTGACGGTCGCGACCGTGAGGTCGGCGTCGTCGGCGAGCACGACCGCGCCGGCCAACTTGGCCTCCGGTCCGCCGCCCAGCAGACCGCCAACGTGCGTGCCGCGCTGGCTGGCCTTGACGACCGGCACGTCGGCGACCCCGACCCGGTAGCCGTTGCCGGCCTCGTCGACCAGCAGCAGCGTGTCGTCGGTGGTGCAGCGCAGCACGGCGACCAACGGGTCGTGGGCGTGCTTGTGCGCCGGGGTCGCACGGCGGCGGGGGAGCGGCTTGACGTAGCCGCCGCGGGTGACCATGACGGTCACCTCCTGGGCCTCGAAGCCGGCCTGTGAGCCGCCGGCCAGCACGTCGTCGGCGCTGATGCCGGGTTCGACGATGCGCGAACGGCGTGGGGTGGCGTGGACCCGCTTGATCTCGCGCAGTTCCTCGCCGAGCAAGCGGTCGAGCACTTCGGCGTCGCCGAGGATGGCCTGCAGCCCGGTGATGCGCTCCTGCAGTTCCTGGTACTCGTCCTCGAGTGCGGCGCGTTCGAGCGCGGCGAGGCGGCGCAACTGCATGTCGAGCACCGCCTGGGCCTGCAGGTCGCTCATCTCGAAACGTTCCATCAGGCCCGTGCGGGCGTGCGCGGCGGACTCGCTGCCGCGGATCAGCGCGATCACCGCGTCGAGGTGGTCGAGCGCCAGCAGCAGACCCTCGACGATGTGGGCGCGAGCCTGGGCCTTGCGCAGCCGGTGCTCGGTGCGGCGGGTGAGGACCGTGCGCTGGTGGGCGAGGTAGTGGCGTAGGCACTCGACCAGGCCGAGCGTCCGGGGCGCGCCGTCGACCAGGGCCACGACGTTGACGTTGAAGTTCGTGCGCAGGTCCGTGGCCCGGTACAGCTTCTCGAGCACCGCGCCGGGGTCCTCGCCGCGCTTGAGTTCGATCACGATCCGCATGCCGTCGCGTGACGACTCGTCGCGCAGATCCCGGATCGCCTCGACCTTGCGGGTGCTGACCAGGTCGGCGATCCGCTGCAGCAGCGCCGACTTGTTGACCTGGTAGGGGATCTCGGTGATCACGATGCGGGGCAGGTTGCCGGTGCGCATCTCGGTGCTGGCGACCGCCTCGACCGTGACGGCACCACGGCCCGACACGTAGGCGTCGTGGATTCCGCCCCCCTGGATGATGCGGGCACCCGTGGGGAAGTCCGGCGCGGGGACGTGGCGCATCAGCCGGGCGAGGTCGGCGTCGGGCTTGTCGAGCAGGGTCAGGCAGGCGTCGATGACCTCGCCGAGGTTGTGCGGCGGGATGTTGGTGGCCATGCCGACGGCGATGCCCGACGCGCCGTTGACCAGCAGGTTGGGGAAGCGCGAGGGCAGCACGACCGGCTCGGTGTCGTAGCCGTCGTAGTTGTCGACGAAGTCGACGGTCTCCTCGTCGATGCCGGCGAGCAACTCCATCGCCAGCGGCGACAGCCGCGCCTCGGTGTAGCGCATGGCCGCCGGCGGGTCGCCGTCGACCGAACCGAAGTTGCCGTGCCCGTCGACCAGCGGCTCGCGCGTGGAGAAGTCCTGCGCCATGCGCACCAGCGCGTCGTAGATCGAGGAGTCGCCGTGCGGGTGGTAGGTCTTCATGACCTCGCCGACCGCGGAGGCGCACTTGCGGTAGGGCCGGTCGGGGTGCAGGCCAGACTCGTACATCGAGTACAGGATGCGACGCTGGACCGGCTTCAACCCGTCACGGACGTCGGGCAGGGCGCGGCCCACGATGACCGACATCGAGTAGTCGAGGAATGCCTGCTCCATCCTCGATTCGAGGCTGACGTCGAGGACCTGGCCGGTGGTGAGGGTGGGGGAGGTTGCCATCTAGACGTCCACGTTCTCGGCGAAGTGCGCGTTGGTCACGATCCAGTCGCGGCGCGGGTCGGTCTGGTTTCCCATCAGCAGCACGAACAACTCGTCCGCGCGGGCGGCCTCGTCGATGTTGACGCGGAGCAGCGTGCGACGACCCGGATCCATCGTGGTGGCCCACAGCTGGTCCGCGTCCATCTCGCCGAGCCCCTTGAAGCGCTGGATCTCGACGTTGGAGTAGCGCTTGAACTCGGTCTTGAGCAGCTGGTCGCGTTCCTTGTCGCTCATCGCGTAGGCGACCTTGCCGCCCTTGCGCAGCTGGTACAGCGGCGGTTGCGCCAGATACAGGTGACCCTTCTCGATCAGCTTCGGGGTCAACCGGTAGAAGAAGGTCAGCAGCAGCGTGGTGATGTGCCCGCCGTCGACGTCGGCGTCGGCCATCAGGATGATCTTGTCGTAGCGCAGCCGGTCGTGGTCGTAGGCCTCGCCGACCCCGGTCCCGATCGCCTTTACCAGGGCCTGGATCTCGGCGTTCTCGAGCACCTTGTTGAGCTGGGCCTTCTCGACGTTGATGACCTTGCCCCGCAGCGGCAGGATCGCCTGGGTGTGGCGGTCGCGGGCCGACTTCGACGAGCCGCCGGCCGAGTCGCCCTCGACGACGTAGAGCTCGGTCTCGGACGGGTCACGGCTGGTGCAGTCGGCGAGCTTTCCGGGCAGGCCGGCCGACTGGGTGTCGAGCAGCCCCTTGCGCCGGGTCAGCTCGCGCGCGGCCTTGGCGGCCTGGCGTGCCTTGGCGGCGACCGCGGCGCGCTTGACGATCTGGCGGCCCTTCGCCTTGTGCTTGACCAGCCAGGCGGTCAGCTCCTCGGACACGACCTGTTCGACGTAGCCGCGGGCGATGGTCGACCCGAGCCGGCCCTTGGTCTGTCCCTCGAACTGCGGGTCGGGCAACTTGATCGAGACGACCGCGACGAGGCCTTCGCGGATGTCGTCGCCGGTGAGGTTGGGATCCTTCTTGAGCAGGGCGCCCGAGTCGCGACCGAACTTGTTGAGCGTGGTGGTAAGCGCCCGGCGGAAGCCCTCTTCGTGGGTGCCGCCGTCGGCCGTGCGCACGATGTTGACGTAGCTGCGCAGCCGGTCGTCGTGGAACCCCTCGGACCAGGTGAAGGCGAGGTCGATTGCGACCTTCTTGCCCTCGTACTCGCGTTCGTCGTGGATCTCGACCGGCGTGACGAGGGGATCCTTGCCGCGCAACAGTTCGCGGACGAAGTCGGTCAGGCCGTGCTTGAACTTCATCGTCTGCGACCGACCGTCGCGGTCGTCGGCCAGCATGATCTCGAGGCCCGGGTTGAGCAGCGCGGTCTCGTGCAGGCGCTCGGCGATGCGGTCGTATTCGAAGGTGGTGGTCTCGAAGATGTCGGGGTCGGGCCAGAACCGGACCAGCGTGCCGGTGCCCTTGGCCTTGCCGGCCTTCTTGAGGGCGTCGGTCTTCGCGCCCCGCGAGAAGGCGATGGTGTGGCGGCTGCCGCTGCGGCTGACCTCGACCTCGGTGCGTGTGGCCAGGGCGTTGACCACGGACACGCCGACGCCGTGCAGACCGCCCGAGACGGCGTAGGACTGCTGGTCGAACTTGCCGCCGGCGTGCAGGGTGGTCAGCGCCAACTCGACCGCCGGCACCTTCTCGGTCGGGTGCTTGTCGATCGGGATGCCGCGGCCGTCGTCGGTGACCTCGATGCCGCCGTCGTCGAGGATGCGGACGCGGATCTTGTCGGCGTGGCCGGCGAGGTGCTCGTCGACCGCGTTGTCGACCACCTCCCAGACCAGGTGGTGCAGACCGCGGACGTCGGTCGAGCCGATGTACATCGCCGGGCGTTTGCGTACGCCCTCGAGTCCCTTGAGGACGCTGATGCTCTTGGCGCTGTACTCGCTCACTGGTGGCCTCGACGCGATGCCGGCGCGCGGGGGCGCCGTCGAACGAAATCCGTGAGGGCGAAGGTACGACACGGGTGTGATTCGTCGGTGGAGCCACCCCCGGTCGGGCGCCCTCCGGTCGTTCCCGGGGTCCCGCCGAGTATCGTCGCCCCTCGGGCGCGAGCGATGGTGGTGACGTGGGTTTCGAGCAACTCGACAGGGCGTGGCGGCAGCGCCGCCAGGACCCGTCGGCGGCCCTGCACGTCGCGGAAACCGTCCGGGACCGTGCCACCGCCGAGGGCGACGCCGTCCTGCGGGCCCGGGCGCTGACGCTCGAGGGCGCCTGCCATCTGCTGCACAACGACCACGCGCCCGCCCTGCACAGCCTGCTCGAAGCGGTTGCGCTGCTCGAGGACGGTCCCGCGATCGATCGGGCGCGCGCCCTGTCCGAACTCGGTCAGGTCGAGGCCGTGCTCGGCGACGTGGCGGTCGGCATGGAGCACATGACCGCGGCGCTGCGCATCCACGAGGACGTCGGGGATGCCGTGGGGGCGGCGGTGGCGCTCAACCGGCTCGGCGTCGGCTTCTACTCCAGCGGGGAGCTGACCGAGGCCAGGCACGCCTACGAGCGCTGCCTGGCGATCCAGGAGTCCCTCGACGACGAGGCGGCCGCAGCGGGCGTGCGCAACAATCTGGCCAAGGTCGCCACGGCCCACGGCGACCTCGACGTGGCCCGCACGCACCTGACGTTGGCGCGGGCGGGATTCGAGGCCGCAGGGGAGCACCGCGGCGTGGCCATGGTCGAGCACAACGTCGCGCTCGTCGACGCGGCCGACGGCCGCCACGGCGAGGCGGTGCGCGGGCTGCGGGCCGCCATCGACGGCTACGACGGCTCCGGCCACGTACACGGCGCCATCGAGGCGCGGATCGACCTGGCGAGGCTGTGCGCCGGCGACGACGCGGGCTTCGGCGAGGCACGCCGATTGCTGGAACGGGCACACGACGACGCCGAGCGGCTCGGGCTGCCGGGCGAGTGCGCCGACGCCGCCGAGGCGCTCGCGGACCTGCACGAACGCGGCTCGGACGCCGCCGGTGCGCTGCACTGGCTGCGGCATCTGCGCGAGGTCGAGCGGCGCCTGTTCGACGCCGCCTCTGACCAGCGCCTGCGGGCGTTGCAGGTGCGGTTCAAGCTCGAGCGCGTCGAGCGCGACAGCCTGACCGACGCCCTGACCGGTCTCCTCAACCGCCGCGGGCTCGACATCGCCCTCGCCGAGGCGGTGGAACGGCGACGCCAGGACGACGACGCGGTCTGCGCCCTGATGATCGACCTCGACGACTTCAAGCAGATCAACGACGGGTACTCGCACGCCGTCGGCGACGAGGTCCTGCGCGAGGTGGCGGACCGGCTTCGGGGCTCCGTGCGGCCCTCGGACGCCTGCGGCCGGTTCGGTGGCGAGGAGTTCGCGGTGGTCCTGTCGGGTTGCGACCTCGATCGCGGCGTCGCGATCGCCGAGCAGATCCGTGGCGAACTCGAGGTCGACGTCGACTGGGCTCGGATCGCGCCCGGCCTGCGGGTCACCACCAGCATCGGGGTCGCGATGCTCGGGGCGACCGCCAGCGGCGCCGCGCTGCTCGCCAGTGCGGACCGGGCGCTGTACGCGGCGAAGCGGGGCGGGAAGAACCGGGTGCGCGTCCAGCGGTAGCGACGCCCGCTCGGTTCAGTAGATTCACCGCGCCCGGAGGACGGCGGGGGTACCGATGGCAGCGGAGACGACCGAGACGCCCGAGGGGCCGCTGCTGCGCGACGTCGAGGTCGACGTCACCGATCCCGAGAGCGTGCTCGACACGCTCGTCGAGGCGGCGGAGGCGCTCGCGGAGGGGTTCGTCGCCCGGCTGCCGCTGGTGGTGCTGGCACTCGTCCTGGCCGTCGTCGGGCTGCTGCTGGTCAAGTTCGTGGTGCGGTGGACCGAGCACGGCCTGGACCGCTCGCGCATCGACCAGGCCGTCTCGCACCTGGTGGTCAATCTGCTGCGCGTTGCGCTGATCGTCTTCGTCCTGCTGTTCGCGCTCAGCGTCGCCGGGGTGCAGGTCGGCGCCGCACTCGCCGGCCTCGGCCTCGCCGGTCTCGCCCTGGCCTTCGCGCTGCAGAACATCCTCGAGAACTTCGTCGCCGGGATCCTGATCCTGATGCGCCGTCCGTTCCGGCGCGGCGACCAGATCGAGACCAACGACTACGCCGGCATCGTCGAGGACATCGACCTGCGGGTGACCAAGGTCCGCGTCTTCGACGGCGAGTTGGTCCTGATCCCCAACGCGACCGTGTTCACCGAACCGATCGTGAACCTCACGCGGCGCGGCGTGCGTCGTACCCGCGTGGTCGTCGGCATCGACTACCGCGACGACCACGACCGGGCGCGCGAGGTGCTGTTCGAGGCCGTGCGCGGCGTCGAGGGCGTCCGCGGTCACCCCGAGCCCGAGGTGCTGTGCATCGAGCTCGGCGAGTCGAGCGTCGACTTCGAGGTCGCGTACTGGACCAGCGCCCAGATGCAGGACGTGCGCCACGTCCGCGACCGGGTCCTGCGGACCTGCAAGTCCGCCGTCGAGGCCGCCGGCATGACCATCCCGTGGCCGATCCGCACCCTGGAGTGGGGCGCCGGTGAACTGCGCACGACCGCTCCGGCCGACGGGGCGCGCGCCGACCCGTCGTGACAGGCGA
>DATHUR010000062.1:0-12691 GCA_035462025.1 Egicoccus sp. | reverse complement strand
CCAGATCGACCACGCCGCCCCGTGGTGGCCCACCAGCCCCGACCAGACGCCCGGGCGGACCGACCTCGACAACCTCGGGCCGCTGTGTGACTCGACCAACCGGGCCAAAGAGGAAGCCGGCTGGCAGCTCACCCAGACCCTGGCCGGCACCCGCACCTGGACCCACCCCCGCACCGGGCTGACCACCACCACCATCCCCGCCACCTGGCGACCCCCCGACGACCCCCGCCGACGGCGGCGACGACCACCCCGCCCCGAACCACCCGGCCAGCAGGTCCCCGGGCCGGACCACGCTGGCCACGAACCCCGACCGCGGCAATCGGCATCTGCCGCCGACCCCGGCGACGGCATGCCGTTCTGAGCACCAACCGCCGTCAGCGGGCGACACGCCTCGCCACGACGCCGGGCAGCATGCCCGAGTCGAGCAGGCGGTCGACCAGCGGCGCGATCGCGTCGTCGAGTTGTGCGGTCCTCGCCGCGCCGAACGCCACCCACGGCGGTGCCGCCAGCGCGTCGGTGTGCCGCTCGATGCGTTCGTGCAGTTCGCGGCCGAGATCCGTCGGCTGGCCAGTGTCGTCGAGCAGGCCGCGGTCGGCCATACGCCGCACGGCGGCGTCCCATTCGGGGTCGGTCCACCCGCGGCGCGGCGAGAGGATCTGACGCAACTTCTCGCCGTCGCCGCGCGGCAGCAGGTGGGACTCGATGCCGTCGACGCCGGCGACGACCAGGCACGCGATGTGGCCGTCGCCGCGCGATTCGCGGATGCGGGCGGTCGCCTCCCACAGCAGCAGGTGCGGCTCGTCGGGCCAGGTGAGCCCGGCCCGGGCCGCCGCCATCGGCCGGCCCACGATCGGATGCAGGGTCGCCGCCTCACGCGCCAACTCGGCAGCCCGAGCGACCTCGTCCTCGATGCCGTCGCACAACGGCGCGAGCGTGCGACCGACCGCCTCGCGGGTCGCGAGGACGACCTCCATCGGATCGGCCCACTCCCACGCGGCGGGCAGGACCTCGGCCAACGCCGTCGGCGAGAACCCGTAGAACGCGCCGGCGGTGACCTCCGGACCGACCGGACCCAGCGGACCGATGCGCGCCGCCGCGTACGACATCAGACCGGGTTCGAGACCCACGCGCGCCTGGGCGTCGGCCACGATCGGCGAGAAGTACACCACGGTGTGGATCGCCTCGAGCCGACTCCACAGCCGTTGGGCCGTCGCCCGCTCCGGCTCCGTCACGTCCATGGCCGCAGCCAGTTCGTCCAGCACCTCGTGCTCCCTCTCGGACCGGGCGGGCACGTTAGCCGTACCCTGCGCCCCGGCCGCCAGCCCAGGACCAGCCGTGACGCGTCCCACCCGAACCGAAGCGCTGCGCATCCTGCAGTTGTCCGGCACGGCGGGCGACGACGACATCAAGCGCGCCTATCGCCGGCTCGCGCGCGAGCACCACCCCGACCGCGGCGGCGACAGCGGCACGTTCCACCGGTTGCAGCAGGCCTACGAGCGGCTCGTCGACGCCGACGACGGTCCCGCGATCGTCCCCGGACGACCCTCGCGTCCACACGCCGGCTACGCCGACCCGACGCGCGCCGACCTCGGCTCGATCGACTGGGCGGCCGATCCCGGCACGGGCGAACGGCGCCTGGATCGCGACGAGGTCGCCGTGTGGCTCGCGGCCGACGCGCCCGGACCGGTGCGTGCGCTGCTGGCGACCAGCCGGGCGCCCGGCTCGAAGGCCAACGCGCTGGCCCGCATGCTCGCCGACGACCTGACCACGCAGTTGCGGATCGAGGGCGGGACCAACGACCGCGGGCACGAGGTGGTCCAGGTCGAGGTGCGCGGCGGCACCCGCAAGGCGCGCAAGGCGCTGGATGCGGCCCGGCTCGAGGGCGCCTGGCAGCGGACCCGGACCTCGAGTTCGACCGGCCTGCGCACCGAGCTCACCCCCAGCGAGGACCGGCGGGCGACGGCCGTCCGCGTCGTCGACCGGGTCGAGTCGCTGCTCGACCAGATCGAGTGGCCCCTACGGTCGTGGACCCGCACCGCCCCCTCGGCCTGATCAGCCGGCGGCGAGGCGGCCGATGTCGTAGGCCGACACGACGGCCAGCAGGACCAGGACCACCACGGCGAACAGCGTGTAGCCCCACTTCCAGGTCCAGTTGGCCTGCCACACCCGGCGCAGGCTGACGACGGCCATGACGGCCGCCACGGCCGACAGCAGCAGCGACAGCGGGGTGGCCAGGATGCCGATGCCGCTGATTATCGGTGCCATGGCCGGGATGATCGCGTAGGTGATCACGCAGCGGACGGCCGAGATCAGCAGCGAGCCCTTCATCGGCATCAGCGCGCGTGGCTGCTCGTTGTCGATGCGGAGGATGGTGCGGGCGATGCGCTCGGCGGTGGACGACGTCGCCGCCCGCGGCGTCCCGGAGGCCCCGGGGTGGGAAGACGTCTGGGTGGTCACGCACGCTCCTGACGGCCTGGGCGACGGCGGCCGGGCCCAAGGGTACGGCCTCACCGGACGCGACCGGTACCCGCGCGCCTAGCGTGGGGACCACCCGTCACCACCACACGGAGCCGACATGGGACTCAACATCGCCGACCTGAAGATCACGAGCCCGGAGTTCGACAACGGTGGCCGCCTCGAGGACCGGCACGCCAACGACAAGGGCAACGAGCAGCCGGCCCTGCGCATCGCGGGCGTGCCCTCGGACGCGGTCGAGTTGGCCGTCGTCTGTCACGATCCCGACGCGCCGCTGCCCGACGGGTTCACCCACTGGACGCTGTACGGCATCCCGACCGACACGACCGAGCTGGCTCCCGGCGCCGACAGCCAGTTCCGACCCGGCCCCAACGACTTCGGCAACGACGGCTACGGCGGTCCCCAGCCGCCCCCGGGACACGGTCCCCACCACTACTACTTCTGGGTCTACGCGCTGTCGCGGGCCGTGGACGGTGCGCCGAGCCGCCGGGACTTCCTCGACGCCTACGGCGACGCGATCATCGAGCAGAACCGCGTCATCGGCGTCTACGAGAACTGAGCGATCCGCAATGGCGGCCGGACACGTGCAGGTCCGCTGCTATGCCGGGCTGGTCGATCTCGCGGGTGAGGCCGAACAGCAGGTGCCCGTCGGCACCCCGCGGTCGGTCAAGGACGTGGTCGAGTCGATCGGCGTCCCGCACGTCGAGGTCGGCCTGCTGGTGGTCGACGGGGACGCGGTCGGCTTCGACCACCGGATCCGCGGCGGCGAGCGTGTCGCGGTCTACCCACCCTTCACGGCCGTCGAGCCCGCTGCGGGCACCCACCTGTTCCCGCAGCCGCCGGACCCGCGCCGGTTCGTGCTCGACGTCCACCTCGGCACGCTGGCCCGCCGACTGCGGTGGCTGGGATTCGACACGTGGTGGCGCCGCGACGCCGATGACGAGGTCCTGGCCGCGGTAGCGACCGAACAGCAGCGCATCCTGCTCAGCCGCGACCGGGGCCTGCTGATGCGCCGCCAGATCGTGCACGGCTACTGCCCGCGCTCCCACGACCCGGAACTGCAGTTGCTCGAGGTCGCCGAGCGCTACCGCCTGGCCGTGCGCACCGACCCGGGGACGCGGTGCATCCAGTGCAACGGTCGGCTCGAAGCGGTCGCCAAGGCCGCGGTCCTCGACCGCCTGCCACCCCGCGTGCGCACGGGCCAGGACCGATTCACCCGCTGTACGACCTGCGACCGCGTCTACTGGCCGGGCACCCACCGTGGGCCGCTCGACGAGGTGACCACGCGCGTGCACGATCACGGCGCGCCGGACGGGTTGCCCCCCGACGGCCGGTAGCTGCCACACTGCCCGCCCCGCCAACCCGACGAAGGCCAGACGTCCCGTGCAGGTCCGCGCCCGCTTCCGCCCCCATCCGCGAGGCTTCGGTTTCGCGGCCATCGTGGCCGCCGACGGCGTCACGCCCGTCGAGGTGACCGGTCACCAGGCCGACGGCTCACCACGCACGGTCGACTCGGCCTTCGTGCCGCCGCCGCTCGCGGGCGGCTTCCTCGCCGACGACCTCGTCGAGGCCACGCTGGCGTTCGACGAGAAGGGCGCAACCGTCGAGGCCATGACCCTGGTCCAACGGGTCCGCCGGATGCTCGTCGGCCGGGTCCAGCAGGGTCCGGGGCGGCTCGTGCTCGAACCCGACCCCGCCATCGGGGGCGGCTGGATCCGTCTCGACCCGGCCCTCGCGCAGCGCCTGCAGTCGGCGCTCGGCCGCCAGATCGTCGTGCTGGCCGTCGACGGCGAGGACGGCGCTCCGCTCGGCAAGGCCCTGGTGGCCGGGCCGCACGTCAGCGGATCACCCCAGGCCGTGCGGGCCGCCGCCGTCGTGGTCGCGCTCGGCCGGGCCGCACCGGCGCTCGTGCCCGGCGGTGCGGAGGCGGCGGGGTTGGACCCTGCCTACGCCAACGCCACCCACACCAGGATCGTGGGCCTGCTGGCCGGCGGCGGCCGCGGCGGCGCCGAGGGACTCGACGTAGCGGGTCCGATCCCGGGCGCCGAACTCGCGCCGGTCGACCGCACCGGTGAGGTGTGCGTCACCATCGACGACGCCGGCGCCCGCGACCTCGACGACGCCCTGGCCGCCGCCTGGTCGGGCGACGACGCCCCGGTCGAGGTCGCCGTGCACATCGCCGACGCCGCCGGGACGATCGGCATGGGCTCGGCGGCCGACCTCTATGCCCGCACCGTGGCGTCCAGCGCCTACCTCGCGTCCGGGGCCAACGCCCCGATGCTCGACCCGGCGTTGTCCGAGGACGCCCTGTCGCTACTGCCCGATGTCGAGCGCCGCGCCGTCTCGGTCCGCTTCACGGTCGCCGTCGACGGC
Source organism: Egicoccus sp. (assembly GCA_035462025.1). Taxonomy (GTDB): domain Bacteria; phylum Actinomycetota; class Nitriliruptoria; order Nitriliruptorales; family Nitriliruptoraceae; genus Egicoccus. The sequence goes on along the minus strand of DATHUR010000062.1, from coordinate 7,843 downwards.
AGGTTGGACGACCTGCGCCTCGAATTGGCCACGATCCGGTCCCACGCCAAGCTCAGCTACGCGGCGGTCGAGGACTGGCTCAGCGACGACCGCGGCGGCGTCGCCGCCCAGTCGGGCACGCACGCGGCAGCGGTCGACGAGGTGCTCACGGCGGTCGTCGAGGCCGCGCGTCGCCTCGGCGTCGAGCGTGACACCCGGACCACGTTCGAGGACCTGTTCGCGGCCGCCGAGGTCACCCCGGCCGTCGTCGACGGCAAGCTCGCGACCGTGGCGGCCGAACCCCACGCGGCGGCCTACCGGCTGATCGAGCGCCTGATGGTCGCCGCCAACGAAGCCGTCGCCGGATGGCTCGTGGACAACGCGGTCCCGGCGCTCTACCGCGCCCACGTCGGGGTCGACCCGGAGCGGCGGGAGCGGCTGCGCGCCGCCGCGGCGTTGGCGGGAGCGGCGGTACCGGCCCTGGCGGACGGCACGGAGGGTGCCGACGCGGACGACCTGATCGCGCAGGTCCTGGCCGAGGTCGACCGCCTCGCCGCCGAGGGCCGCGACGAGGACCGCGACCTGCTGGTCGCGGCGGCGACCGGCGCCACCGCGCGGGCCACCTACGAACCCGACCCTTCCGCCCACGTCGGCCTCGCCTCGTCCGCCTACGTCCACTTCACCTCGCCGATCCGCCGGTACGCGGACCTGACCATCCACCGCCAGATCCGCGCCGCCCTCGCCGGCGAGACCCCACCGATGGGCGTGGACGACCTGCGCGGACTGGCGGGATGGCTCGACGCACGCGCCGGCGCCATCAACTTCCTCCAGGCCCGCGAGCGGGGTGACCTGTGGTCGGTGCTGCTCGACCGCGGCTTCCTCGACGGCCCCGAACCCGCCGTCGTCACCGGCCTGACCAACAACGGCCTGCGGATCCGTCTGCCCCGACTCGGCCTCGGCGGGTTCGTCACCGCCGAACGCGCCCTCGATCTGCCAGCACGCGAACGCGGCCGGCTCGAGATCGACGAGCACGGACTCGAGACCACCTCGGGACCCTGGCGCGCCGGCACCCGCATCGAGGTCCGCTTCGCCAGCCTCGACGACACCGGCCGCGCCAACTGGCGGATGGGCCGCGCCGACCCCGGGAGTACACGATGAGCGTCCTGCGAGCCAACGACCACACACCGCGCATCGACCCGTCGGCCTTCGTGGCCGAGGGCGCGACGGTGGCCGGCAACGTCACCATCGGCGCGCGCTCGTCGATCTGGTTCGGCACCGTCGTGCGCTCGGAGTACGCCGCGATCGCGATCGGTGCGGAGACCAACCTCCAGGACCTGACCGTGGTCCATGCCGACCCGGCCTTCCCCGTCACGATCGGCGACCGCGTCACCGTGGGACATCGGGTCATCCTGCACGGGTGTAGGGTCGACGACGACGCCCTGATCGGCATGGGAGCCGTGGTCATGAACGGCGCGGTGATCGGCGAAGGCGCCGTCGTCGCGGCGGGTGCGGTCGTGACGGAGGGCACGCAGGTGCCGCCGCGGACCGTCGCGATGGGCGTCCCGGCCAAGGTCGTCGAGCGCGAGGTGCCCGAGATCCCGCGGCCCAACGTCGCCGGCTACGTCCACCTCGCCGAGGTCTACCGCGAGGCCGAGCCGGCCCCGCACACCGCGTTCCCGTCCGCCGAGTAGGCACCATCATCCGACGAGGAGAGTGCGCGTGCGCATCGGCATCCTGACCGGCGGCGGCGACGTCCCCGGCGTGAACCGCTGCCTGAAGGCGTTCGTCGAGCGGGTCGCGCTCGAGGGCAACGAGGTGGTCGGGATCCGTCGTGGCTGGGCCGGCCTGGTCGAGTACGACCGCAACGATCCCGAGGGGTCGGCCGAACGCTGCCTGGACGCGCTCGACCTCGAACGCGTGCGCACGATCGACCGCTCGGGCGGGACCGTGCTGCACACCTCGCGCCTGGACCCCTCGCGGGTTCAGGGGTTCGAGTTGCCCCGCTTCCTCGCCCCGACCCAACTCGGCGACGGCCCCTACGACGTGACCTCGCACGTGCTCGAGGTGATCGACGCGCTGCAACTCGATGCGGTCGTGGCGATCGGTGGCCACGACACGCTCGCCTACGCGTTGCGCCTGCACCACGAGGGCGTGCCCGTCATCGGCGTGCCCAAGACCATGGACAACGACGTCCACGGCACCGACTACTGCCTCGGGTTCTCGACCGCCGTCACCCGCAGCGTCGAGTTCATCCACCAACTGCGCACGTCGACCGGCTCGCACGAACAGATCGCCGTGGTGGAGTTGTTCGGGCGCCACTCGGGCGAGACCTCGCTGGTGGCCGCCTATCTGTCGAGCGCCGACCGCGCCCTGATCTGCGAGGTGCCCTTCGACCCGGAACGGCTGGCCGCCCTCCTGGTCGAGGACCGCCGTCGCAACCCCAGCCGCTACGCCATGGTGACCATCTCCGAGGGCGCGCGGATGATGGGCGAGGAGCCCGAGGTGGCCGACCCCTACCTCGCCGCGGGTGTCGGTGCGTCCACGGGGGCCTTCATCGCCCACCTGACCGGGCAGGACGTGATCACCCAGAGCCTGGGCCACCTGATGCGCTCTGGCCGGCCCGACTCGCTCGACCTGATGGCGGCGACCAACTTCGCGGTCATGGCGGCCGACCTCACGCTCATGGACGAGGGCGGACGGCTGGTGGGGCTGCAGTCGGGCACCTACGGCGACATGCCGCTCGAGGTGATCGACCAGGGCGTCAAGCGCGTCGACGTCGCGTCGTTGTACGACCCGGACGCCTACCGGCCCAAGGTGCGTACCGTCGCCGGCAAACCGATGTTCCTGTACTGATGCTCAGCGGGTGAGGCCGGCACGCTCGAGGTAGGCGAGGTCGGCGGCCAGGACATCGGCGGCGTCGCGCTCGGGAATCGCCGTGCGCATCCCCACGTCGCGCGCCACACGGTCGGGGTCGGCGACGGGTCGTCCGTCGTCACCGCGACGGGCGACCGGCGGGTTGTACGGGTCGTAGATCCGGTAGCGGTGGGTCGGCGGCAGCGATGCCAGGCCGATCACCGCGAGGTACTCCTGCCAGGCGTTGTCGACGTCGTCGATCACGTGACGCGGCGCACCCGTCTGCTCGGCCACGAACGCGGCGCGTTCCTCCGCGTCGACACCCGGGAAGGCGGTGTCGGGGGTGTCGTCGTCGGGGTCGTAGCCCGGCGGGGACCAGCTCGGCCCGAGCGGGATCGGGTCCAGGGACGCGTCGCGGCGGCGCTGGCCCGCGACGAGGACGGCAACGAGCGCGAGCGAAGCGACGATCACGACGACCAGCAGCATCACGGGCTCCAACGACGGTTCCTCGCCGGCAGGGGACGGCAGCCGACCGCGCAGGTTCACCCACCCCAACCGGGACCCAGGTCCCAGATGATGTCCGTACGGTGGTGGCCGCACCGGGAACGTTCGGCCCGTGGCCCGACCGCGGTCCGCGCACGTGGCCCGCCGGCCTGGAACACTGGCCCGCGCCAACGACCCCGGAGCCGCCTGCATGTCCACGTCGGACCTCACCGAGACCCACCCCTCCTGGCTGGAGGCGGACGAACTCGCCGAGGTGCGCGGCCGGGTGCCGATGGTCTACGTCGAGGCTGTCCCGGTCCGGGTCGACCACCTCGGCCGGGTCGAGAAGGTCGGCCTGCTGTTGCGGGCCCAGCCCGACGGCAGCATCTCGCGGGCGGTCGTGTCGGGCCGCGTGATGTTCGGCGAGACCCTGCGCGACGCGCTGTGGCGCCACCTGACCAAGGACCTCGGTACCGAGTCCTCGCCACACCTGCCGCCCGGCATCGCGCCCTTCACGGTCGCCGAGTACTTCCCCGAGGAGGGTCGGGGCTTCCACGACCCGCGTCAGCACGCGGTCGCGCTCGGCTACGTCGTGCCGTGCGAGGGCGAGTGCTCACCGGCGCAGGACGCGCTCGACCTGGCGTGGTTGTCGCCGCACGAGGCCGCCAGCCCCCACATCGCCGGCGAGATGTCCGAGGGCCACGGCCGCCTCGTCCGCCGCGCCCTCGCCTGGTGCGGCCAACTGCCGTAGGACGTCAGCGGCGCCAGACCTTCCAGCCGGGTCGCTTCTCGACCGGGAACAGCTCGTCGTCCATCGGCTCGTCGACGGCCTCGATCTTCACCTGGTGCCAGTGCCCGTCGTTGCCACCGCCCTGCTGCTCGGCGTACACGCACACACCGGTCTCGACATCGATCCGGACGAGGTGGCTGTGCGCATACCGGAACCCGGGATCGAACTCCAGGAGGCTGGGGCCACCCTCTTTCCCGTCGCTCTGCAGGGACGGCAGCAGAGCACAGCACGGGCACCGCGGGGCGTAGCCGTCGATCGCATCGATCACCGCCTGCCACGCGCGCCGACCGTGGTGGTCGACCTCCTCGAGTTCGCGGATGCGCGTCCCCGGCCGACCGTCGTGACCGTCGGTCAACTCGACCGGGTCGAGCATCGCGACCCAGTGGTAGTCCTGGAACATCGGGGCGTCGCAGTCGAGCATCGCCGGTCGCTCGACCACGAAGCCGTCCTCGTCGCGCGCGGGCGTCGTAGACAGCGGGTCGCGCTCCGGCACGGCCCACCCGCCATCGGTGGTCAACAACGCGACCTTGCGCGGTTGCTCCCGGACGACGCTGACCAGGTTGCCGTCGAGGTCCTCCACGCGCAGCAGCCCCGGCCGGCGCAGCCAGGCGCGCACACCGTCGCCGATCGGTTCACGGGCCGGTCGGCGGACCAGGGTGAAGCGCAGGGTCTGCCACCGCCACGGCGACGACCGTGCCAGGGCGCGGAACCGCTCCTCGGTGACCTGCATGCCCGACACCGTAGACACGCGCCACCGCCGTCGTCCCGTCGACGGCCATCCTTCCTACCGCAACACGCTTCGGGGCGACCGCGACAACACGGCGGCTGCGGGTATGCCGATCGCCCGAACATGTGACGCTCGATCGCGGCGACGTCCGGTGATGCCAACGCGCAACGGTGACGCCGCTGCGCCCCACTACAGCGCGCCGACGTCACCGTTGCCGCCGTACGTCACCGCCTGCCGACACCGACTGAGCAGAACGTCCGCATCACTGGCCCCGTGGCAGGCGTCGACGTGCTCGCGTCCTGCACCGTGACGACCACCACCCGGTCACGTGCGCGACACCCAGTTGTGCGCGGTCCCAGGCGCCATCGATGCCGTCGACTGCGGTCAGACGGGCGCGGGGTCCTCGATCTCGGCGGTGGCGGTCAGGGCGCGGTCGAACGCGGCCAGGGCGTCGGCGACCTGGGTCTCGGAGACGATCAGCGGCGGGATCCAGCGCACGGTCGAACCGAACGGTCCGCAGCTCATCAGCACGATGTGTTCCTCGCGCAGCAGGTGGCTCAGCAGCGCGGCCGTGTGGACCGGGTCGGGCCGGCCGTCGCCGTCGACGATCTCGGTGGCCAGCATCAGACCGACCCCGCGGTTCTCGGCGATCGCCCCGTGGCTGCCACGCAGTTCCTCGAGGCCGGCGAGGAACTGCCGCCCGCGCGCCTGCACATCGTCGAGGAACCCCGGCGCGGTCAGCACGTCGATGGTCGCGAGCGCCGCGGCACACCCCATCGGGTTGCCGCCGTAGGTGCCGCCGTGCGAGCCGACCGGCCACCTCGCCATCAGCTCGGCGGAAGCGCCGATCGCGGACATCGGGAACCCGGACGCGATGCCCTTGGCCATGACGAGGATGTCGGGCTGCACGTCGGTGTGCTCGATCGCGAACATCGCGCCGGTGCGGCCGAACCCGGTCTGCACCTCGTCGGCGACGAACAGCAGACCGTGCGCGCGGCAGCGCTCGGCCAGGCCCTCGACGAAGGCGCGCGGGGCCGGGACGTAGCCGCCCTCCCCGAGCACCGGTTCGAGCACCACGGCGGCCACCTCGGACGGCGCGGTCTGGGTCTTGAGCAGCAGGTCGAACTCGCGCAGGCACCTCGCCACCGACGTGTCGACGTCCTCGCCGGTGACGAAGGTGTACGGGAACGGCGCGACCAGGACGCCGGACGGCAGCGGGGCGTGGCCGGCGCGGTAGACCGCCTTCGAGGTGGTCATCGCCATCGTCAGGTGCGAGCGGCCGTGGAAGCTGCCCTGGAACACGATCACGTTGGGCTTGCCGGTCGCCTGCTTGGCGAGCTTGACCGCCGCCTCGGTGGCCTCGGCGCCGGAGTTGGCGAAGAAGAACCGTTCGATGCCGGGTGGGGTGACCTCGGCCAGCCGGGCCGCGAGCGGTTCGAGCCGGTCGTGGCGGTAGCAGTTGACCTGGGCGTGGAGGAACCGGCCGGCCTGCTCGCGGACCGCCTCGACGACCGCGGGATGGCAGTGGCCGGTGTTGACCACGCCGATCCCGGCGGTGAGGTCGAGGTAGTCGACGCCGTCGACGGTGGTGATCGTCGCGCCCGAACCGGAGGCGACCCGCAGGTCGGTGAGCTCGAACCAGACGTCGGCGAGATGGCTGTCCATCAGGCGATCCAGCCGCCTTCGGGCCGGTCGAACCAGACGTGCACCTGACCGGTGCCGGTCGCGTTCTCGTAGTCCGAGAGGGTGCGGCCCGGTGCCGTGCAGTCACGCCCACCGATCGCGGCCGCCATGGCGAGGTAGTGACCGAAGCCGCCCTCGGGGTTGTGCGGGCGATACGCGTCCATCTCGTCGATGACGCGGGCGTGATCGCCGGCCTCCATCCACGCGATCCTCTCCTCGTCGGCCTGCCGGGCCTCGGGAGTGATGATGTGGACCGGGTCGCTCGCCTCGTGCTTGCCCAGTTCCTTGAGGCGGTGGAAGGTGTGGCTCATGCCGCCGCTGGCGAGGACCACGACCCGCCGGTCGCTGGCCGCGACGGCGTCGCCGATCGCACGGCCGAGCGTGAGGAAGTCGTCGTCGTCACCGGTCTGCACGATCGAGACCGACACGAAGCGCTCGTCCTGGTGCAGATAGTGCACGAGGTTGACCGTGGCGTAGTAGACCGGCAGGTACGGGTCGTCGATCGCGGTGGTCGGCGTGCCGAGTTCGTTGCCGTGCTTCTCGATCAGCATGGCCAGTTCGCGGTCCCCGTCGTAGCCGTAGGGCACCTGCGTCATGCCACGCGGCAGTTCCGACGAGGTCATCTTGCCCTCGCGGTGATCGTGCGCCGAGACGACGTGCTCGACCGTGGTGAACCAGTGCGTGTCGAGGATCACGATCGTGTCGGGCTTCAACTCGTCGAGGATCTCGCTGCGCAACCGCTTCAGCCCCGGGACCAGCGAGATCTCCTTGCCCTCGTTGAGTTCGCGGCGCGTCGGCTCGTCGAACATGATGGTGGGCGCGTGCGAGACCAGGCCCGCTCCGACGATCTCCCCCATGGCGTCTCTCCTCGTGGTGTGGTGCCGGGACGGATCAGTCCCGATAGCGGTGGACGGTGGCGCCGCCGGCGAAGGTGGCCCCGACCTGGCGGTAGTAGGCGCCCAGCATCTCGCGGGGCTGGAGCAGGTCGAACTCCTCGCCCGGCACATCGAACAGCGTCAGGTCCGCGTCGCCCACGTACACCGGTCCGGCTTCGACGTCGACGGTCTTCATCGTGACCAACTCGTGCAGGGACGGTGAGGCGTCGAGGCCCTCGATCGCGGGCAGAAAGCGGGTGTGCAGCATCGCGTGGCTGTTGACGAACCCAGCCGAGTCGGCGGTGCCGGTGATGGTGAAGCGGGCCTCGGCCAGGCGCCGGTCGTACGCGGCCAGCGTCGCGCCGAAGCGACCGCCGGCCTCGAGCCGCGGGCCGGCCTTGCCGTAGGCGGCCGGGCGCGTGAGGTGGATCGAGCCGAGCTTCTTCGGGTAGC
>DATHUR010000061.1:0-2831 GCA_035462025.1 Egicoccus sp. | reverse complement strand
CCCGCACGCCCGGCAGAACCGGGCATTCGCCATCGCCGGCGTGTCGCACGCCGGACAGCGCACTTGTGTGCCGGACTCGTCGGCGTCACTGCTCACACGCGAACTCGGGTCGTCGAGGCGGCGGTCGGAGGGGGCCGTCGTGGCCCCGCAGGCCCGTGTCGGCGCGGCGAGCCTAGTGCGGTCGCGACGTTGGTCAGCGCACTGCTACGCTCCCCGGCCATGACGCACGCGACCTATTTCTGGTTCCAGGGCCGGTTCTTTACCGGGCCCGGGACCGAGCGCGCTGCGGACACGATCTAGCACCACTACCGCAACGACGAACTCGAAGCCCCGGGGTCAGCCGCCTCCGGGGCTCGCTACGTTCCGGGGCGCGATGGCACCGGGGAGCGGGTCAATGACCAGAGAGGACACGACAATGGTCGTGGTCATGCGCTCCGGCGCCACGGATACGGATGTCGACAAGGTCGTCAAGGCCATCAGCGACGTCGGCGGCGACGCCTTCGTCTCACGCGGCAAGCACCAGACCATCATCGGTCTGGTCGGTGACCTGACGCAGTTCACCGAACTGCCGCTCCACGCCTTCCCCGGCGTCGAGGACGTCATCCGGGTCAGCAAGCCCTACAAGCTGGTCAGCGTCGAGACCCATCCGCGGCCGTCGACGGTCTGGGTGGGCAACACACCGATCGGCCGCGACACGGTCACGCTCATCGCCGGACCGTGCGCGGTCGAGACCGAGGAGCAGACCGCGGCCGCCTGCAAGATGGCCAAGGAGGCCGGCGCCTCGATCCTGCGCGGTGGCGCCTACAAGCCGCGCACGTCGCCCTACGCCTTCCAGGGCCTGGGCGAGGCCGGCCTCGACATCCTCCACGACGTCTCGCGCGACCTCGAGCTGCCGTTCGTCACCGAGGTCGTGACCCCGGCCGACATCGAAGCCGTGGCGGCCAAGGCCGACATGCTCCAGGTCGGCGCGCGCAACATGCAGAACTTCCAGCTGCTCAAGGAAGTCGGCATGGCCGGCAAGCCGGTCCTGCTCAAGCGCGGCCTCACCGCCACGATCGACGAGTGGATCATGGCGGCCGAGTACATCGCGCACACCGGCAACCTGCAGGTCGTGCTGTGCGAGCGCGGGATCCGGACCTACGAACCGATGACCCGCAACACCCTCGACGTCTCGGCCGTACCCGTGGCGCAGTCGCTCACCCACCTGCCGGTCATCGTCGACCCGTCCCACTCGGGCGGCAAGCGTGACCTGGTGCTGCCCCTGACGCGCGCCGCGATCGCGGCCGGCGCGGACGGTGTGATCGTGGACGTGCACCCGCGGCCCGAGACGGCCCTCGTCGACGGCCCGCAGGCCCTGGTCAAAGACGACATCCTGGCGCTGCGCGAGTTGGTGGCCAAGTTCGCCGCCGCCATGGACCGCGAGGTCGCCGCGCCCACCGTGGACCACCGCGCCGGCGCTTGGGGCCGTTCCGCCTCGGCCTGAGTCACGGCCCCGCGGCACGCGGCGTTCGTCAGGCGAGCGCGAGACGGATGGCGTCGCGTGCCGAGGTCGTCATCAGGTGGCCGTACCACTGCTGCGCGAGGTCGTCGCGGACGATCGTGTCCTCGGCGACCGACTGCAGCAGACCGAGTGCCAGCATCGGGTCGACGCCGGCGACCGCGGCGGCGGCCAGGGCGGTCGCCTCGGCCGGCAGGTAGGACGGGCGGAGCCGGCGAGGTTCGGGGGCGCCACGCACCTCGCGGACGAGGTCGACCAGTTCGGCGTACGTGAGGACGTCCGGACCGCCGAGCTCGAGCACCTGGTCGGCCGCGCGAGGGTCGGTGAGGGCCTCGCGCATGACCGCGAGCAGGTCGTCGCGGGCGATCGGCTGCACCAGCGAGGCGGTCCAGGGTGCCTCGATCGCGATGGCCGAGGCGGCTGCGGCGTTGAGCAGGTCGAACGAGGCGCTCCCGGCGCCGATGACGATGCCGGCCCGCAGTTCGGTGACCGGCACCTCCCCCGCCCGCAGTTCGACCCCGACCTGGTGGCGGGCATAGAGGTGGTCGGAGACGAAGGCGAGTCGGTCTTCGTCGATCAGGCCGCCGAGATAGACGATGCGGCGCATGCCGGCGAGTTCGGCGCCGCTGGCGAAGGCGGCGGCCGTCTCCCGCTCGCGTTCCACCAATCCACGCAGGCGGTGCTCCATGCCGTGGACGAGGAAGAACGCGGCGTCGCATCCGTCGCCGGCCCGCCACACGGCCTGACGGTCCTCGGCGCGGCCCTGTACCACCTCGACACGGTCGCGCCACGGCGCGATCAGACGCGTCGGGTCGCGGACCAGGCAGCGCACGTGGTGGCCGTCGGCGAGCAGGGCGGGCACGAGCGCCGCGCCCACGAATCCGGTGGCGCCGGTGACGAGCAGGTCCATCGGAGCTCCTTGACGGCCGGCGGCCATCCTGCCACGGTCCCGCGCCTCGACCGTGCCCGAGACGCCAGCGGCCGGCCACCGCCACACCCCGGCCCACGGCTACGCCGGTCAGCGGCCCGTGAGGACCTTCGCGATCAGGTCGGCGGCGCGGGTGCAGCCGTCGGCGTCGACGTCGAGGTGGGTGACCAGCCGCAGCAGGTGCTCCCCCATCGCGCCGACCAGCACCTGCTCGTCGCGCAGGCGCTCGACCACCTCGCTGGCCACGACCTCGCCCGTCGCGACGTAGACGATGTTGGTCTCGACCTCGTCGGGATCGCAGCTTCCGGGAACGGCGTCGGCGACGATCCCGGCGATGCGGCGGGCGTTGGCGTGATCGTCGGCGAGCCGCTCGACGTGGTTGGCCAGCACGTGGCGTCCGGCTGC